>JBIJCJ010000227.1:0-5113 GCA_044344765.1 Pirellulales bacterium | reverse complement strand
CCGCTGCGGAGCCGGGCCCGGGACTGCGGCCGGGCCTCCCGCGCGGTGGCCGAGGCGAAGCGGGCGCTCGCCGCGGCCCGCCGCGAGCACGACGACACCCGCGGCTCCGTGAAGGGCGCGGGCTCCGCGCTCGGCGGCCTGACGATCGCCGCGGCCATCGAGCAGGCGAGCGACAAGGTGACGACGCTCCGCAAGCGGATCACGGCGGGCGAGCAGCTCGCCGAGCTCGATCGCTCCGTGGTGAACCTGGAGCGGGAGTTGGCCGCGAGCGTCGAGGGGCAGCTGCTCCCGATCCCCTGGCTCGTCGCGCTGGGCGCCCTGTTCGTCACCGGTGCGGGCATGCTGCTCTCCGGCCTGCTCCTCCCCGCCGACGTGACCGGTTCGCTCGCCTACGCGCTTGCCGCGCTCGGCCTGGCGGGCACCGGCCTGGCGTCGGTCACGACCTGGTCGCTCGACCGCACCGCCGCCGCGCGGCTCGACACCGCCCGCCGGCAGCACGAGATGGCCAAGAAGCAGCGTGAGGAACTGCTCGCCCAGTGCGGCCTGCTCGACCGCAAGATTCCCGCCGACGCGATCAACACGCTCGACCGCCGGCTCGCCGTGGCCCAGGCCGAGCTCGACCGCCTCGAGGAGCTCGCCACCCGCGAGGGCTCCGTGCATCTCCTCGGCGACAAGGTGACCGTGGCCGAGCAGGCGCTGAAGCGGGCCGTCGATGAGCGGCGCGCCGCCCGCGGCCGCTGGCGCCGGGCGCTCGAGCACCGCGGCCTGCCCCCCACGCTCTCCCCGCGCGAGGTCCGCCAGATCGCCACGCACCGCCACACCCTGCTCACGCTCGACGACGACCGCCGCCGGCTCTCCGAGGAGGCCCGGCACAAGCGTGAGGAACTGGCCGCGGCCGGCAAGCGGATCGACGAACTGATGGTGGAATGTGAGCTCGTGCCCGAGGCCACGCCCCTCGACCACCTCAAGCTCCTGCAGGAGCGGCTCGACGCGGAGAAGGCCGCGATCCGCCGGCGGAGTTCGCTCACGCGGCGGCTGGAGGCGGCCCGCCGTCGTCATCGCCACGTCGTGCGGCAGGTAAAGGTCGCGGACCGCGCGGTGCGCGAGTTCTTCACGCGTTGGGGCGTGGCCACCGAGAAGGAGTTCCTGGCGAAGGTGGATCGCCGCCCCGAATACGAACAGGCCCGCCGCGACGCCGAGATGGCCGAGACCGCCTGGCTCGACGCGCGGCGGCGGACCACCGAGCCGGCCGACGTCGAGGCCTGGCTCGTCGACACCGCGACGCCGCTGGAGCAGCGGCTCGCCGACGCCTGCGCCGTCACGTCGCGGCAGCGGTCCGCGCTCGCCGCCGCGCAGGACCAGCGCCGGGCCGTGGCCGCCCGCGTCGATGCCGCGGCCAAGGACCGCTGCACGGAGAGCCTGCAGGCCGAGCTGGCCGACGTCGAGGAGCGGCTCGGCCAGCAGCTCGATCGGCGCCGCGTGCTGGAACGGGCCCGGATTCTCCTCGAGGAAACCCGGGCCGCCGTGGCCCGCGACCACCAGCCGCCCGTGCTCCGCGAGGCCTCCCGGTGGCTGGCCCGGCTCACCGAGGGCCGCTATGCCTCGATCACCACGGCGATCGACGAGGCGCGGCTCGAGGTGCACGACGGCGACGGCGTCGTGTGGAACCCGGAGCGGCTCAGCCGGGGCACCCGGGAACAGGTGTTCCTGGCCCTGCGTCTGGCCTTGATCCGCGACCTTGGCCGGCACGACGTCAGCCTGCCGATCGTCATGGACGACGCCCTCGTCAACTTCGACGATGCCCGGGCCCGTTCGGCCGCCCGCGTCCTCGTCGAGTTCATCGCCGAGCAGGCGGCGGACCGGCAGATGCTCGTGCTCACCTGCCACGAGCATGTGGCGAAGACGTTTCACGAGGCCGGCGCCTACGTGCGGTCGTTCTCCGACCCGCGGCCGATCTGGGGCCGCGAGCCGGCGCCGCGGCCACGCCGCGTGGAGGTCCGGCCCGAGCCCGCTGCGGTCGTCATCGAGCCCGCCGTCGCCCCCGAGCCGATCGTCGCCGTGCCCCCCGCGCCGTCCGCCGACGACGGCGAACTCTGGCCGGCCGAGGCGTTTTTCTTCGGCGGCAAGACATCCGCCCCGGCGGCTCGGCCCGCGTCCCGCCGTCCCGCGAGCCGCGGCCGCCGCCGGCGCTGATCACCGGATCCCTGCCCGCCTCACGCTGGAGCGGCGATCGCTGGATTCAGGCAAAATATCGCATCGTGCGATTTTTGCCTGGCGGGCCTCCGCCCGCTGGAATCAACCCGGCCCTCCGGGCCTAGCGGCTGTGTGTAGGCAAAACATCGCATCGTGCGATTTTTGCTTGGCGGGCCTCCGCCCGCTGGAATGTCGTGGCTCACTTGTAGCGGCGGTCTCTGACCGTCGTGCCCACGCTGCGGCGGCTATCTCTGACCGCGGTGCCCGGTTGCTGGGAAGCCCGAACCGTAAGGTGAGGGAATACGCGGGAATCCACCGAACACCGTTCCGCATTCCCTCGGCTCGCGCCTCGGGCTTCACGGCAACGAGCCAAATGCCCCAACCGGAAATCCATGCCCTCGTGCCGCGGCGTGGTGCGGCCATCACGACCGGCGTCGTTGCCCCGACGCCTACGCCCGCACGTAGCCCCGCTGCACGCCCTCGAGGTAGCGCTGCCGCATCGAGCCGAGCAACATGCCGAGGTAGGCGTTGGCCCCGAGCGACAGAAAGAGCGCGATCAGGCTGCCGATCAGCCACGGCCAGGGCCGATCCACCTTGGGCGTCGCCACGACCGGCTGGGCGGCGACCACCGGAGCCGCCGTGGCCAGCACCGGCGTCGGCCGCCGCGGCCGCTTCGCCGCATCGATCACCGACCGCTCCACGGCCGGCGGCCAGTTGTCGGCCACGTAGATCTTCACCCGGCGCACGTCCCGGGCGTCGTCCGGCACGTCGCTGGTGAACTGATACGGACTGGCGTTGCGGACGAGGTCGGGCTCGACCCGCACGAGGTACTCGCCACCGCCACCATCCTGCGGCACGTAGGCCGCCTCGATACCCGTCGCCAGCAGCCCGGCCACCAGCAACACGCATTCAACGATCATGAATCTCTCCCTCGGCGACATCGCCGTCGGTCACGATTTCACCTTCCCGTCACCCTCCCGTGCAACTCCGCCGTCGGCCGACGGGGCGTCCTGGGGCGATCTCCCTGGTTTTCCGGCCCAGGAGGCCGCCTCCGCCCCCGCCAGCCCCCCGCCGGAAAGGCTGTCGATTTCCAACTGGAGCATGGACAGTGCCGCCTGGAGGAAGGCCACCGCGATCGGGCCGACGAAGATGCCGATCGGCCCCAGGGCGCCGACGCCACCGAGTACGCTGAGCAGCGCGAGCAGGGGATGGAGCTTCGACTGGCCGTGCAGCACGATCGGCTTGATGATGTTGTCGACTGTCGAGACCACGCACAGCCCCCAGACCGCGAGGCCCGCCGCGGCCCACGTGTTCTTCACGAAGAACAGCAGATACAGACTCGCCGCCCCCCACACGGCCGCGGCGCCGACGAAGGGCACGAGGGCCCCGAAGAAGGTCAGCAGCGTGAGCAGAAACACGTTGCCGAGGCCCGCGAACGAGAACCCGAAGCCTGCCAGCACGGCCTGCACGATCGCCGCCAGCAGCGTGGAGCTCACCACGGCGCGGCTCACCTCCTCGAACTCCCGCAGCAGCTGCCACTGGTAGCGCACGTCGAGCGGCACCAGCCGCATCACCGCCTCGAGCATCCGGCGGCCGTCCGCGAGGAAGTAGAACAGGCTGACGGTCATCACGATCAGTCCGATCAGCAGCTTGGCGACCGCGACGGGAGCCCGGGCGGCGATCGGGCCGATCCAGTCCTCGGCCAGTTTCTTGAGCTCTCCGTTCACGCTCTCCGCGGTGATGTGGAGGCCGGTGGCTTCGTTGAAGCTCGCCACCAGACCGTCGAGCACCTTGGGGTCGAGCCGCATGCCGTCGGGGCTGCGGAGCATCGCCGCGGCGTCGCCGCCGGCGCGGACGACCAGCAGCGAAAGTGGCACCAGCACGATGAGGAGCACGAACGCGGTCGTCAGGCCGGCCGCGGCCCACTCGGGAATCTGGAATCGCTCCCGCAGCCACCGGTGCAGCGGCCCGAAGATCACGACGAGCATGGCCGCCAGGAGCAACGGCAGGAGAAAGCCCGACATGACCCGCAGCGAAAGCAGGCCAAATACGGCCACGAGGCCGAGGATCACGCCGAACGACACCAATCTCGTCATGCATTTCTTCCCGTCGCGAAGCCGACACGGCGTCGCGCGCCCAAGTCTACCGGCCCGCGGAAAAATGATCCGTGTCCGCCGAGGGAGAGCCGCATCGGGTCGCGTGTCAGCCAGTTCCACGGCCGCCCTGGCCGCGCCCCTCCGGAGAGGTGCGGACTGAGACCAAAGGTGGTACCCTGTTTGGCCGGTTTACGGCGGAAGTCTTGATTCCGCGGCGGCGCACCGAAAAGGAATCGGATCTCAACATGGCCATCACGGTATTGATCGCGGACGACCACGAAATCGTCCGCCATGGACTCGTCAGCGTCTTCAAGAACTCGGATGTTCGGATCGTCGGCGAGGCGACGACGGGGGACGAGGCCGTTCGGCTCGCCCGCCGGCACAAGCCCGACGTCGTGCTGCTCGACGTTCGGTTCGGCGCCGAGGACGGTCTCGACGCCATCAAACGGATTCGCTCTGCCGCCGCGAACACGCGGGTCATCGCCTTGTCCGCCTTCGACAATCCGACCTACGTGGCCCGGGCCGTGTCGGCCGGCGCGCACGACTATCTGCTCAAGACGGCCACGCGGGCGGAACTGATCGATGCCGTGACCGATGCGGCGGCGGGCGCCGCTCCGACGCGTGCCGGAGAACTGCGGCGTGTGGCCACGTCGATGGCCAACCGCGAACTGCCGACCGACACCGACGTTCCGCTCACGCCTCGGGAGACGCAGGTGCTGCGGCTCGTGGCCATGGGGCTGTCGAACCGGGAGATCGGCGACGCCCTCGAGATCAGCATCGAGACCGTGAAGGAGCACGTGCAAAACGTGCTCCGCAAGGTGGAA
>JBIJCJ010000226.1:0-5156 GCA_044344765.1 Pirellulales bacterium | reverse complement strand
CGTATTCCCTCGGCTCGCGCCTCGGGCTTCACGGCAGCGGACATCCGCCACCATCAGCGCCGCGTTCCCCAACCGCCGTGCCCACGTGCTGACCCGTTGTTCCCCAACCGCCGTGCCCGCACTGGAGCCGCGTTCTCCCACCGCCGTTGCCACGTGCTGACCCGTTGTTTTCCGGCCGCCGTGCCCACACTGGAGCCGCGGTCTCCGGCCGCCGTGCCCGTTTGCCGGGAAGCCCGAAGCGCAAGCTGAGGGAATACGCGTCCCTCCACCGAACACCGACCCGCATTCCCTCGGCTCGCGCCTCGGGCTTCACGGCAGCGGACATCCGCCACCAGCAGCGCCGCGTTCCCCATCGGCATAAGCGAGGGGCTCGGCATCAAGCCAACCTTCAACGCTCGCTAGCGACCGCGCAGGTCGGCGAGGCCGCCGTCCACGCCGAGCACCTGGCCCGTGATCCAACTCTGGGCCGGGTCGAGCAGAAACACGATCGCCCGGGCCACGTCCTCCGGCGTGCCGAGCCGGCCCAGCGGGTGCATGCCGATCGAGGCCTTCTCCGCCAGTTCGCTCGCCACCAGGCCCTGCGTCAGCGGCGTGCGGATCAGGCCGGGCGCCACGGCGTTGAAGCGGATCTTCGACTTGGCGTAGGTCGCCGCGGCGGAGAGCACGAGGCCGATGATCCCGGCCTTGGCCGCCGCGATCGCCTCGTGATTGGCCAGGCCGACGCGGGCCGCGGCGCTCGACACGAGCACCACCGACCCGCCGGATGCCCTCAAGAGGCGGCCCGCGGCGCGGACGCTGCCGAACGCGGAGGAAAGGTTGGCCGCGAGCGTCGCCTGCCACTCGGCCGTCGTGGTGAGGTGCGCCGGCTTGAGCAGGAGCGACCCGGCACAGTTGACGATCCCGTCGAGCCCGCCGAGCGACTCGGCCGCGGCGTCGGCGCAAGCGTCGACGGCATCAGGATCGCCGGCCTCGACCGTCGCGTAGGGCATCCCCAGTTCGCCGCCGAGCGCCGCCAGTTTCCCGGCGTCACGCCCGGCGAGAAACACGGTTCCGCCGTCGCCGACGACCATCCGCGCGACGACTGCGCCGATGCCCCCTGCCCCGCCGATCACGAGCACCCGGTTCGGTCCGCTCACAGCCAGTCGCCTACGGTTTGCTCGAGCCTGGCCTCGGCCGCCATGTCACGGAGCTTTTCCATCGCCCGGCCCTGGATCTGCCGGATCCGCTCCTTGCACACGCCCATCGCCGAGCCGAGCTCGCGGAACGTCCGCGGGGCTTTGCCGTCGAAGCCGAAGCGGGCGACGACGATCTCGCGTTCCCGCGGCTCGAGGTCGCCGAGGAACCGGCCGAACAGATCCTTGAGCATGCCGATCTGCTCGGCGGAGCAATAGTCGGTCGTCGGCTCGATGGCGGCCCGCTCCCGCAGCGCCTCGTCGTCGGCGACGAACCGCTTGCGGAACTGCCGGCCGCGGTGCGAGAGCCGGTAGAAGTGCCGCTGGATGGCGTAGGTGGCGTAGGTGCTGAACCGGTTGCCGAGGGCGAAGTTGAACTTCTCGACCGACCGCATGAGGGCCACGTTGCCCTCGCTGACGAGTTCGTCGAAGGAATACGTCGCATCGACGAATTTCTTGGCGATCGACACGACGAGCCGCAGGTTCGACGTGATCAGGATCGCCTTCACGGTCTCGGCTTCGGTGAGCAGCGCCTCGACGCGATCCATCTGGGATGGGGTCGCCCGGCGCCGGTCGAGTCGGCGGCGGTCGGCGGCGGCGCGGAACTTCAGCCAGTTCATCCGCCGGAAGTAAAACTGCTCCTCGTCCTTGGTGAGCAGGCGGTTCTGGTAGAGGCTGGCGAGGTAGGGCGAGAGACCCTTGCTGGCCGCGGCTTCGGAGCGCCTCTGTTCGAGCGGCACCGCCGCGGCGGCCGGCGGGGTCGAGGCCAGGGCCTCGGCCGCCTTGCGGCGAAACTGCGGGCAGGCGACGAACTCGATCTCGCGGGCGAAGAACTCCTCGCGCCGGGCCGCGAGTGCGGCCCGGCGGGCCGCCTCGGCTGCGGCCGCCCGCTTGGTCTTCAGAGGCCGCCGGGCGGTGGCGGATTGGGACGATTTTCCGGAAGCAGGGGCCTTTTTGGCGATGGCGATCACGGCGATCCTCCTGGCAGCCAGCCGACTGTTTTTGTTGGGCTGACAGAGGAACCGCAGCGGATTCGGCCGGATAACCGGCCCCACGCAATATTCAGGCCGCGAGGTTTTCCCGCACTTTTCGCGTTCCGCCGTGGATCGCCGTCACAATTGTTTTTGCAAGCAAGTTGCGACATACTCTTGGCTGTCGAATACCAATCGGCCCACGATTCTCCCCCGTGGAACCAGTTGAGCAGGAGGAATGCGGGCCATCCCTCCCCCCCCCCCCCCCCCCCCCCCGCCAGAATGCCTGCATGAACCGAAAAACGCGCTCTCTGCAGCCAGGCAGGCGCCGACTCGGGCCGCGCCATGGTTTCACGCTCGTCGAGCTCCTCGTCGTGATCGCGATCATTGCGACTCTGGTGGGGCTGCTCCTGCCGGCCGTGCAGGGCGCGCGGGAGGCGGCCCGGCGCATGCAGTGTGCGAACAACCTCAAACAGATCGGCCTGGCGATCCAGACGCACACGGACTGTCGGGGCAGCCTGCCCGTGCATACGACCGGCGCAGCGCCCGGAGCCGGGGGCTGCGGTCCGGGCTTCACGAGCTTTCTTTTCGAAATCCTGCCCCACTTCGACGAGGCGCCGCTGTTCAATTCAGTCCGCCGCGACGTCGGCATGATGGACAGGTGCACGGGCGGCTATCGGCCATCGGCGACCGGGATGCGGATTTCAGCGGCCCATCCGAACGCCAAGGCGGCGGCGACGGTCGTGTCCTCGTTTCTCTGCCCATCCGACAGTTACACGCAGCGGCCCGAGCACGCCCAGTTCGTCGGCTCGGCGCTGCCAGCACCTGGCAATTACGCCGGCAACGTGGGCTGGCCGCGGCGGACGCGGGGCATTTCACCGGGACCATTGGCGATCCCGAGCCCCGGGCTCGGCAGCCACAACGGTGCGATCCCCATGCACAATCCCGATCCCTCCGAGTCAGCCGCGACGTGGCAGACCAAGCAAATCAAAGCCAAGGATTTTGCCGACGGAATGTCGAAGACGGCGCTGGTGGCGGAGCGGCGGATCGTGAGCCTCGTCGCGGCCGGGGAGTTCGACAGCGGCGATCCCGACGAGGGCCGGGCCGGCGGGACGCCGATTTCCCTGATCTCCGGCTGCGGGGGCAGCGGTAACAGCCAGTCGCTCGCGTCATGGATCAGCTATGTCGAAAAACGAGCCGATCCGTCGTATTCACGCCTGCTTGGCCGGGCCTGGATCAGCGGCTGGACGCCGCTTGGCAACACCTACATGCACGTCTTTCCGCCCAACGGCTACAACGGCCACGTTTATGGCGGCGAGGGCAACGGTAACTATCTGGCCACGCCGAGCAGCCAGCATCGCGGCGGGGTCAACGTCTGCTTCGCCGACGGCCACGTCGAGTTCATCGCCGACGAAATCGACCAGGCTGCCTGGTGGGCGATGGGGAGCCGAAACGGCGGCGAACCGCCGCGGCAGTAGCCTGATCGCTGTTACTGGGCCGAGGCTCTCTGCAAGGTCAAAAAAAGGCGGCCCCGCCAAGGGCCGCCATGCGAATCGTTCTCGACACTCGCTCGTCGGTGAACGACGAAGACGTGTCAGTCTTGGTCTGGGGCTTTGCCACGTCCCCGCAGGCAGCGCCGCCTCGCGATGGCGATCCCGAGTGCGGCGGTGCCGGCCAGGATCCAGGTGGAGGGCTCGGGGACGGCCTGCACCTGGAAGGTGTAGGTCTCCACAGGGCTTTGCAGGAGACCCGCGACGGGATCCGTGTAGCTCGCCCGCATGTCGAAGGTGTAGGTGCCGGGGGCGGAAAAGCCCCAGTTCCAGTGGGTGTGTCCTACGCTGAGACTGAAACTGCCAGTTCCGACGGTGCCTGAGGTGGCGGACAGACGGATCGTGTTTGTGGCGTTGAAAAGTACGAAGTTGCCCGGGTTCGAATTTCCTGCCGAGATCATCGTGAACGTCACCGGATTGCCGTCGGGAAACTCACCGACTCTGCCAATTCCCGCCTCAAGCACGCCCAAGGCGTCGGCCGTTTCGGTAGCCGCCGGAAGGATCCAGGCATTGGCGCCGAGAATCGTGGTGATTGAGCTTGGTAAGCCGGAAGTGCTCGTGTAGGCCGCATTTTTCACCTCAAGGATCACATCGCCGGGCTCATAGTGTGTGCCCACCCCTGGCCCAGCGTGCACGCCGAGGTGCAGTTCGGGCACGCCTTCGTGGAGCTCGTACTCGGCTTCGAAGATGTCGGCGTGGCCGCTCGACAAGATGACGGGTTCGGCTCGGGCCGGGGCAATGGCGAAGGCCAGGGAGAGGGCGACTCCCAGCCGGGCAACAGAGCGAGCGGATCGAACGACCGCGGTCATGGTCATGGTCATGGTCATGGTCATGGTCCTTGGGGATGAGGGAAGATTCTGGAGGGCAGATGCCACCGGTCGATGGATGAAACGAAATATATGCAACCCGAATGCACATGCAATAGAGTTGCCGATTGATTTTTAGGGCAAGCTGTTTAGGTAGGCGCGCGAGCCAAACCGGGAGGCGACGCCGCGATGAACGGCAGGCCTTTGCGAGCCAGAATGCCCGCAGCAGGCCGCGAACGCGTCGAGGCGATCCACGAAGCCATTCGCATCGGCCAACTGCCCCGCAGGGCGTTGGTCAGCGAGCGACTCGGATCAGCACGCGCTCACGAGCAGTCTTGAGAGATCGATGATGGAAGGGCCAGGCACCGTGCCACGGCCTTTTGCATCACCGTTGCATGATGATAGGCACCCGCTCGGGCTTGTCAAGCAATTTTTTTCGGGCGGAAAAACAGCCCCCGGACGGGGGCGAATGCAACTGCATGCCCCCCGGTACCGGATCTTGGTGAGTGCTTCCGTTGCGTGACCAAGGCACCCTCACCCGGCCTGCGGCCGGCCTCTCCCAGAGCTGACTTTTACCCGGAATCTGGACTGGACACAGCCACCTCCGCCTGCTTACGCTGCCTCCCATGGTCACCATCGGCGGCAGAACGTTTACGA
>JBIJCJ010000224.1:0-5189 GCA_044344765.1 Pirellulales bacterium | reverse complement strand
ATCGGGCATCCGCTACCACCCGCGTTGGCATTCTCCTCCGGCATAAGCCTCGGGCTTCACGGCATCGGGCGTGGACTACCACCGGCGTTGGCGTTCTCCTCCGGCGTGTGCCGCGGGCACGACGGTCAGAGACCGCCGCTACAACGGTGGCTCTCGCGAGCCGACGGCGTTTGGTCCGCCTGGCCTCCTACGACCGTCATGACCGGAATTCCCGGGGCAGACCGTCGGATTCGCCAGGCGATCGAGCCGAATGCATACTGGAAGGGCGCGCCTTCGTCAGGTGTTCGCCCCCCGTTCAGGAGCCCCGCCATGCGTCGCTTCGCTTTCTTCGCCCTGATTCTCGCCGGCGCCGTCGCCGTTTCCGCCGCGTCGGCCCGCGAGCCGCGGTCCCGCGCCCGGGCCACGCCGCCCGAAACCCACGAACTCCTGCAGGCCGAAAAGGATGGCCTCGTCGCCGTGAAGTACATCCACAACGATTCGCGATCGGCGCAGATCGTGGTCACCAATCGCTCCGACCGCCCGCTCACGCTGCGGCTGCCCGAGGTGTTCGCCGGCGTGCCGGTACTCGCCCAGGTGGGCGGTCCGGCGGGGTTCGCCGGCGCCGGCGTCGGCGGCGCTCCGCAGACGACCGGTGGCGCCGCGCCGGCCGGAGCGGGCATGGGAATCGGCGGTGCTCCGGGCGCCGGGATGTTCTCGGTGCCGCCGGAGAAGACCCGCGTGGTGAAGGTCCCGACCGTGTGCCTCGAGCACGGCAAGCCCGAGCCGTCGCCGCTCCGGTCTTACAAGCTCGTGGAGCTGGATTCGTATTCGGACGATCCGCGGCTCGAGCAGCTGATGCAGAGCATCGGCAAGGGGGAGGTGTCGCAGAAGGTGGCCCAGGCCGCCGCCTGGCACATCGCCAACGGGCTCACCTGGGAGCAGCTCGCCGCCGAGAAGATCGATCACGTCGGCGGTGTTCCCGACGAGCCGTTCTTCACCCCGGCCGAGCTCCAGGCGGCCTTCCTGGTGGTGGAGATCGTGACCAAGCGGGCCGAGGCGGGGGGGACGCGATCCCCTTCCGGCAGCGGCCGTTGATCACTCGACGGTGACGGTTTCTCCGCCGGCCCGGGTGCACAACGCCTTGAAAACATCGAGGGCTGTGTCCCCGGAGATGAGGCGGCACGAGCCGTCCATGTTGAGGAAGTTGGTGCCGGCCGAGTAAGGGCCGATGAAGCCGCCAGGGCTGCCCTGGAGGCTAGGGGTGGATGACGAGACGTGGACGAGCACCGCCGTGATGGCCGGCCGCCAGTTGAAACTCGGTTCGCTCGCCCGGTATCGCGGTGACTCCGGCGCGTAGACCAATTCCTGGCCCGGCACGACTCCCACCCAGCTGCTCCGGGTGTGGCGGCTCATCCGTTCGCCGATCCCGATCGTCTTGCTCGTGCCGTCACTGATCTCGGACAGCCGGATGCGGCTGTTGCGATGAAAGACGCCGGTAAAGGGCTGCTGCTCGTACGGCAGCGTCCCCAATGAGCCGGCGTAGCTGCAGACGCTGGCCTGGGTGAGCACGGTGGGCGTGTTCGAGGGCGCGGGTGGGCTTCCCGAGTCGGTGATGTCGATGAGCCGCGGGCCCGTGTCGCCGGGATCGACGAGCACGGGCACGGTCGTCTCCCGGGCCGCCTTGTTGAGCGGATCGGTGATCGGCAGGTCGAAGCGGATCATGTTATGCAGGGCGTTCTCCTCGAGAAACGGCAGGAGAAGGGCGAACATGCTCCAGCCGGGGCCGGATTCAGGCACGGCGTTGGAGCCGCCGGCCCAGGTGCCGGTGGTCGTGGAACGGAAGCCCGGGGGCAGGGTCCGGCGGGCATCGTGGTAGCAGTGCAAGGCGATGCCGATCTGCCGCAGGTTGGAAAGGCTTTGGGTCCGCCGGGCGGCTTCGCGGGCCGACTGCACGGCCGGGAGGAGGAGGCCGATGAGCGTGGCCACGATCGCGATCACCACCAAGAGTTCGACGAGCGTGAAACCATGAAACGCCCGCTGTGGGCTGGTGACGCTTTGTGGCGGCCGACGAAGCACGCTGTTTTTCACAAGAAATGCTCCAAAAACGAACGGCAATCGAGACTCAGTATCAACACGCGAGATTAGTTTAGCCCCGACTGCGCGAGTGTCAACCTGTTTTCTGGTCGCGGCTGCGCCCGATCCCAGCGATTGCCGCAGCGGGCCTGGCCCCCCTGCACACCCGGCCGACATGGGATACAACCGGATTTCAGGCAGGTGCGGCGGGAGCTCGCCGCCCTTTTCCCCGAGGCGCAGCCATGAACGAATCCCCCCACCCGGGCCGCGGGCACCAGGCCGTCGATCCGCGCGGTGACGTGGTCGTCGAAGCCCGCAACCTCTCCAAGACGTACCGCGACTTCTGGGGCCGCAGCAAGAAGGTGGCGCTCAAGCCGCTCGACCTGGAAATCCGCCGCGGCGAGATCTTCGGCCTCCTCGGGCCCAACGGCTCAGGCAAGACGACCACGATGAAGCTGCTCCTGGGCCTCATCTTCCCGACGTCAGGCGAGGCGCTCGTCTTCGGCCGCGGCGCGACTGACGTCTCCAAGAACGAGCGGATCGGCTACCTGCCCGAGGAGTCATACCTCTACAAGTTTCTCGACGCCGAGGAGACGCTCGACTTTTACGGCCGGCTCTTCGACATGCCCCCCGAGGAGCGGAAGCGGCGGGCCGACGCGCTCATCGAGATGGTCGGGCTCGGCCGCGACAAGAAGCGGCAGCTCAAGGAGTATTCCAAGGGCATGACCCGCCGCATCGGCGTGGCCCAGGCCCTGATCAACGACCCGGAGCTCGTGCTCCTCGACGAGCCGACCAGCGGCCTCGACCCGATCGGCACGCGGGAGATGAAGGATCTGATCATCGATCTCAAACGCCGCGGCAAGACCGTGATCATGTGCTCGCATCTCCTCGCCGACGTGGAGGACGTGTGCGACCGGATCGCGGTGCTCCATCAGGGCGAGCTCAAGGAGCTCGGCCGCGTCGAGGACCTGCTGCGGGTCACCGACGTGACCCAGATCCGGGCCCGCAACCTCTCGCCGGCGGCCCGCGACGAGGTCCGGGCCGTGCTCGAGCGGCACGGGGCCGCCGGCATCGAGGTCGGGAACCCGACGACCACGCTCGAGGATTTGTTCCTCGAGGTGGTCCGCGACACCGAGGCCCGGCCGGGACGGCGCGCCCGCCAGCCACGGGCCGGTCAGGCCGCCGACTCAGACCACTCCACGGGGCGGTGAGCCGATGGTCCTCGAAGAGGAAATCCCGGCATTCGCCACCTGGATCGGACCGGCCTTCGTCTGGTTCCTGTTCACCGCGGCACTCGTCACGATCGCCGCGGCGGCGGGGGTGTGGCTGGTGCAATCGATCCTCTGCGGGCCGCTGGCCGCCGGCGACCGCGTCTATCGCGGCCTGCTGGCGGGGCTCGCCGACCTCGGCGGCATGTCGTGCCGCCGGGTGTGGGCCCTGGCCCGGCTGGCGATCCAGGAATCGCTGCGGCGCAACGTGCTCGTGGTGCTCGGACTGTTCGCCCTCATCATCCTCTTTGCAGGCTGGTTCCTCGACCCCGCGAGCGTGAACCCGGGCAAGCTCTACCTGGGCTTCATGCTCGCGGCCACCAACCTCCTGGTCTGTCTGGTGACGCTCGTGCTCTCCGTCTTCAGCCTGCCGGCCGACATCAAGGCCAAGGCGATCCAGACGGTGACCACCAAGCCGGTGCGGACCGGCGAGATCGTGCTCGGCCGGTTCCTCGGCTTCGCGATGGTGGGCACCGCGCTGTTGGCCGTGATGGGCGTGGCGGGCTGGGCCTTCGTGGTCCGCAGCGTCGGCCATGCGCACGTCGTGGCTGACGCCGACGTGCAGCCCGTGCGGGCCGAGGACGGCACGATCAGCGGGTTCGAGGGCCGCACGAGCTTCGATCGCGGCCACCGCCACCGGCTCGACCTGGCCGCCGACGGCACGGGCACGACCGACACGGTGCAGGGGCACCGCCATCGCGTCCGGGCGATCGACCGCGGCGGCGCGACGGCCTACGAGATCGGGCCGCCCGAGGGGCTGCTCGAGGCCCGCCGGCCGCTCCGCGGCCGGCTGCGGTTTCTCGACCGCGAGGGGCGGCCGAGCGCCAAGGGGATCAGCGTGGGCGCGGAGTGGGGCTACCGGCAATACATCGAGGGGGGCACGCTGGCCGCGGCGATCTGGACGTTCGACGGCGTCACGGAACGCGAGTTTCCCGACGGGCTGCCGCTGGAGATGATCGTGCGGGTGTTCCGCACCTACAAGGGCATCATCGAGAAGGGGATCAGCGGCAGCATCCGCGTCCGCAATCCGTCCACCGGGCTGCAGAGCGACCCGTTCTACTTCACCGCCAAGGAGACGACGATCGACTCGCTGCCGATCCCGCGGACGCTCAACGCCACTTCGGCCGACGGCGGCACGCGGCAGATCGACCTGTTCGCCGACGTCGTCGCCGACGGCCGGGTCGAGATCGTCCTCCAGTGCCTGGAGCGGGCCCAGTACTACGGCGTCGCCCAGGCCGACTTCTTCCTCCGGGCCGGCGACGGATCCTTCGCCCTCAACTACGCGAAGAGCTGCCTCGGCATCTGGTTCTCGATGCTCCTGATGACGGCGATGGGAGTGATGTTCAGCACGTTCCTGGCCGGCCCCGTGGCCCTGCTGGCGACGCTGTCGATGGTGATGATCGGCCAGTTCCGGGAGTTCATCGCCCAGCTCTTCGAGAGCCAGGTGACCGGCGACGCCACGCTCGTGCCCGGCGGCGGGCCGATCGAGTCGCTCTACCGGATCGTCACCCAGACGAGCATCACGCTGCCGCTCGACCCGACGCCGGCCGTGCAGGCGATGAAGACGGTCGACACGCTGCTCCTGGCGCCGATGCGGCTGGCGGCGGGGCTGTTTCCGTCGCTGTCGGCGCTGGGCACGAGCAACTTCGTGGCCGACGGCTTCGACATTCCCTTCGACCTGCTGGCGGCCAACGGCATGGAAACGCTCGGCTACGTGCTGGCGTTCCTGGTGGCCGGCAGCTTCTGCCTGCGAGCCCGGGAGGTGGCCTCGTGACGAACGACGCGCGAAGACCGGCGGAGCCGCCGGTGCAGGGCGGGGCGGGGGCATCGTGGCTGGGGCTGCGGCCGGGCACGCTGCTGTCCCTGGTG
>JBIJCJ010000223.1:0-5201 GCA_044344765.1 Pirellulales bacterium | reverse complement strand
CCACCGGGCCATCCAGCGATCGGCCATCCACTTCGTGAGATCGAGCATCCGCCGCGAGAGCAGAGGCCGCGGGTCTTCGACGGCCGCCACGCTCTTGAGGGGCGTCTGCGGGAGCTCGCCGCTGCGGACGGCCACGCAGTAGGCGAGCCGCTCGCGGTTGGCCCGGCCGAGTGGCACGAGCACCCGGCGGCCGGGCTCGACGTCGGCCGCCAGCCGTTCCGGCACCAGGTAGTCGAGCGGCTTGTCGACGCCGTCGGGAAGCACGACGGTGGCGATCGTGCCCCGACGCACGTCGTCCTCGTCCCACTGCGGGCGATGCTCGAACAGATCGCGTTGGCTTGTGCTGTCGGCGGACATGGGGATGATTAGAGCGTATTCGCCGCGCGGAATGGCCGCGCCGGCCTGTTCCGCCCCGGCTCGGGGACGGCATGAGTTGCGTCGCTGGCGAAAGTCCGTGCCTGAGCCTTGCGTTCCTCGGCCCAGGCAGTCCGCATCCTCACGCCGATCCCCTCGCCTCGCCTTCCGGTGGTGCCGCCGTGCCGCTCCAGGCTGGAGCACGGCGGTCCGAAGACATCTTTACAACGGAGGATCGAATGCGGATCGGCGTGTACGGTGGCAGTTTTGATCCGGTGCACATCGGGCACCTGCTCCTTGCCGAGTGCTGCCGCGAGCAGGCGGGGCTCGACCGCGTGCTCTTCGTGCCCGCGGCGACGCAGCCGCACAAGCAGGATCGTCGCCTCGCGGATCCGCAGCACCGCGTCGACATGCTGAGGCTCGCGACGGGCGGCCATCCCGCCTTCGACGTGGCGACGCTGGAGATCGACCGCGGCGGTGTCAGCTACACCGTCGACACCCTCGCGGCGCTCAAGTCTGCGCACCCCGACGCCGAGCTCTGCCTGCTGCTCGGGCCCGACGCGCTCGCCGGACTGCCTACCTGGCGCGAGCCGCGGCGGATCGCCGAACTGGCGACGCTCGTGGCCGTGGAACGCGAGGCGCTCGACGACCTGCGGGCCGCGGCCACCACGGCCGGGCTGGCCGAACTGCTCGGTGCCGACCGCCTCGCGACGCTGCTCGACCGCCGGGTGCGGATGCCCGCGATCGGCATTCGGGCCAGCGACCTGCGGGCGGCCGTGGCCGCCGGCCGCAGTATCCGCTATCGCACGCCGCGGGCCGTCGAGGCGTTCATCGCCGCACACGGCCTCTACCGGTCAGCCTGACGCCGTGACCGCGGCCAGCCGGGCCGCGAGGAGCCGGCTCTTGGGCTCTGCGCCGAGCCGCGGGTCGGCGGCGAGCGCCCGCAGGAGCATGTCGAGCCGGTTGGCCACCGAGTGCTCCAGGTTGAGGAGCACGTGCCGCGCATCGCCCACGACGCACGCCCCGCCCGGCAGATCACCGAGCGGCTCCTCGCGGACGCGGTAGCCGAGGTCCTGCGCGAGCTGCAGCGCCTCCTGGAGGAGGCCCAGCGTGTCGGCCATGCGGTCACCTGCCCCACGGGCTGGGTGGCATGCCGCGCTTCTCGCGGCGCTCGGCCACGGCCCGCCAATACTCCACGTAGCGGGCCCGCTCGGACGGTGACGTGCGGTCGATGATCCCCTTGCGGAACTTGTTGCGTTCCTCCTCGTTCGTGCTCCGCGAAGGGCCGCCGGAAGGCGGGGCGGCGGCCTGGCTCGACCCGCCGCCGAGCGCGGTCGTCACCTTCTCCGCGGCATCGAATGCCTGCCGCATGATTTCCATCTCGTCGATCTGGCGATCGAGCACTGCATCCCGCTGCGCGGGCGGAGCGTCGAAGTAGGCGGCGATGCGGGCCCGCATCGCGGTGCGGAACATGCTTCCGCCGCCGCGTTCCGCCTGGGGCCGCAGGTTCTCGGGCAAGGCCTCGATCTTCTGCCGGATGCCATACATGGCGGTCGCCATCGTGGTCGCCTCGGCGAGGTTCGTGGGGCCGGCGCCGGCGGGGTATTTCGCGGCCAGATCGGCCTGCATCTGCTGGATCTCCGCGACCCGCGGGTCGGTCGCAGTGCCGAACCAGCCGCGCCACCAGGCGGCAGCCAGCGCCAGGGCGGCGAGAACCGCGATCACGGCGATCCAGCGGCCGACGCCAGGGGCTTCCCCGCCTGACGCCGTGGAGGAAGAACGGTATGCGGCCGATGCGGAAGTCATGGGTCACCTCGCTGCGCGGAACGATGCGGGACGCGGATCGTCAGAGATTGTCGACGTGGCCGTCGAAGTAGAGGAAGTTGCGGGCGCCATCCTGTGGCGGCGGCCGGTTGGGGTCGGGGTCGTTGAAGTCGTCGGAGGTCGAGGGCAGAAGCGTGAACCCGCCATGGAAGGCCTCGAACTCGTAGAGCACCCACAGCCGTGACGTCGCCCCCTGATTCCCGCGATACACGAGCGCCTCTTCGCGGGTCTTGTTGGCCAGGCGGCGGGCTGGGTATTCGTAGCTCGTGCCCTCGTAGGAGAGCTTCTCGTATTCCGCCGGGCGGGCGGCGGCCGGCAGCGCCGCGAGCTTCTGCTGCATCGCGTCTAAGTATGACTGCGGCGTGGGATACGCCTCCGACACCATGAAGGTACCGTTTTGGACGAAGTAGCCGGTGTCGGACGGGCAGCGGAACACCTCCCGGTTCTCCTCGATGAACGGCCCGAGCACCTTGGCGATGCTCGGCCGGATCGGCCGCGTCGGCGTCCAGAACCAGAGCTCGGCGCTGGGCAGGACGGCCGCGTCGGGAAACCGCCCCTTCTGCCCGCCGCCGGTCTTGCGGTCGAGGTAGAGCTGGAAGGCGAGCCCAATGTTCTTGAGATTCGATTTGCACTGCAGCCGCCGCGCCTGCTCGCGGACCGACTGCACGGCCGGCAGGAGCATCCCGATGAGCAGGCCGATGATCGCGATCACGACCAGGATTTCGACGAGCGTGATCCCGCGGGGTGGAAGACGTCGGGACGCTGGACGGAGCGGCATGATGGGATCCGGTGGTCTGGGCTGGCGACGCGGGCGGCAAAGTTCGCCCCACGGGCACGGTCGTCGGCAAACGCCCCGGCTGGCGGCCGGGAGCGTTCGGGTTCGCGGAAGTTCAACGGTCGAGAGAACCGAAAGGCTCGCCCTCGCGATTGTACAGCGGCAGTTCGGCGGCGGACGATACCCCACGACGAGCCGGAAGTTGGTGACTGGCGAGGGCTTGGGAACGAGCACGGGGGGCCGCGGGCGGGGATGGAGCAGGAGTCGGCACAGCCATCGGGGCCCTGGACGGGGCCGGCGCCGGAGTCACCGCGCCGGGACCTGATCGTCGTCCGCGCCGACACGGCCGCGCCTGTGCTGTCTCCCCTGCCGCGGCCCGCCGTGGACGCCGCGGAGGTCGAGCGGCTGCGACGGCAGCTGGACGCGGCCCGCAGCGAACTGGCGGCCACCCGCAGCCGGCACGCCGCCGAACTGGCCGGGATGCGGCGGCAGGTGCTCGAGGCCCGCAAGCTCGCCAGCCTCGGCGAACTGCTCGGCACGACGACCCACGAGTTCAACAATGCGCTGACGACGATCCTCAACTACGCCCGCATGGGCCTCCGGCACCGCGACCAGCCCAC
This sequence comes from Pirellulales bacterium, assembly GCA_044344765.1. Lineage (GTDB taxonomy): Bacteria > Planctomycetota > Planctomycetia > Pirellulales > UBA1268 > QWPN01. The sequence goes on along the minus strand of JBIJCJ010000223.1, from coordinate 1,628 downwards.
CCGCGACAAGGCCCTCGACCGGATTCTCTCCGCCGGCACCCGGGCGGCAAAGATCACGGCCAGCGTGCTCTCGATGTCGCGGAGCCGCGCCGGGCGGTTCGAGCCCACCGACATGACGCTGCTCGTCGAGGACGTGCTCGTGCTTTTGGAACGTGAGATGATGAAGTATCGCGTCCAGGTGGAGCGGGAGTTCGCCCCGGTGCCGCGGGTCTCGGCCAACCCGAGCCAGATCCAGCAGGTGCTCCTGAACCTTCTCGTCAACGCCCGCCAGGCGATGCCCAATGGCGGTCGGCTGATCCTCCGCCTCGCCCACGACGAGCCGAGCGGCCTGGTGGATCTGATGGTCCGCGACACGGGCTGCGGCATGACGCCCGAGGTGATGCGGCGGATCTTCGACCCGCACTTCACGACGAAGGCCGGGCCCGACGAGACCGGCAAGGGGGGCACGGGCCTCGGGCTCACCGCCTGCCGCGAGATCGTGGAGGCGAACCGCGGCCGGATCCGCGTGGAGAGCGCGCCGGGCAAGGGCACGGCGATCACGATCCGGCTGCCCGTGCTCCAGGCCGCCGCGGCCTGGCGGCCACCCGTATGACGCACCGTTCGTGCGCCCGCGCGGCCGGCGCGGTCTACAATCGGGGCATCCCCGCGAAGGAGCTCCCCACATGCCCGCCACCCCCCTGCCCCGCACGCTCGCCGCACTCCGCGATTCCGGCTGGAAGAGCCGCCCCGTCAAAGACGAGGTGCGCGAGAACTTCCTGCGGATGCTGAAGACGGGGGAAGAACTGTTCCCCGGCATCGTGGGCTACGACCACACGGTGATCCCCGAGATCAACATCGCCCTGCTCGCCGGCCATGACATGCTCTTCCTCGGCGAGAAGGGCCAGGCAAAGAGCCGGCTGATGCGGCTGCTCGTGCGGTTTCTCGACGAACACCTCCCCTACCTCGACGATCCTGCGATCCCGCTCCATGACGACCCCTACGCTCCGATCACCGGGGCCGGAAAGCGGCTCGTGGCCGAGCGGCCGCTGGAGGAGGTGCCGATCGCCTGGTGGCCGCGGAGCGAGCGGTACGCCGAACGGCTGGCGCCCGGCACGAAGTTCGCCGACATCATCGGCGAGATCGACCCCGCGAAGCTCGCCGGCGGCACGAGCATGGCCAGCGAGGAGGCCCTCCACCTGGGGCTGATTCCGCGGATGCACCGCGGGATCTTCGCCATGAACGAACTGCCGGAGCTCGACGAGCTCGTGCAGGTGGGGATGTTCAACATCCTCGAGGAGCGCGACGTGCAGATCCGCGGCTATCCGGTGAAGTTCGACATCGACGTGATGCTGCTGTTCTCGGCGAATCCCGCGACCTACAACCGCTCGGGCAAGGTGATCCCCCAGCTCAAGGACCGGATCGGCGCGGTGATCCACACCCACTACCCGGCCGACCGCGACCTGGGCATCGCCATGGTGGAGCAGGAGGCGGGTATCGACCTCGGCGGCGAGTGGCCGGTGCTCGTGCCGCCGTTCATGAAGGCGATCCTCGAGCAGGTCACGATCGCGGCCCGGAAGAGCAAGTTCATCGACCAGCAGTCGGGCGTCAGCGCCCGGTTCTCGATCGCCAACTACGAAACCGTCGTCGCC
>JBIJCJ010000222.1:0-5246 GCA_044344765.1 Pirellulales bacterium | reverse complement strand
CCACTCGCATCAGCGGGCGGCGCGGCCGTTTCAGTACCCCCACGGGGAGTCGAACCCCGGTTTTCGGACTGAGAACCCGACGTCCTGGGCCACTAGACGATGGGGGCGTCTGTCGGTCGCTCGGACCGACTCAGTGGTTCTAGCACTGTCGGTCGCGGAGTCAAGCAGACTTGAGCGAGCCGCGCAGCGGCCGTGCCGACGGCCCTCCAGCCGGTCAAAAGAACCGGTTCCGGCCCGCCGGTTAACGCCGCAGCCGGAAGAGCTCCGACCGCCGGCCCCGCGCCCGCCCGATCCAAAATCCCGTCGCCAGGGCGGCAGCGGCGGCCGCCGCCGTGCCGAGCCACAGCCGCCGGTTCGCCAGCGCAGCGTCGCGGTCCCGGGCCACGGCCACCTGGAGGTGCTGGGTCGCCTCGCGAAGCGCCACCGTTGCCGCCCGGGCCCGCAGGGGCGCAGCCGCCGGCGCTGCGACCGCCGCCGCCCCGGAGTCATCCGTGCCGGCGAGAACCCACGCGGCGTCGCCCGCACTCCACTCGAGCGGCGCAGCGCTGCGGCGGCCGCGGGGTGTCACCGTCGCCTCCACCTCCTCCACCGCCTGCAGCAGATCGCCCGGCGACTGAAACCGGTCGTCCGGCCGCTTGGCCAGCAGCCGCTCCACGATCGTACACAACGCCGCCGGCAGGTCGGGCCGCAGCGTCGCCAGCGGCACGAGCGGCTCCTGGATGTGGGCCATCACCACGCTCACCGGCGTCGGCCCCGTGAATGGCGGATGGCCCACGAGCAGGTGATAGATCGTGGCGCCGAGCGAGTAGAGGTCGCTGCGGGAGTCCACCGCGCCGCCCTGCCCCTGCTCCGGGCTCATGTAGAGCGGCGTCCCGAGCGTCATGCCCTCCTGCGTGAGATCGACTGCGGAGGAGAGCACACGGGCCAGCCCGAAGTCGGCCACCTTCACCTCGCCGGCCGGTGTCACGAGCAGGTTCTCGGGCTTGATGTCGCGATGCACGATGCCGTGCTGCGCCGCACGTGCGAGGGCCGAACCCACCTGCGCGAGCATGGCGAGTCCCTGCCGCACGTCGAGCGGCCCCCGGGCCGCAAGCCAGGCCTTCAGCGACGGCCCAGCGACATATTCTGCGGCGAGAAAGTGGATGCCGTCGATGCAGGCCACCTCGTGGATCTGCACGATGTTGCCGTGCACGAGCGACGCGGCCGCGCGGGCTTCCTGCGCGAAGCGGTCGATCGCCGCAGGATGCCGCAGTGCCTCGAGCCGCAGCACCTTCACGGCCACATGGCGGCCGAGCGATTCCTGCTCGGCGAGGTAGACGTCGGCCATCGCGCCACTACCCAGCCGACGGAGGAGCCGGTATCCTCCGAGGCTTCGCCCCGCAAGATCGTGGCCGCTCGAACTGCCTGCTGGATTCGCGTCCATCAGGCATGGAGTATAGGCCGACTTCCCACCCCAGGAGCACCGATGCCCAAGCCCGCCGCCGCCGACCTCCAGAAGGCCGCCAAGGCCGTCGATCTCGACGGCTTCGACTACCAGGTCACGCTCGACACGACCGCCGGCACGATCCGCCTCGATCTCGACGCGAAGCATGCCCCGGGCCACGTCCGCAACATGGTGGCGCTGGCCGAGAGCGGCTTCTAGGACGGCGTCGGCTTCCACCGCATCATCAAGGGCTTCATGATCCAGGGCGGCTGCCCCGAGGGCACCGGCACCGGCGGGCCGGGCTACAAGATCGCGGCCGAGTTCAACGACACGCCGCACGAGCCGGGCGTGCTCTCGATGGCCCGCACCAGCGACCCCAACTCCGCCGGCAGCCAGTTCTTCATCTGCCTGGAGCGAGTGCCTCACCTCGACAATCAATACACCGCCTTCGGCCGCACGGCCGACGCCGCCAGCCTGGCGGTGGTGAAGGCGATCGGCGACGTGCGGACCGGCGCCGGCGACCGCCCGGTGCAGCCCGTCGTCATCAAGAAGGCGACGGTCACCAAGACTCCGCGGCGTTGACGGGCGGCCGACGCCGCCTGCCGAACATCGTCCGCAGACCGAGGAACATCAGCGCCAGGCCGCCGGCGGTCGAGAGCAACGCGGGGCCGTTGCCGAACGGATCCAGGATCGGCCGCACCGCGGCCCAGAGATCGCCGGCCAGGGGCGGGGGCGCGGCGGCGAACACCGGCGGCGGCATGCCGGCAGCGGGCGGCGTTGCGGAGCCGGGCACGAGCGTGGACCGCTGCACCGCGCCGTCCACGGCCGCAGCCAGCTGCACCTGCGGCGGCACCGGCACGCCCAACGCCCGATCGACCGCCTTGGCGGTGGAAAACTCGGCGATCGGCGTGGGCGTGAAGCCCCGCGAGCCGGCGGTCGCCAGAAAGGTGCGCACCCGCGACGAGCAGCTGCCGATCGTGCGGCCGTCGTTCTGGCCGAAGAGCAGGCCGGCGAGCTCGCGGCGGTCGTTGAAGATCGGACCGCCCGAGTCGCCCTGCCGGGCCGTCGCCTGAAGTTCGACGAACTCCTTCGGATATCCGCTGCCGGGCGAGAGATACTCCGTGCAGCCGCCGGTCTCTTCGCGATAGGTGCCGCGGCCGAAGCCGGCGATCGTGAGCCGCTCGCCGGGAGCGGGGTCGGCGGCGGCCAGCGACACAGGCGTGGCGTTCGGCTTCCAGATCACGATCGCCGCCAGGTCCCAGGCCTCGTCCCAGCGGATCACGGTGCCGGCCGACTGGAAGCCGTCGGGAAACTGCACGAGCACCGCCGAGCGGCTCTCGCGGATCACGTGCCAATTGGTGAGCACGAGCCCCTGGGAGCGATTCACGTCCACGAGCACGCCGGAACCGAGCGACGTACCGGCCTGCTCCGGCGCCACGATCCGACACACGGCCGGATGCGGCGTCTGCCCCGTGTGGAGATAGTCGGCCACCGCCTCGGGCGACCAGTTCGCCGTGGGATTGCCGGCCAGGCCCCAGCCCCACGGCGCCGCCTGGGCGGCAACGGGCTGGACGGTCGGCAGGCAGCCCATCAGGGCGAGCCAGGCAGCGAGGCGGAGGCGGGCGTTGTTTCGCATGGTTGCCTCCTGCCCTCGTCAGCGGGCGGTCATCGGGGCGTGCCCCGCGACGACTGACGACGCGTCTCGCGGTCGATGATCCGCCGCAGCAGTTCCTGCCGGAGACGCTCGCGTTCTCGATCCGCTTCAGTGCATGCGGGGACGGTTCGCGCCACCGGCGCGAGCAGGCCGCTTTGATGAGTGATCATGACCGACGCTCCTGTCGTCATGCGGCATCCGGCCCGATGCCGCATCCCCTTGTTTCGACGCGGCCGGCCACGCGAACGCACGGATTTTTTTCGTCCCGCGTCACCCGCACGATCCGCAGGGGTTTCCAGCCGATCCAGGTCAGACGCGGGCGGCGTTCTTCGCGGGCACGATCGTGAAGCCGTCGGCCCGGAGGCGTTCGGCGAGCGCGGCCACGTGCTCGCGGTCGGCGGTCTCCACCGTCACCTCGACGGCCGTGGAGAAGACGTCGGGCCCGGAGAAGTCCCGGTCGTGGACGATCTCGCGCACGCTCGCCCCCGCGGCGGCGATCGCGGCGGTGAGCCGGGCGCTGCCGCCGGGCCGGTCGCTGATCTGCGTCGTAAACCGCCAGCGGCGGCCGTCGGCGGCGAGGCCGTGGTCGATGACCCGGTCGAGGATCGTGAGGTCGATGTTGCCGCCGCAGAGCAGGATCACCACCTTCCGGCCGACGAGATCGGGGCACTCGCCGGCGAGCAGAGGGACGAGGGCCGCGGCCCCCGCCCCCTCGACCACCGTCTTCTCGAGTTCCAGGAGCCGCAGCACGGCCAGCGCCAGCGCCGCCTCGCCCGCGGTCACCACCTGATCCACCAGCGGTGCCGCCAATGCGAACGACACGTCGCCCACGCGGCCCACCGCCAGGCCATCGGCGAGCGTCGGCCGAATCGGCACCTGCACCGGGCGGCCCGCCGCCAGCGACGCGCTGAAGCTCGGCGCCGCCGCCGGCTCGACGGCGATGATGCGGATGTCGGGCCGCAGGGCCTTGGCCACCGTGCCCACGCCCGCCAGCAGGCCGGCGCCGCCAGTGGGCACGATGATCGCGTCGGCGTCGGGCACGTCCTCGAGGACCTCCAAGGCCGTCGTCCCCTGCCCCGCGATCACCCGCGGGTCGTCGAAGCCGTGCACGCGTTCGAGTCCCTCGGCGGCCGCGATCTCCACGGCCATCCGCCGGGCGTCGTCGAACGTCTCCCCTTCGAGGATCACACGGGCCCCGAGGCGGCGGCACGTGGCTACCTTCACCAGCGGTGCGAACCGCGGCATGACCACCGTCACCGGAATGTCGAGGAGTTTGCCGTGGTAGGCCAGGCCGAGGGCGTGGTTGCCGGCCGAGGCGGCAACCACGCCGTGCCGCCGTTGGTTCGGACTGAGGAGCAAGAGGGCGTTGCGGGCGCCGCGTTCCTTGAAACTGCCGGTGCGTTGCAGCAGGTCGAGCTTGCAATACACCTTGGCGCCCGTGACCTCGGAAAGCGGAACGCTCGCCGGACAGGGTGTCCGCTGGATGCCGGAGCGGATTCGCTCCTGCGCCTGTCGCACGTCGTCGAGCGTCACGGGGGGCCGCGTCATGATCCACTCACCCTGGCTGGCATATGAAACGACCGCACGTCCACCCATTCCATGCCCGCCCGCCGCGCCGCCTCGATGCCGAGGTCGCTGTCTTCCCAGACGACGCAGCGCTGCGGCCGAGCGCCAAGCCGCCGGGCGGCCTCCAGGAAGGGCTCGGGCTCCGGCTTGTGCAGCGACGTGTCTTCGCTGGCCACAACCGCGTCGAAGGCGTCGGCGATGCCGACATGCTCGAGGATCCGCGTGCACACAGCCCGGTGGCCGCCGGTCACCACGGCCATCGGCACCCGGCCCCGCGACCGCCGCACCACGTCGATCACCGGGTCGATCGCCGCCACGCTCTCGAGCTGGGCGAGAAAGGCCGCCTCCTTCTGCTTCACGCCGTGCTCGAGGTCGAGCTCGAGGCCCGCCTCGCTTGCGAGCGTGGCGAGGATGTCGCGGGTGGGCCGGCCGCCGAGGCCGTAGAAGCGGTTCTCGTCGAAGGCGATGCCGTGGGCGCCGGTGACGTGCAGCCAGGCCCGGTAGTGGGCGGGCATCGTGTCGGCGAGCGTGCCGTCGCAGTCGAAGAGGAGCGCGTCGTAGGCCTGGAGCTGCCACATGGCGGGGGCTTCGCGGGACGGGGGT
>JBIJCJ010000059.1:0-18140 GCA_044344765.1 Pirellulales bacterium | reverse complement strand
AGGCCCGCGGTTTGTCGGAGCTCCGCGGTCCGAATACGAGCTCATTTTGGCGATTCGAAAGGGGCTCCCGGCCGAAGTACTCGCCCACGTTGCCGTGTCGTCGTCGCTCACCGAAGACGAGATCCTGCGGGCACTGCGAATCCCCAAGCGCACCGCGGCGCGCCGCAAAGCCACCGCCTCGCCTCTCAAGCCGCTCGCGTCGGAGTTGATTTACCGGCTGAGCAAGGTGGTGGTGACGGCAACCGACGTACTTGGCAGCCGAGCCAAGGCGCGAGAATGGATTCTCACGAAGAATCGGGCCCTCCACGGCGAGCGGCCTATCGACCTCCTGGACACAGCCATCGGCTTTGAGGACGTGCTCGATGTCCTCCGTCGAATCGACTACGGGGTGTACAGCTAGCCATGGAACTATGGCGGCTATGCCGAGCCAAGCACGAAGCGACGGCGTTCAGCGGCATTGGCGCCGAACTTGCTGGCGGGCGATGGAACCATAAGGGCTATCCGATGGTGTATACGTCGGAACACCTCTCGCTCGCGGTTCTCGAAATGTTCGTGCACGTCTCCGAACAAACCGCTCCGGGTGACCTGATTTCGATTCGCGCATCGTTGCCTGATGCCGTGCCTGTGACGGAACTTCCCGAATCGGCTTTGCCGCCCAACTGGAGGGCGGTCCCGGCTCCCGCGGAGCTGAAAGACATCGGCACGGCGTGGTTGAAGGAGGGACGAACGGCTGTTCTCGTCGTGCCTTCGGCCGTCACCACCCGGGAACGAAACCTGCTGCTGAACCCGAAACACCCCGACATGAACTTCCTTCAGACCGACTCCGGGCAGCCGTTTCACTTCGATCCACGAATGTACGAGAAGTGAACCGCATCCCTGGGCTTTCCAGTGATCTGCTCATTCCGGCGGGCGGATGCCCGCCCCGCTGTATCAGTCCTCGATCCAGCCGCCGCCGAGCAGGCGGTCGCCGGCGTAGCAGACCGCCGGCTGGCCCGGCGAAATCGGTCCCGGCGACGCGTCGGGGCCGCCGGTGAAGCGGGCGTGGAACCGGTCGCCGGGCAGCGGGGTGACGAGGGCCGGCGCCGCTGCACGCTGGGCGCGGCACTGCACGAGGCAGGCGAAGGCCGCGGCGGGCGGATCGACAAGCCACGTCACCGCCCCCGCCGTGAGCTCGGCCTCCGGCACGGCGGTCCTCGGCCCCACGACCACGCGACAGGTGTCGGCCTCGATCCGGATCACGAACAGCGGCGCGCCCGCGGCGATGCCCAGGCCCTGCCGCTGGCCGACGGTGAAGTGCTCGATGCCGGGATGCCGTCCGAGCACCCGGCCCGTGGCGTCGACGATCTCGCCGGCCCGCGAGCCGCCGAGCCGCCGCGCGACCAGCGCCGCATGCTCACCGGGCGCAACGAAGCAGATCTCCTGGCTGTCGGGCTTGTCGGCCGTGGCCAGGCCGAGCGCGGCGGCGCGGCGGCGGACGTCGGCCTTCGCCAGACCACCCACGGGCAGCAGCATCCGCCGCAGCCGGTCGGGCCGGACGTCGAAGAGCACGTAGGACTGGTCGCGGGCCGCCTCCAGGCCCCGGCGGAGTAACGGCATCCCGGCGTCGTCGAGGTCGAGCCGCGCGTAGTGGCCGGTGGCCACATGCGTCGCCCCCACGGCGTCGGCATGCTCGAAGAGCCGGCCGAACTTGAGCCACGCGTTGCAGCGCACGCACGGGTTCGGCGTCCGGCCACGGCCGTATTCGGCGGCGAAGTAGTCGATGATCCGCCCGAAGTCGGCCGCCAGGTCGATTGCATACAGCGGGATCCCGAGCCGGTCGGCCACCCGGCGGGCGTCGAGGGCGTCGGCCACGCTGCAGCAGCCCTGGTGGCCCGGCTTTGCGGGCGGCGCGTCGAGGATCGGCAGGGCCGCGCCGGCCTCGGGGCCGCCCTGCCGCATGAACACGCCCACGACTTCGTGCCCGGCCTCGACCAAGAGTGCGGCCGCGACGCTCGAATCCACGCCTCCCGACATGGCGACGACGACACGGGAGCGGTCGGCCATGGCGGTCAGTACGTCAGCACGCACTCCACGCGATGCGGTGCGAGCCGCCCGCGGCCGCCGAGCGGCTCGATCTCCACGAGGAAGGCGGCCCCCGCCACCGTCCCACCTCCGGCCTCGACCAGTCGCATGCAGGCCGCCGCCGTGCCGCCGGTCGCGAGCACGTCGTCCACCACGAGCACTCGGGCGCCGGGACGGAGCACGTCCTTGTGCATCTCCAGGCGATCGCGGCCGTACTCGAGGTCGTACTCGTGGGAGATCGTCTCGGCCGGAAGCTTGCCCGGCTTCCGCACCGGGATCACGCCGACACCGAGCTCGAGGGCCAGCGGCCCGGCGAACAGGAAGCCGCGGGCCTCCACGGCGGCGATCGCGTCGAGCCGCCCGCCCCGCCAGGGCGCGGCGAGCCGCTCGATCGACGCGGCGAAGGCCGCCGGGTCGGCCAGCAGGGGCGTGATGTCGCGAAACAGGATGCCCGGCTTGGGGAAGTCGGGGATCGGGCGGATGAAGGCGGCGATGTCCATGATGATCAGAGGCTATCCGCGTCAGGCGCCGTGACGCAACCGGATCCGGGCCCGCGGCACGCCGTCGATCTCCGCCGCCAGGCCGGCGAGTGTTTCCGCCTCGATCTGCCGGACCCGCTCGCGGGTCAGCCCGAGGACGCCGCCGATCTCCTTGAGCGTCATGGGCTCGCCCCCGCCCAGGCCGAACCGGAGCCTGATGATCGTCGCCGCCCGCGGGTCGAGCTGGTCGATGCGACGAAGGACGTGCCGCAGGGTGTCGTCGTCGAGCAGCACGTCCGCCGGGCACTTGGCGTTCTCGTCGTGGAGCAGCTCGCCGAGCGACCAGCCTTCCGGCTGTTCCGTCTGCGGCACGGCCTGGTGGACGTGGATCGCCTTCTTGATGATCGGCAACTTCTTGCGGGCCAGCCCCAGCATGCGAGCGACTTCCTCGGGTGTCGGCGTGCGGCCGAGGGTGTCGACGAGCCGCGCCGAGGCCCGCCGCCACTTCGAGAGGAGCTCCACCATGTAGGCCGGGATGCGGATCGTCTTGCCGGAGTTGATCAGCGCCCGCTTGATCGACTGCTTGATCCAATAGCTCGCGTAGGTGCTGAACCGGGTGCCGACCTTGGGGTCGAAGCCCTCCACGGCCCGCAGCAGGCCGAGGTTGCCCTCCTCGATCAGGTCGGGCAGCGGCAGCCCGCGGTTGGCGTAGCCGCGGGCGATGTTGACCACCAGCCGGAGGTTGGCGCGGACCATGTGGTCGCGGGCCAGGGCGTCGCCGCGGGCGATCGCCTCGGCGAGCCGCTTCTCGTCGGCGGCAGTGAGCAGGGAGGTTTCGTTGATGTCGCGCAGATAGGTCTCGAGCGGATTCTGCACGGCGGTGGCGGTGGACTTGCGACGGGGCGATGGCATGGCGCGACGACGGTGCTCCGAATGGCGGTGCTCGCGGGGCGTGCGGCCGAGCGGCCTCACGAGTGCCGGTTCGTTCCGGCACAGGAGAAGGTATCGACGTGCGGCGGCGGCGGCTGGAAAAGCGGGGAGGAGAAGGCAGACCGCAGCGCGTGGCGCGAAAAAGCCGATCCTGACGGTCGCGCCGCGCCGCCGCGGCGTGTTCAAGCCGTCAGGGCACCGCGGGCGGCGCGGCAGCCTGGCCGGCGGCGCCGATTTTCGCCGCGAGCACGCGCTCGAGAAACGCCAGCACGGCCGTGCCGGCGACGGTGCCGGCCTCGAGGGCCACGTCATGCCCCGCGGCTTCGACCCGCACCAGACGACAGTCGACGCCGGCGGCGCGGCACGCCGCTTCGAGCCGGGCCGCCTGGTCGGCCGGCACCTGCGTGTCACGACCGCCATGGACGAGCAGCAGCGGCGGATCGTCGGGAGAGACATGCGCCAGCGGGCTGGCCGCCAGCGCCGCCTCACGGAGTTCGTTCAGCGGCCCGCCGACGAGCACGCTCGCGGCGGACGTTTCCCGCACGTGGGCGGGCCCGAGGTTCGTCAGGTCGGCCGGTGCGGCGATCGCACATGCCGCCGAGACGTTATCGGCGTCGCCGGCCGCGGGCTCGGCGAGGGCCGTGAGGGCCGCGAGATGACCACCGGCACCGCGGCCGATGACGCAGATCCGCGTCGGATCGATACCCCAGGTGTCGGCGTCGCGGACGATTGTGGCGAGCGCCGCGCGGCAGTCGTCGAGCTGCGCGGGAAACACCGCCGTGCCCTGGGGGCGGTAGCCGATGCAGGCTACCGCGTAGCCACGGGCGACGAGCCAGCGCAGCGGACATGCGGCCCGCGCGCCATCCCACGTGCCATCCCCCGCGATCCACACCACCAGCGGCAGGCCGCCGGTCGCACACGCATCGGGCAGGTACAGGTCGAACCGCCGCCAGCGGTCGCCGGCCTCGCCGGCGGGCAGGTCACGGTGCACGAGCACGCCGGGGGCGGCGATCGTCGTACCGAGTGTTCCATCGACGCCGATCGGCGGCGCGGTGTTCGCCGCCGGAGCGATCTCATCACCGGGCTCGCCCGTATCGGGGCGACCGACGACCGCGGCCGCGCCGTCGAGCGGTCGGCCGCGGCGCGCCGCCCGTCGCGCCGCCCGTCGCGACAGGGACCGCTGCTGCCCGTCACCAGTGGCGGGTAGGTCGGCCGGCACACGCGGATCGTCCCGCCAGGCGAGCTCCACCCTCGACCAATCGCGGGTGGACTCCGCGGCGCGGGCGTCGTCGATCAGCCACGCGCAGCCGATGGCGGCCGCGACCGCGGCGGCATGGATAGCCGCCGCGGTCGCAGTGCTGCGAACGGACGCACCGATCGCTGCCTGCGTCATGGCGCGGTTCAGCGCCGGGCCGGCAGCTGGCCAGTGGGCGTCAGCTCATCGATGATCCGCGGGATGTATTTGGCGAGCACCTCCGCCAGCTGGTCGCGGTCGATGCCTTTCGTGCGGGCGATCTGATCGAGCTCGCGCTGGCCGAAGGCGTCTTCGATCTGCCGACGGTCGACCGGCTTGTTCGGTCCGGTGCGGACCCACGAGTCCACCTGCTCCCGCATGCCCTTCTCCTCGAACTGCCGCACGACGTCGGGCAGCTTCTGGGCGCCGCCGCCGCCGAAGATCTGCGTGAGGATGTCGCCGAGATCGTTCGGGGAGGGCATGCCCTGCGGCGGCCGCTGCTGCTGCTGGGGCTGTGGGGCCCGCTGCTGGGGCTGGGGCTGCTGCTGCTGGGCCGCGCCCTCGAGCACCTGCTTCAAGATTTCACCGAGAATGTCCATCGCTCGAGTCTCCGGGGTTGCAACCGCCTGCCCGACCGCCGGCGGCACGCGACCGCACGGTCGCTCGAGTGCCGCGGCCAGCAGGCCAGGGAAGGACCACGCTAGCAGATGCCGGGCCGGGATGCGCGTGTCGGGCCGAAAATCCGGCCGTTCTACGGTTCACACTTGATCCTCGTGCACCGTCGGCATCGACGCCGATGGTGGCGGATGCCCGGTGCAGTGAAGCCCGAGGCGTGAGCCGAGCGGAATGCGGATCCGTTTCCGGTGGAGCCAAGCGGATTCCCGCACCTGGCGGTTCGGGCTTCCCGGCAGCCGGGCACGCCAGCCAGCGATCGCCGCTGCGGTCGCCGATCGTCACGGCACGCTCACCACCTCGCCGCCGGCCCGGGTCGCCAAGGCGCGAAAGGTGGTCAGATCGACGTCATCCGCGATCAGCCGTGCCGAACCGTCGGCATTGAGGAAATTGCAGCCGTTGGCGTGGGCCGAGAAAAAACCGCTGGGGCTATTGTTGGCGACGTTCGGCCCGCTGCTGCGGATGTGGCATGTGACCTGGCAGTTCTTCGGGCGGTAGTTGTGCGAACGGTGCGCGTATCCCAGCCGTTGCCACCAGCCTTCCGCGTGCACGACGTCGCTCCCGGTGATGCTGCCCAGCCAGGTGGCCTCGGCCATGCGGCTCATCCGCTCGCCGATGCAGATCGTCTTGCTCGTGCCATCCGTGATCTGTCCGATTCGCACGCGGCTGTTGCGGAAGAAGACGCCGTCGAACGCGCCGTTTTCTTCATGATCCTTGGTTCCGATCAAGCCCGCATAGGACGAGACCGGCGCCTGGGCGAGCACCGTCCCGGGACCGGACAGGGCGGTCGCGGAACTGGGGGTTCCGAAATCCCAGACGTCGATCAGCCTGGGGCTCGTATCGCTCGGGCAGACATATGCCTGGAGCAATGCTGCGGCCGTGCGGGCGGCATCGTTGCTGGCGTGCATGATCGGCAGCGACAGCGACAGGCGATCGTAGAGCGCAGCTTCTTCCATGTACGGCAGGATGGATACGAAGAAGCTCCAGCCCGGCTCGAAGAAATCAGGCGTCTGGGTCAGGGTCCGCCAACTGACGTTTCCCGGAGTGGCCTTGGTGGCGAACGCGGGCGGGAAAAAACCCTTCACGTCATGAAAGTTGTGCAATGCCAGGCCCATCTGGCGGAGGTTGTTCACGCACTGCGTCCGCCGGGCCGCCTCGCGGGCGCTCTGCACGGCGGGCAGGAGCAGGCCGACGAGCGTGGCGATGATCGCGATCACGACCAGCAGCTCCACGAGCGTGAAGCCGCGTGGTGCGGCGGAATGAGACGTGCGTGGAGCTGGCCCCGCGGCCTGCCGCCGCGGAACGCCAAGATCATGAAAAATGACCATTGCATAGGTCCGGTTCGGGTCGCCGAGCATGGGTCACGTTCCTGGCACCGGCCGATCTTGGCCGGGGAGCCTCAGTAGAGGGAAACCGTTTCACCGCCGGCCCGGGTGGCGAGCTGACCGAGGAGCAGCACTTCCGTGTCTTCGGCCATGAACCGCACCGAGCTGTCGGCCATCGCGACGCCCGCTCCGCCGGGGTGAAAGCCGTAGATCAGCCAGCCGCTCTCGTTGGAGCCGTTCACCGCGAACAGCGACCTGTCGATGGGCCCCGAGATCGGACCGGAAGAACACCAGCCGGTGATGGTGGCGCCGAAAGCGTAGGCGTTGTCGTTGGTCGCCCACGCACCACCCTGGGCCCGAACGCAGGCGGCACCCGCGGCTTTGTCGCCGTTGGCCGGGTACCGCGTTCGCAGGCGCCACACATCCTCGCGACCGGCGCATTCCGCGAGCAGGATCGTCTTCGAGGTTCCGTCAGCGATCTTGGCCACGGTGTTTTTGGGACGCTTGGCGGAGCCGCCGCACCCGGACCACTCTTCGGCGGGCCCCGGTCCGGCCACTACCGTTCCGGCCGGCAGGTTGGCGGCCGTGTTGAAGCTCGTGCCGGTCCCGGCCACCATGAAGTAGTCGCCGCAGGCGCCCGTTTTGCGCGGACTGTCGATCTTGTCTTGGATGCGATTGGGCACCGGACACGATGGGCACTGCATCAGATTGAGCTGGGTGCGCACCAGGGCCCGGTTCCCGGTCGGGTCTGGGTCCAAGACCCCGGCCGTGCCTCCGTTGACGGGCGTGCCGTCTGCGTTGACCCACCAATCATGCGACAGGCTGTACTGGCTCATCAGCGCCGTCTCCTCCACGAACGGCAGCACGTCGGGGGCCCAGCTCCGAAAGGTCATCCGTGGCTCGTTGTTCGGGGCAGCCGTGCAGTTGCTCGTCCGCTTCACGGGCGGGAGCAGCTTCTTGGCGCTCTCGTAGACGTGGAACGAGATCGCAAGCTGGCGGAGATTGTTCGTGCAGCCTGTCCGCCGGGCCGCCTCCCGGGCGCTCTGCACGGCCGGGAGCAAGAGGCCGATGAGCGTCGCGATAATCGCGATCACGACCAGCAGTTCCACGAGCGTGAAGCCCGTCCGGCCATCAGGGCCGCCCATACAGCCGCGCATCCGACCGTGCAGAGCCAGCATGGCGTGGTCGATCGCCGCGCCATTATCGTCGGCGTCGATCCAGGTGTCGGAGACATCGTCGTCCGCGGCGAGCCGCGTCGTGGTACCGAGCAGGAACGTGTCGGTCTCGTCGTCGCGGGCGGGCGTCGAGCGGTGACCCTGGGGCTCGGGATGCATGGTGACCTGGCGGGGGATGGGAGTCGGCTGGTGGCGGAAGCGCCGCCACCGGGGAACGCTTCGCGCGACCCGCCTCCGATTATTTCGTAGTTTCACGGCCGCGGGAGGCAGATTTTCGGCCGCGCAGACGGGGAACTTTTCGGCCGGGCGGTGAAGAAGTCACCGCCCGGTGGGCCCGTTATTCGTCGAGGCCGAGAATCCGCAGCTTCGTGCGCAGCGTGGCCCGGTCGAGGCCGAGGAGTTTTGCCGCGGCCGTGCGGTTGCCGCCGGTATGGGCCAGCACCTCGCGGAGCAGCGCGGCTTCGACCGCCGTGCTGGCCCGGTGGTGGAGGTCGGGCTCGGCCAGATCGCCGAACTCATGGCGGGCCGCGGCGGCCCACTCCTTGGTGGCGGCGGTGAGCGCGGCGGTGGCGGCGGCCAACGGCGTGGCGGGAGGGGGCGATGCGATCGCCGTCGGCGCGGGGAGGTGCTCGGGTCGCAGCATGCCGCCGCGGGCGACCACGGCCGCGTATTCGACCGCGTGCTTGAGCTCGCGGACGTTGCCCGGCCAGGAGCGGTCGCGGAGGGCCGCGAGGAAGTCGGTCGCCAGCGCGGGGATGGCGGCGGGCTGCGGTCGGCGGGCGACGTGCCGGGCGAGAAAATGCCGGGCCAGCGGCTCGATGTCTTCGGGCCGCGCCGCCAGCGGCGGCACGTCGATCGACAGCACCCGCAGCCGTTCGAAGAGATCCCCGCGAAACGTGCCGGCCGCGGTCGCCGCGGCGAGGTCCCGGTCGGTGGCGGCGATCACGCGCGCGTCGGCCGCGGTCGCGGTGGCCGATCCCTCGCGCGTGAAGGCGCCCGAGTCGAGCGCCCGCAGGAGCTTCGCCTGAACGTCCATCGGGGCGGCGTCGATCTCGTCGAGCAACAGCGTGCCCCCCGCGGCCAGTTCGAAGAGGCCGGCGCGGTCGTGGCCGAAGAGCTCCCGCTCGACGGCGCCGGGCGCGAGCGCCGCCAGGCTCGTGGCCAGGAAGGGCCGGTCGCGGCGGCCGCCGTGGGCATGGATGGCGCGGGCCACGAGCTCCTTGCCCGTGCCCGCGGCGCCGGTGACGAGGACCGGCAGGTCGGTGTTCGCGACCAGGGCGATCTGCTTGAACACCTCCTGCATTCGCGGCCCGGTGCCGATCAGCCGCGTCGTGGCATCGTCCTCGGCCGCCACCGCGGCGCCGCCGTCGTCGGCCCGGTCGGCCAGCGCCCGCGCGACCACCGCGGCCACCTTCTCGAGATCGAAGGGCTTGACGAGATAGTCGAAGGCGCCGGCCGTCACGGTCCGCACCGCCGTGTCGAGGTCGCCGAAGGCGGTCATCACGATCACCGGTGCCCGCGGCGCGAGGGCGCGGAGATCGGGGATGGCGGAGATGCCGTCACGGCCGGGGAGGCGGACGTCGAGCAGGATCGTGTCGGGCGTTCGCGCGCGGCAGGCCGCGAGCGCTGCGGCGACGGTGGAGGCGAGCGTGACCGAGTGGCCCTCGTCGGTGAGCAGTTCGCGCAGGCTCCAGCCGATGGCGGGCTCGTCGTCGACGATGAGGATCTCGCTCATGCTCGGGTCGGCGCTGCGGGGATGGTCGGCGGCAGGGGCAATGTAATCACAAACCGTGTCCAGCCGGCGGGGCGGCTCCAGGAGAGCGTGCCGCCGTGGGCCTCGGCCACCGCCGTGGCGACCGCCAGGCCGAGGCCGATCCCTTCCGGCTTGCCGGTGACGAACGGCTCGTGCAGTGAATCGCGGATCGACTCCGGTGGACCGGGGCCGTCGTCTTCGACGGCAAGCGCGAGCGTGGTGCCGGCGACGGTGGCGGAGAGCCGCAGCGTGCCGTCGCGGCCGGTCGCATCGACGGCGTTGAGCGCCAGGTTGACCAGTGCGGCACGCAGGGCATCGCGGCGGCCGACGATCGTCAGGCCGGTCGCGGGGCCGAGTTCCACGCGAACGCCCGCATGGTGGCAGCGGGGGGCGGTGAGGTCGCGGACCTCGGCGATGAGTGCATCGACGGCCAACGGCTCCGGCGGCGCCTGGGGCTGGCGGCCGAGGGCGAGCAGGCCACGGACTTCCTCCTCGAGGATGTCGAGCTGGCGGGAGGCGACGGAGAGGCTGTCGTCGCCCGCTCCCGACGGACAGCGACGGCGATGGAGGTCGATGGCGAGCTTCGCCCCGGTGACTGCGTTGCGAAGCTCGTGGGCGAAGCCGGCGGCGAGCTGACCCAAGAGCCGCTGCCGCTCGCCCGCCACGAGCTCGCCGCGGAGCGACTCGAGCGTGGTGCTCATCCGGTTCACGCCGGCCACGAGCCGGCCGACCTCGTCCGCGTCGGCGGTTTCGGCCGCGGGCAACGTATGGCCGAACTCACCGCCGGCGATCCGTGCCACGTGCCTCTCGATCGCGCCGATCCGGCGGGCGACGCGGCCAGTCGTGCGGAGCGAAAGCGGCACGAGGACGGCGAGCGTGGCCGCGGCCACGGCCAGCACCGGCCACAGCGCGTCGAGCGTGGTTCGCCACGGACTGGCTACGGGGGTGAGCACGAGGACGGTTTCGGGCCGCACGCCCGCGGCCCGCGCGATGCCGATGCGGTGCGGTCGTCCGGCGATCGTGACCACGCCGCCGATGTTCGCGGCCAGCGCGGCGGGATCAATTGCGGCGGCCGGCAGCGTCGCCGCTCCTGGCATGCGGTTGGCCGCGTCCCAGACGACGAAGTGGCTGCCGGTGAGGCCATGCAGCGTCTCGAGCACCTGGGGGGCAAGCGCCACGCGGGCCTCGCGGAGGGCGGCGGCGAGCTGTTCCTGGCCGGCGCGGGCGGCCGCCGCGCTCCGCCGGGCGGCGAGCCAGGCGGACACGGCCACGTTGGCGAGCACCGCGGCGAGCACGAGGCCCACGACGGGAGCCACGAGCTGCTGCGACAGCGAACGGCCTGGGAGAGTCGGGGCCATGGTGGAGGGCGGAAGATGGTGCGCGAGGGAACGATCAGAACCGCTGCATCGTACCTCGCCGCGGGCGCGATCCGTGTCGGGTGCCGCGCGTACAATGGTCAGAATCCGCGGGGCGGCAGGCCCACCCGCGGCGTTCGCGATCATGGCCGTCGGCCCGATCGTTCCCCTGACCGCAGGACGCGCCCGGCGAGGCTCCTGTGGCGGCGAACCGGCGGCAATCCGCCAGCAATGACCGAATCTGCGCGGTGGCCGCGCTGGAAAGTGCGACGGCCCTGGCGGCCTTCGACAGCCGCGGAGACGGGCTGAACGCCGCCGAGGCCGCCGGCCGCCTGGCAGCGCACGGCCGCAACGCCGTCACGGAGCATGTGACGCCGAGCACGCTGCGCCTGCTCCTGCGGGCCATGGCCAATCCGTTGGTCGTGCTGCTGGCGGTGCTGGCGGGCTTTGCCGGCTTCGGCGGCGACCTGCCGGCGGCCGCGATCATGGCCGTGATGCTGGCGCTTGGCGTGGGCCTGCGGTTCGCCCAGGAGTCGCGGTCAGGCGCCGCCGTCGAGCTGTTGCGGGGCCGGATCCGCATCCACGCCACGGCCCTGCGCGACGGCACGGCCGTCGAGGTGCCGATCGAGACGCTGGTGCCGGGCGACGTGGTGCTCCTGGCGGCCGGCGACATGGTGCCGGCCGACGTCCGCCTCCTCGACTGCAAGGATCTGTTCGTCTCCCAGGCGCTGCTCACCGGCGAGTCCTTCCCGGTGGAAAAGAAGGCAGGGCCGTCGTCGGCACCGGCACCGCTCGACCTGGAAAACATCTGCTGGCTGGGCACGAGCGTGGAGAGCGGCACGGCCCGGGCCGTCGTCGTGGCCACGGGTCGAGAGACCCATCTCGGCGGCATCGCCGCCGCCCTCGAGCCGCCCGAGCCGCCGACGGCCTTCGACGTCGGCATGGCGCGGTTCACATGGTTCATGGTGGCGCTCGTGGCCGTGATGGTGCCGCTGGTGTTCCTCGTCAACGGGCTCGTCAAGCGCGACTGGCTCGCCGCCGCCGTGTTCGCCCTCGCCGTGGGCGTGGGCCTGACGCCGGAGATGCTGCCGATGATCGTGTCGGTGTGCCTGGCCCGCGGGGCGCTGGTGATGGCCGACAGGCGGGTGATCGTCAAGCATCTCGACTCGATCCAGAACCTCGGCGCCATGGACGTGCTCTGCACCGACAAGACCGGCACGCTGACGCTCGACCGGATCATCCTCGAGCGGCACTGCGACCTGCGGCTCCGCGACGACCCCCGTGTGCTGGAGCTGGCCTGGCTCAACAGCCACTTCCAGACGGGCCTGGCGAGCGTCATGGACCGGGCGATCCTCGCCCATCGGCGGTTCGACCGCGACCGGCCCCACGCCGGCTACGAGAAGGTGGACGAGATCCCCTTCGACTTCGCGCGGCGGGTGATGTCGGTGGTGGTGCGGCCGCCCGCCGCCGGCCCGCTCCTGATCTGCAAGGGGGCGGTCGAGGCGGTGCACGAGCGGTGCGGGTTCTTCGAGCTCGACGGCGCGGTGCACCCGATCGACCACGAGCTGCCCCGGCAGGTGCTCCGCGAGTGCGCCTCCCTGGCCGCCGAGGGCTTCCGCGTGCTGGCCGTGGCCACCCGCGCGGTCGAGCCGCAGGCCGCCTACACGCGGGCCGACGAGCGGCAGCTCGTGCTCCGCGGCTACGTCGCCTTCCTCGACCCGCCGAAGGACTCGGCCCGCGAGGCGCTTGCCGCGCTCGCCGCCGCCGGCGTGACGGTGAAGGTGCTCACCGGCGACAACGAGCAGGTGACAGCGAAGATCTGCGGTGAGGTGGGTCTCGAGACGGGCACGGTGCTCCTGGGGGCGGAGGCGGCGCGGATGACCGACGCCGAACTCACCGCCGCGGCCGGTCGGGCGACGGTCATGGCCCGCCTGGCGCCGGCCGACAAGGAGCGGATCGTGCGGCTGCTCCGCGACCGGGGGCACGTCGTGGGCTTCCTCGGCGACGGCATCAACGACGCCCCGGCCCTGCGGGCGGCCGACGTGGGGATCTCGGTGGACACGGCCGTGGACATCGCCCGGGAGAGCGCCGACTGCATCCTCTTGGAGAAGGACCTGCGGGTGCTCGCCGCCGGCGTTCGCGAGGGCCGCAAGGTGTTCGTCAACATCCTCAAGTACGTCCGCATGGGGGCGAGCTCGAACTTCGGCAACATGTTCAGCGTGCTCGGGGCCAGCGCCCTGCTGCCGTTCGTGCCGATGACGCCCCTCCAGGTGCTCACCAACAACCTGCTCTACGACTGCTCGCAGGTGCCCATTCCCGGCGACGACGTCGATCCGGAGCTGGTCGCCCGGCCGCGGCCCTGGTCGCTCGGGCAGATCGCCCGCTTCATCCTGCTGGTCGGGCCGGTGAGCTCGCTCTTCGACGCCACCACGTTCATCGTGCTCTGGCACGTATTCGGCGGCGGCGGGCCGGGCGGGGCGGCGGTGTTTCACACCGGCTGGTTCGTCGAGTCGCTCGTCACGCAGACGCTCGTGATCCACGTGATCCGCACCCACCGCATTCCGTTCCTCGGCAGCCGAGCGAGCCGCGGCCTGTCGGCCACGACGCTGGCGGTGATCGCCGTCGGCGTGGGCTTGACCCAGTCGCCGCTCGGCCGGCCGCTGGGCTTCGTGCCGCTGCCGGCCGCCTACTGGCTGTTCCTGGCGGTGACGGTCGCCGCCTATCTGGGCGTGACCTACGCCGTGCAGCGGCGGCTCGTCCGCTCCGGCTGGATTTCGTGAGCTGTGAGTGTTCCGGCCCAAAGCGTGGGGCAATCCGTCACCCCCCGGCTCCCGCCGGGGGCTTCCTGAGAGTCGTCGCGTCTGCTTGTCGTTCCACCACCGTGCGTCCCGTGAGGTGCGCGCGTTCGTCCCGAAAGCCCCGGGCGGAAGCCCGGGGGTGACGCGGTCCACTCCGTGGGCTTGTTGACTCGTCGTCGCGTGTTCCGGCCCAAAGCGTGGGGCAATCCGTCACCCCCCGGCTCCCGCCGGGGGCTTCCTGAGAGTCGTCGCTACCGCTTGCCGTTTCGACACCGGGGCCGCGGCCGACGATGCGGGCGGACCAAATGGGATCCGTATCAGAAGTAGCCCTCGCGCTTCTTCTTTTCCATCGAGCCGGTCTCGTCCTTGTCGATCAGCCGGCCCGACCGTTCGCTCGTGGTCGTCAGCAGCATCTCCTCGATCACCTCCGGCACCGTGACGGCCGTGGACTCGTGGGCCGCCGTGAGCGGGTAGTCGCCCATGGTCCGGAACCGCACCCGCTTGACGACCGGCCGCTCCCCCGGCCGGAGCCGGAACCGCTCGTCGTCCACCATGATCCACTGCCCGTCGCGGTCCACGACCGGCCGCTCGGCGGCGAAATACAGCGGCACGAGCGGGATCCGCTCGCGGTGGATGTATTGCCAGACGTCGAGCTCCGTCCAGTTGGAGAGCGGGAAGACGCGGATGTTCTCGCCGCGGTGCAGGCGGGCGTTGTAGAGATTCCACAGCTCGGGCCGCTGGGCCTTGGGATTCCAGTGATGGTTCGCGTCGCGGAAGGAAAAGACCCGCTCCTTGGCCCGCGACTTCTCCTCGTCGCGGCGGCCCCCGCCGAGGGCGGCGTCGAAGCGGTGCAGCGTGAGCGCCTCGACGAGGGCGTGCGTGTTCATCGTCGGCGTGTAGACGGCGCTGGGGTAGTCGAAGGGGTTCATGCCCGCGGCGAGCGCCCGCTCATTCACGTGGACGATCAGCCGGAACCCCTGCTCGGCACACCACCGGTCGCGAAACTCGATCATCGCCCCGAAGTTCCAGGTCGTATCGATGTGCAAGAGCGGAAACGGCAGCGGCGCCGGCGCGAACGCCTTGCGGGCCACGTGCAGCATGCACATCGAGTCCTTGCCGATCGAGTACAGCAGCACCGGGTTCTCGAACTCGGCGGCCACCTCGCGGATCACATGGATCGCCTCGGCCTCCAGGGCATCGAGATTTCGCAGCGTGTAGGACATGTCGGGCGGACTCCAGTCAGGCGAACAGCCGCCGCTTCGCCTGGTCGGCGATCAGTCGGACGGCCGGGTGATGGATGCGGCGCTCCACCGAGATCGCGTAGAACCGCTCGCGAACCCGGTCGAGCTCGCCCACCCAGGCCACATGGTAGCGGCGGCAGATCTCCTTCCGCACCACCGTCGGGGCCGCGAACAGCCCCAGGCCGTGCTCGCCGAGGGTCTGCAGCATCGCCATGTCCTCGACCTCGCCGACGACGTGCGGCTCGACCTCGTGGACGTCGAACCACTGGTCGAGCGACTGCCGCAGCGCCGTGTTGGCGGTCTGGAGCAGCAGCGGCGCGCCGTGGAGCGAGCGGGGAAAGCCCTTGCGGACCGACCGCGCGAGGGCGGCGGACCCGAAGATCGAGACGCCCGTCTCGCCGAGCAGGTGGCTGTAGGCCCGCACCCGCAGTGAGGGCAGCATCGGGGCGTCGGCGATCACGAGGTCCAAAGCATGGACGGCGAGCTCGCCGAGCAGGGCTTCCGTCTTGCCGATCCGCACGTGGAGGCGGAAGGCGGGCTGCATGGCCAGGGCGGGCTCGAGGATCCGGTAGGTGGTGATCTTCGGCAGGGCGTCGGAGATGCCGACGCGGAACTTCTTGGCGGTGGCCGCCGGCTCTCCCTTGACCGTCTGGAGGAGCTCGCGGCCCAGCGAGAAGATCTCGTCGGCGTAGCGAAACACCGCCTCACCCTCGGGCGTGAGGACGAGCCGCCGGCCCTGCCGCTCGAAGAGCCGCTGCCGGAGCGCCCGTTCGAGCGACCGCAGCTGGGCGCTGACGGTCGGCTGGGCGACGTGGAGCGCCGCCGCGGCCCGCGAAACGCTGCCCTCCTTGGCGACCTGCCAGAAATAGAGCAAGTGGTGATAGTTGAGCCATTCCATGGACATGCCCGCCGGCCGCCGGGCGAATCAGCCCGGGGCCACCGGTTGTACCCGGCCCGATTCGAGATCGAACACCCCGCCGGCGACGATCACCTTGCCGGCCTTGACGAGCGCCGAGATGACGGTCGAGGCCTCGACGAGCGTCTCGGCCTGGAGCCGCACGTTTTCCGTGACCGCCCTGGCGACGTCGCCCCCCGCGGCGCGGACGGCGGGGCGGATGTGCTGGAAGAGCGCCGAGATCTGCCCGGGCACGGGCTCCCGCCGCGCCGCGGCCGTGACGGCGCCGCAGGCGGTGTGGCCGAGCACGTAGAGGACCTTGGCCCCGAGGACCTCCGTCGCGAACTCGAGGCTCGCGATGTTCTCCGTGGCCGCGACGTTGCCGGCGATCCGGGTCACGAACAGGTCGCCAAAGCCCTGGTCGAAGACGATCTCGATCGGCACCCGCGAGTCGGCGCAGCCGAGGAAGGCGGCGAAGGGCGCCTGCCGCGGCGCGACCGCCCGCAGCCGGGCCATGTCGCGGTTCGGGGCGGTCGTCTCCCCGGCCACGAACCGGCGGTTGCCCGCATAGAGAAAGTCGAGCGCCGCCTCCGGCGCGAGCCCGAGCGGGGCGGCCGGCTGCGCCCGGGCCACACCGGCCGCGGCCGATCCGAGGGCGGCACAGCCGCCGGCCGCCAGGCTCCGGATCACGGTCCGCCGCGTCGTCCGACCCGTCGGGAAACCGCTGCACATGACCATCCTCCTCGTGTTCGCGGCCGCGGGGATCGCCGCCCGGCAGGCCACGCCGCCGGTTCGCCACGACCCTCGTCCTGCGGGAGGGTTATCGATCGGCGGCCGCGCCGGCACCAATAGATACCGCTGTGCTGTGAATAGAAAAAACCTATGGCTGCAAGCCGAGCATTTGCATATCCAGTTTTTCTATGGATGGGAGGCGTTTGTCTATTTGTGCGGCGCGGGGAAAGAGCCGATGGTGTCCGGCAGGAGGATTCCAGATGGACGTGCAGACAATCCTGGCCAACGTGCTCAGCCCCGCCGCCCTGTTCTTCTTCCTCGGGTTCCTGGCGGTGCTCGTGCATTCCGACCTCGAGCTGCCCTACCCGCTGCCGAAGTTCTTCTCGACCTACCTGCTGATCTCGATCGGCTACACCGGCGGCGAGAAGCTCGCGGCCGCCGGCCTCACGCCGCAGGTGGCCTGGACGATCGTGGCGGCCGTGGGCATGGCCCTGTTCGTGCCCTTCTACACGTTCTTCTTCCTGCGCCGCATCCTCAGCGTCTACGACGCCGCGGCGATGGCCGCCACCTACGGCTCGATCAGCATCGTGACGTTCGTCGTCGGCACCGAGTTTCTCAGCCGCGCGAAGATCGACTTCGGCGGCCACATGGTGGCCGTGATGTCGATCATGGAGTCTCCAGCGGTGATCATGGGCATCATGCTCGTGCGGATCTTCGCCCCGCGGGACGAAGCGGCCGGCAGGCGGCCGGGCCTCGGCGCCATCCTCCACGAGTCGTTCTGCAACGGCACCGTGCTCCTGCTCGTCGGCAGCCTCGTGATCGGCGTGATCACGGGCCGGACGGCGGGAGAGGGGCTCAAGCCGTTCATGTCGGGGATCTTCAAGGGGATCGTGCTCCTCTTCCTCCTCGACGTCGGCATGCTCGCCGCGAAGAAGGCGGGCAAGCTGATCGAGGTGGGGCCGGCGCTGGTCGCCTTCGGCGTGCTGGCGCCCTTGGCCAACGCCGCGATCGGCGTCGGGCTGGCCTGGCTGCTGGGGATGGGCAAGGGAGACGCCCTGCTGTTCACGCTGCTGTGCGCGAGCTCGTCCTACATCGTCGTGCCGGCGGCGATGCGGCAGGCGGTGCCAGAGGCGAACCCGGGGCTGTTCGAGCTGCTGTCGTTGAGCGTTACGTTCCCGTTCAACATCAGCCTCGGCATCCCGCTCTATTACGGCCTCATCGAGCGGCTCTGGGGCTGAACGGCCGCCCGCTCACATGGCTGACGCGTGATCCTCGCGCGTCGGACCCCGAAAGCCCCGGGCGGAAGCCCGGGGGTGACGTGTTCCACTCCGTGGGCATGTTGGATCGTGTTCGGTTGTTTCCCCGACGGCGTCAGGCATCCCGTCACCCCCTCGCTTCCGCGAGGGGCTTCCAGAGCGTCGTCGCATCCGCTTGCCGTTCCAGCGGTCGGGATCACGCGAGGAGCGCGCGTTGGACCCCGAAAGCGCCGG
>JBIJCJ010000221.1:0-5252 GCA_044344765.1 Pirellulales bacterium | reverse complement strand
GCCGTCTCCTCCGCACCGGCCGCCGTGCGGCCGTGCACCACCACCCTGGCTCCCGCCCGCGCGAGTTCGAGCGCCACGGCCCTGCCGATGCCCCGGCTCGATCCGGTGACGAGCGCCGTTCGGCCCGCGAGGTCGGTCATTCCACGTGCCCAGAAACGTTGCCGGCAGCGGATGCCAGCGGCAGCACGAAGCAGGCCGCCTCCTGGGCGTTGCGGACAAGGAGACGATCGCCGGAAATCGCGGGGTTGTTCCAAGTCTGGCCCGCGAGGGCCGCGAGCCGGCCGCGGACGACGTGCTTCTCCGGCGCACAGGCCACGAGCACCACCTCGCCCGACTCCGCCTGCACCACGAGCACACCGCCGACCCGCAGCACCTGCCCCTGGCCGTAGCGGCCGCCCTTCCACATCCGCCTGCCGTCTTCCACCCGCACGCACTCGAGGATCCCGTCGGAAAGCCCGTAGGCGTGGCCGTCGTGGATCACGACGTTCGTGAACTTCGTCTTCAGGAGGCCCGGCTGTGCCCAGACCCGCTCGAATGCCGCCGCCTCGTCGGCGCCGGATCGCGGCGCGAAGACCGCCGCGCCGATGCCATACCCCTTGGAGATGAAGATCCGTCCGTCGGGCAGCACGTGCGGCTGCGAGCAGGTGGCGTCGGAGTTTGAATGGCCGGGCCAGGGAAACGACCACAGCCGCCGGCCATCGACGGGATCGTGGGCGGCCACGCTCGCCTCGTTGACCGTGAGCACGACGTCGCGGCCGCCATATGTCACCAGCATCGGCGACACGTAGCTGATCTGTTCGTCGCCCCCAGTCCACACCCGCGCGCCGGTGCTGCGGTCGTAGGCGACGAGCGACACCGCCCCGCCGCGTTCGCCACCGAGCGGCCCGCCCCCCGGCACGATGACGAGCGTTTCCGTGACCAGCGGCGAGTTCGACCGGCCCCAGGCCACGGCGGTGGCATGCGCCGCGGCGTCGATCCCCAGATCGTCGAGCATGTTCTTCCGCCACAACACCTTGCCTGTTGGCCCGTCGATGGCGTGCAGCCAGCCGGTGGCGCCCGTCGCATACACGACGCCGTCGCGGATCGTGGGCGTGGACCGCGGCCCCACGCCACCGAGCACCGTCTCGTGCCGGCCCCGCACCGCCACGCTCCACTCCGGGCCCCCGTCCGCCACGGCGTAACAGGCGATCACCTCCTCGTCGCCACGCTGCTCGAGCGTGACGGCATGGCCGTCGCACACCGCGAAGCCGCTCCAGCCGGCGCCACACGGCCGGCGCCACAGTTCCCGGGGCGGGCGGGCCTCCCAATCGGCGGAGAGCACCGGCTCCTCGACCGCAGCCGTGCCGTGCGGTCCGAGAAACCGCGGAAAGTCGGCGGGGTTCGCCGTCCACGGCCGCTCCGCCGCCGCCTCGGGCCGCGCCGCGCCAGCCGACGCCACACCGGCCTGCGGCAGCAGCCGGTCGCGCGACGGCGCCCACCGCCAGTTGAACTCCGGCACGAGGTCGCCCGACACGCGTTCGATCCGCAGCGTGCCGGCCGCGACCACGACGGCCCCGAGCAGCCCGCCGAACACCATCTGCTTGAGGGGCTTCGCGTGGCCGCTCTCGCGCAGGAACCACACGAGCAGCGACATCAATCCCGAGAAGGCGAGGATCAGCGTGATGATGTTTCGCACGGCCTGATCGACGATGCTGCCGGCGATCGGCTCGAGGAGCCCCGCCCGCACGAGCACCGCCGCCGCCGTCAGGGACGCCAGCGTGATCCACACCCGCCGCGGCGGCCAGAGCGGTGGCATGAGGGCCGGCGAACGGCCGGGAACGATGTGCTTGGGCATGGCCGAAAAGCCGCCATCGGCGGCCGCGAAGGGAATGCGGCGTGTTGACAGACGCCGTCGGGCGCAGCGGATTGTATCGGTTGTCTGCGATGGGCGCCCAACCGACCAAGTCCTCCGGCCGATCACAGGCCGCGTTCCTTGTCGCTCCTCGACGCCGCGACTAGACTCGCCCACGAGGCCGCGATCGGTCTTTTTTCAGGCCCTGCAAGGATTCGGCATGCCGACCACGAACGCCTCCGATCCGGCCGCCCGGCAGCCCGCCGTTGGCACCCCGTCTCCGGGCCCGTCCACCGTCGCGGTGCACGCCGGCGAGGCCCGCGACAAGCCCGGCCATTCGATCACCGACCCGATCTTCGCGTCGAGCACCTACACCTTCGCCGACACGCAGTCGATCATCGACTTCATCGAGCAGGACCAGCCCCGCGAGGAGTACGGCCGCTACGGCAACCCCGGCGAACGGGTCGTGGAGCGGAAGCTCGCGGCCCTCGAGGGGGGCGAGATGGCCGTCCTCTTCGCCAGCGGCATGGGCGCGCTCGTGGGGCTGCTCATGACCCACCTCAACGCCGGCGAGGAGATCGTCTTCTTCGACGAGTGCTATCACCGGAGCCGCGAGTTCTGCCGCAAGCACCTGACGCGGTTCGGCGTCGGCTTCCGCGAGGTGCGGAGCTGCGACTACGACGCCATGGAGGCGGCGATCACGCCGCGGACGAAGTTCATCGTCAGCGAGTCGCCGACCAACCCGCACCTGAGTGTCGTGGACATCCCCCGCTTCGCCGACATCGGCCGCCGCAAGGGCGTGCTCACGCTCATCGACGCCACGCTCTGCACCCCTTACAACCTCCGGCCCCTCGACGCGGGCGTCGATTTCGTGCTCCACTCGGCCACGAAATATCTGGGCGGCCACAACGACCTGCTCGCCGGCGTCGTCATCGGCAGCCGCGAGAAGCTCGAGCCCGTCCGCAAGCTCCGCGGCACGATGGGGGGCGTGAACTCGCCCCACAACGCCTACCTCCTGGAGCGCGGCCTGAAGACGCTCGCCCTGCGGATGGAGCGGCACAACGCCAACGGTCTCGCGGTGGCCCGCTTCCTGGAGAACCACCCGCGGGTGGAGCGGGTCTTCTATCCCGGTCTCGAGAGCCATCCCTACCATGCCGTGGCGGCCCGCTCGATGCGCGGCTACGGTGGCCTGGTGACGTTCCTCGTCAAGGATGCCGACTGGCGGGCCACGGCCGACGTCGTGGACGCCGCGCGGATTCCGCGGATCGGGCCCAGTCTCGGGGGCGTGGAGTCGCTCATCGAGCAGCCGCTGGTGATGAGCTACTGGAACTACTCGCCCGCCGAACGGGCCGCGTTCCGCATCCCCGACAACATGATCCGCCTGGCGTGCGGAATCGAGGACTCGGCCGACCTGATCGCCGACCTCGCCCAGGCGCTCGGTTAAACGCGAAACGAGCCCTCCGTGGCCAAGGTGTTCGGCACGAATCGTGCAGGCGTGATCCGCGGATTCGCCTTCTCGCCTCGCCCTCTGGGAGAGGCCGGCCGCAGGCCGGGTGAGGGTGCGTGGATACCTTGTCCCCTCACCCTTATACGGCTCACACTTGATCCTCGCGCGTTCCTACCCAAAAGCCCCGGGCGGAAGCCCGGGGGTGACGCGGTCCACTCCGTGGACTTGTGGATTGCCTTCCCGCGTTCTCCCAAACCCCTCGGCGCAGCCCGTCATCCCGGCGCAGCCCGTCATCGTGGCGCAGCCCGTCACCCCCCGGCTCCCGCCGGGGGCTTCTGGGATCCTTGTCACGCTCGATTTTCGTTTCACCATCGGGGCCAAAGCTGACGGCGCGCGGATCAAGTGTGAGCCGCATACCCCCTCACCTCTAAGCCGAGGATTTCCCATGCAGTTTCGCACCCGCGCGATCCACGTCGGCCAGGAACGCGACCCCGCGACGGGCGCCGTCGTGCCGCCGCTGCACCTGGCGAGCACGTTCGTGCAGCCCGACGCATCGATGTCGACGGCCTACGACTACGCCCGCACCGGCAGCCCCACGCGGCACGCCTTCGAGCGCACGCTCGCCGACCTCGACGGCGGCGTCCGCGGCCTGGCCTTCGCCTCGGGCATGGCGGCCACGCACTGCGTGACGCAGCTGCTCTCCCCGGGCGACCGGATCGTCACCGGCACCGACATCTACGGCGGCACCTGGCGACTCTTCAACCGCGTGCTCGCGGCCCAGGGCATCTTGGTCACGGCCGTCGATACGGCCGACACCGCGGCCGTGGCGGCGGCCGTCGTGCCCGGCACGAAGCTCGTGTGGATCGAGTCGCCTGGCAACCCGCTGCTCTCGATCACCGACATCGCGGCCTGCGCGGACATCGCCCACGCCGCCGGGGCCCTGCTCGCCTGCGACGCGACGCTCGCCACCCCGGCCCTCACGCGGCCGCTCGCGCTCGGTGCCGACATCGTCATGCACTCGGCCACGAAGTCGATCGGCGGCCACAGCGACCTGCTCGGCGGGGCGCTGGTCGTCCGCGACGCGGAGCTGGGCACGCGGCTGCACTGGCTGCAAAACGCCACCGGCGCCGTGATGGGGCCGCTGGAGTCGTTTCTCTGCTCGCGCGGCCTGAAGACGCTCGAGCTGCGGGTCTTGGCCCAGTCGGCCACCGCGCTGGAGCTGGCGGAATGGCTGACGAGCCATCCGCGGGTCCGTCGCGTCCTCTATCCCGGCCTCGCCACCCATCCGGGCCACGCCCTGGCGGTGCGGCAGATGAGCGGCGGCTTCGGCACGATCGTCAGCTTCGAGATCGACGGCACGGCGGAGCAGGCCCGGCGGGTCGTCGAATCGACGCGGCTCTTCCAGCTCGCGGTCAGCCTGGGCGCGGTCGAGAGCCTGATCGAGCTGCCGGCGTTGATGTCGCACGGGTCTTATGATCCGGCGGCCCGGCGGGCGGTCGGCATCGCCGACGGCCTGATCCGCCTGGCCGTCGGCCTGGAGGCGTTTGCAGATCTCCGCGACGACCTCGCCGCCGCCCTCCCCCTGTAGCCGCGGTGTCCGACCGTCGTGCCCCTTCCCTCTTGTAGCGGCGGTCTCCGACCGTCGTGCCTTCCCCCCCGTTCTCGCTCGCGGCGTAGCCGCTCCCGCCGGGCCACGCTGCTGACCCAGCACCGCGAGGCCATGTCCCTCGCGCGGCTCGAACCCCGGCAGCTCATGGCCACCACGGCCACGCTCTCCACCCAGCGACTCGCTGTTTCGCTGCCGGTCACGTTCCAGGGTGATTCCACGGCCCCGATCACCTGGCGCAACACGCAGGTCGGCCAGTTCACCTGGACGAACGCCTCGGGCGACGTCCGCGAAGCCGGCATCCCCGCGTCCTTCACGACGTTCTGCATCGACGGCCTCCAGAACGTCTCGCCCGGTGCCACGCACAC
>JBIJCJ010000220.1:0-5301 GCA_044344765.1 Pirellulales bacterium | reverse complement strand
CGGCCACCTCGGCCGCAAAGGAGACGGTGAGCCAGGAAGCGAGGTGCTCTGGCGCGGCATGGCCAGGCTGACTGACATCGAGTACGCGTACTCGATCTATCACTGAACGACTCTGCAGCAGACCCAAGCACCCCCCTTCTGGTGCACGGAAATCCCCCTGTGCAAAACAGGATGTGGGTAAAGAACAGCTCCCAGAGGGAGAGGCGAGTCGAAGAGGGCCGCACGCTCGCGACCGCAATTCGCGTCGCACAGGTTTGTCAGGATGACCGCAGCGAACTTCCGGCGACAGGGCATGGGCATCCCCTCGCCGGCTCCGTCGATCAGGAGAGCCGAAGCCACTTGAGGGTCATGCTTAATCCGAATCACACCCCCGCCGGGAGCGAGATCTCCGAGTCGAGGAGCCGTAGGTACTCGGCGATCAGGTCACCGTAGCGGGCCTTCACGTCCGCGGCGAGGTGCCTGTAGCCGGCCACGCGACCCCGGCACTTCGCCGCGCCGCAGCGGCACGGGCCGCCGAGGTGGGCGACCTCGTATTCGAAGGTGTCGTAGTCGACCGTGATCTCCTCGCCGGCCGCGATCGGCCGCAGCGCCCGGAGCTCGATCTGCTTCACCCCCGAGCGGATGACGACGCCGCAGTTGGGCTCGCAGGAGTGATTGACGAGCACCGCCACGCCGTCGGGCACGATGTGGGTGTTGACGTCCACCTGGATCGTGTGGGCCGACCGCTGCTCGGCCTGCTCGCCCCACGTGCGGATGAGCGTCTCACCGGCGGGGATCGCCCGCACGGCCACCACTCCCAGGCCGAGCTTGCCGCTCTTCACCGCCACCGGCTCGCCGGGCCGCGGGGCCCGCTCGCCGAGGCCGTGGGCCGCCGGGCCGGCGATCTCGTCGAACGTCAGTTCCCGCAGCCGGCTCCCATACCGCTCCGAGAGCCAGGGAATCGTCTGCTCGATCGTGTCGGGCTGGAGGAGCACCAGATCGCCCCGCACGACCGCATCGAGCACGGCCGCCGCGGCCTCGGCCCACGTGCCGCCGGCCTCGATGACCACCGGCCGATCCGCGGGCATCGACTCGCGGATGCCCTGCGAGAGCAGCCGCGTGATGTCGCCCGGCTGGCGGCCGCGGATGTAGGCGTCTTCGTAGATCACGACGCGTTCGAACGTCCGGCCGAGCAGCCGGCCCTGGGCCAGCAGGTCCTCGTCCCGCCGATCGCCGGCCGCGGAGTAGACCGCGATCCGCCGGTCGTGCGGAAGCTTCTCCATCGACAGGCAGATCTGCTCCAGGGACGGCACGTTGTGGCCGTAATCGACCACGATGGCGGCGCCCTCGAGATCGAGGAGGTTGAACCGCCCCGGGGAGCCGGCCGAGCCGCTCGCGAAGCTCTCCAGCCCGAGCCGCACCAGCTCCAGTGGCACGCCCAGCCGCCAGGCCGCGGCGGCGCTGGCCAGCACGTTCTCCACCTGAAAGGCCACGAGGCCCCGATGCACAAGCGGCACGCGATCGAGATGGGCGAGCCGGGTCTCGCGCGGGCCGTCGCAGAGCACGATCCAGCCGTCGCGGAGCGTGGCCGCCAGGCCGCCCGCCGCCAGGTGCTCGACGATCACCGGGTTCGCGGGGTCGAGACCGAAGTACACGACCTGCCCCTTGCACCACTTCTTCATGGCGACGACGAGCGGATCGGCCGCGTTGAGCACCGCCGCCCCGCCCGGCCGCACGGCCGCCACGATCGCCCCCTTGACCCAGGCGATCTGCTCGGGCGTGTCGATCTCGCCGATGCCGAGGTGGTCGCCGGAGGCGATGTTCGTCACCACGGCCACGTCGCATTTGTCGAAGCCGCAGCCCTCCCGCAGGATGCCCCCGCGGGCGGTCTCCAGCACCGCCGTCGTGACCGCCGGATTGGCGAGCACCCGGCGGGCGCTCTTCGGGCCGCTGCAGTCGCCGGTGTCGATGAGTCGGCCGCCGATCCAGACGCCCTCGGTGCAGGTCATGCCCACCGTGCCGCCTCCCATGCCGGAGAGATGGGAGATGAGCCGCACGACCGTCGTCTTGCCGTTGGTGCCGGTGACGGCCGCCGTCGGGATCCGCCCGTCATCGCCGGGTGCGAAGAGCGTGTCGACGATCGCAGCCCCCACGTCGCGTGGCGTGCCGACCGTCGGCTCGAGGTGCATCCGCAGCCCGGGGGCGGCGTTGACTTCGATCACGACACCGTGCTGCGTCTCCAACGGCTGCGCGATGTCGGCCGTGACGATGTCGATGCCGGCGACGTCAAGACCGATGATCCGCGCCGCCTCGACGGCACGGGCCGCGACCTCCGGATGGACGATCTCCGTGACGTCTTCGGAGGTGCCGCCGGTGCTCAGGTTGGCATTCTGCCGCAGGAGCACGGTTCGGCCCGCTTCCGGCACGGCCTCCGGCGTGAACCCCTGCTCGGCGAGCACGGCCAGCGCCACTTCGTCGATCAAGACGGGACTCAGGGCGCCGGCATGGTCGGAGCAGCGACGCGGATCCTCGTTGACCCTCTCGACCAGCTGGCGGACGGTCGCCGTGCCGTCGCCGATCACGAGCGGAGGATGCCGCCGCGCGGCGGCGACCATCTTGCCGCCGACCACGAGCACCCGGTAGTCGCCGCCCGTGACATATCGCTCCACCACCACCTCGCGCTCCCCGGCGTGGGCGACGTCCCAGGCCTGCTCGACCTCCGCGCGGGTGGAGAGGTTCACGGAGACGCCGCGGCCCTGGTTGCCGTAGCGGGGCTTGACCACCACCGGCAGCCCGATCTCCTCCGCCACGCGCCATGCCTCGGCCGCGTCGGCCACCGGCTGCCCCTCGGGCACCGGCACGCCGGCCTCGGCCAGCAGCGCCCGGGTCAGATCCTTGTCCTGGGCGATCGTCTCGGCGACGGCCCCGGTCTGGTCGGTCTCGGCCGCCAGGATGCGCCGCTGTTTCGCCCCCTGGCCGAGCCGCACGAGCGATCCGGCGGTGAGCCGACGGGAGGGGATCCCCCGGGCGGCGGCGGCCTCGACGATCGACCGCGTGCTGGGGCCGAGCTGCACCTGCAGCAGCACCGACCGCAGCCGCTTGAGCTCCGCAGCGACGTCGAAGGGCTGGTCTTCGATCGCCGCCATGATCAGCCGATGGGCGGCATGGAAGCACTCGATCGCGAACGCCTCTTCCTTGTACTCGATCACCACCTTGTAGACGCCGCGGGTCTTCGCCTCACGGGCGCGGCCATAGCCCACCGGCGTGCCGGCGAGGGTCTGCAGCTCGAGCGTCACGTGCTCCAGCACGTGCCCCATCCACGTACCCGTCCGCAGCCGCTCGAAGAACCCGCCCCGTTCGCCGATCGAGCAGCGGTGCTCGATCATGCTCGGCAGCCAGGACATGATCCGCTCGTTGAAGCCGGGGATCGTGTGCGACGGGAAGTCCTCGAGCCGACCGAGATCGACCCAGGCTTCGAGACAGGGGAAAGAGGCCCACTGGTTCGGGCCGCGGAGCACCTTGAGCGACTGAATCTCCATGATTTGAGTCAGGGTTCTTCTTTTAGACCGGGCGCAGACGCTTGCGCGGGTCTGGTCGTGTGCGCCTCCTCCAGCCGCGGGACGTTCCGACGGTGGGTGCTGGAACGGAGGTCGCACGATTCACAACGGGACTGCCGGGGCGCGTCGCCTGGGCAATCCTGTCCGCCGGGGCGGACGTCCACATCAACCCGGGATGACGGGGAGTCGTCAGGGCGGCGGCTGACAGTCGGGAGCCGCGGGCGAGATGCCGACCGCACGGCTGACGCCGGCGTTCGGACCGAAGGACGACGGGAGGGAAAAATCTGCTACCGACAACCGACCGGCCGAAGTGGCCATGGGAGGCATGAGTTCCTACACCGCGAGGCCGGATGGCACCGCCGCACGCCACACGGACGCGCGTTCGCTTGCGGTACCCGTCCCTCGCGGCACCTTGATCCCGACAGCGTTCATGGTCGCTCGTCGCGATTCCACGACCGCCTCGACCCGCTGGCCAGCCACGATCAAACGCGGCCTGCGTCGCAGGACGATAGGAAAAGTCTACGCGCCCGAAGACCGGATGCGAAACTTTTTCCATACCTGAACACGACAAGCACTCCGCGTGCCGGAACCGCCGAAAATCCGCCCCGTCGCTTCGCCGGGCCAAAAAGCCCGCTCGCGGCGCACAACCGCGGGCCATGATCATGAACGTAGGAGGCACGTCGCTGTGCCGAACCGTCACAGGGTGGGAAATAGGCTGGAAATTTTGCAAGGCAGGGCCGACGAACCCCGGGTTTCGAGCCGCGGCCCGACACCGTTCGCTAACTTAGGTATGTTCGGAGGGCGAAGCAAGTTTCTTGCGGAAACGCCCGGCCGCCCGTTTGGAACGGCCCGAATCCCATTTTTGGCCCGATTTCCGGCACCCACGACGCCCTCATGACCGGCATAACCGCTGCCCGATCGGCCACTGCCCCGTCCGTCCTCCCGTGGAAATCGGGCGCCGTACTCGCCGACGGCGAGACAATCCTCGCCGCCTGCCGGTTCGACCTCGACGGGCGGCTGCATTACACGGACGGCTGGATCGTGCTCACCGACCGGCGGGTGATCGCCGACGAACCGGCCTCGGCCGACGGGGCCGGGACGACCGGGCCGCGGTCCTGGCCGCTCGACGGCGACGCGCACCTCGACGTGCGTCTGCGGGCCGCCGTCGGGCGGATCGAGCTGTCACGGCAGGGGCGCGTCGTGGCCCGCTGGCTGTTCACGCCGGCCCGCGCCAAAGGCGTGCATGCGCTCGAGGACGCCTTCGACGCACGGTCGGCGCTCCTTCGCGACCATGAGGCGGCAGGCGGCCGGCCGGCGCGGGGCCCGCGCAAGGCCGAAGCCGCTCCGGACGCCGAGGAACCGAAGCCCGCCGTCTCGGGCCGGGGCGACGACGACTTCCCGCCACCGGCCGCGGGCACCACCTCCTGGCGGGCGCTGGTTCGCGTGATCGCGTTCGCGCGGCCGCACGCCGGGATGGCGATCCTCGGCGGCGTGCTCTCGCTGGCCAGCACCACCGCGGCCCTCGTGCCCCCATACCTGACGATGCCGCTGGTCGACCAGGTGCTGATTCCCAAACAGAACGGCGTCGCCGTGCCGTTCAGCCAGGTCTGGTGGTACCTCGCCGGCCTGACGTTCGCCGCGGTCGCCGCCTGGCTGCTCTCCTGGGCGCAGACCTGGACGCTCGCCTGGGTGAGCGAACGGATCGCCGCCGGCCTCCGCACCCGCACCTACGCCCACATGCAGTCGCTCTCCCTCGACTTCTTCC
>JBIJCJ010000058.1:0-18294 GCA_044344765.1 Pirellulales bacterium | reverse complement strand
GGCCACGAGGTCGTCGAGAAAGCCGAACACCTCGGGGCGGTAGTAGACCTCGGTCGGCGGGCAATGGAGCTGGAGGAGATCGATCCGCTCGACCGCCAGGTTCTCGAGGCTCCGGTCGACGAACGCCCGGAGGTTCGCGGCCGAGTAGCCGGCGACGGTCTGCTCCGGCAGCCGCCGGCCCGCCTTGGTGGCGACGAAGAACGGCTCGCTGCGCTCGCGGCGGAGCCGGGCGATGAGCCGCTCTGAGCGGCCGTCGCCGTAGACGTCGGCCGTGTCGAAGAAATTGATGCCGCAGTCGAGGGCCGCGTGGAGGGCGGCCAGCGCCTCGCGCTCGTCGGCGCCCGCCCAGTCGCTGCCGCCGATTCCCCAGGCCCCGAAGCCGATCTCGGAAACCCGCCAGCCCGTCCGTCCGAAGCCGCGTGTGTGCATGGCGGCAGTATAGCGGTCGGGAATGGACTCGCGTCGCGGCCCGCTCACCACCTGGGCGGCGTCGGCCGCAGGGCGTCTCGATCGCCGTGGCCGTCGTCATCGGATCAATCCGTCGTGACCCGGGCGCCGTCGGCCGCACGCGTCACGAACATCGCGGCGTCGATGCCCGTCGCGTCGCGGTAGCGGCGGCGGAGCTTCGCCATCACGGCGGCCGCGGCATCCGTGGCCACGAGGGCCACGACGCAGCCTCCAAAGCCGCCGCCGGTCATCCGGCAGCCATGCACGCCCGGCAGGTCCGTCGCGGCGTCGACGAGGGTGTCGAGTTCACGGCACGAGACCTCGTAGTCGCGGGCGAGCGAGGCATGGCTTTCCCGCATCAGGCGGCCGGCAGTGGGCCAGTCGGCCGCCTCGACGGCCGCCACGAACGCGAGCGTGCGGTCGTTCTCGGACAGGACGTGCGCCGCCCGGCGGCGCTCGACTTCGGGCAGCGTGGCCCCTCGCGACCGCCAGGTCTCGGGCGTCACATCCCGCAGCGACCCGCAGCCGAGCAGGGTGGCGGCCGCGGCGCACTCCGCACGCCGCCGGCCGTACTCGCCGTCGCCGAGGCTGTGCTTCACGCCGCTGTAGGCCACGAGCACCCGCACGGCGTCGTCGCGGAACGGCACGTGGCGGATCTCCCGGCTGCGGCAGTCGAGGAGCAGCGCGTGCCCGGTCAGGCCGCAGGTGACCGCGAACTGATCCATGATGCCGCAGGGCACGCCCGCATACACGTTCTCCGCCCGCTGGCAGAGCAGCGCCTTGGCGGCGGGCGGCAGTCTGCGGCCGCAGAGCGTCTCGATCGCCGTTGCCGTCGCCACCTCGAGCGCCGCGCTGCTGCTCAGGCCGCCGCCGACCGGCAGGTCGCCCGACACGACCGCCTCGAAGCCGGGAATCCGCCAGCCGAGTTCCTGGAACCCGGCGATCACGCCCGCCTGGTAGGCCGTCCAGGCCCCGCCGCCGGCCGCGGGCGGGCAGTCGAGGTCGAGGATCG
The DNA here is from genome assembly GCA_044344765.1 of Pirellulales bacterium. Taxonomy (GTDB): domain Bacteria; phylum Planctomycetota; class Planctomycetia; order Pirellulales; family UBA1268; genus QWPN01. Next base: position 16,835 of record JBIJCJ010000058.1, on the reverse strand, counting down.
CCTCCGCCTGCTCGCTGTCGGACCGGAGCACGGCTCGGCGGTCGGGGCGGCGCCGCACGACGAGGCGGAGGCCGCGTTCGATGGCCATGGGAAGCACGAAGCCGTCGTTGTAGTCGGTGTGCTCCCCGATCAGATTGACCCGGCCGGGCGCCCAGACCGTGAACTCGTCGGGAATGGGTCGCGATGCTGCGGCGACGGTGTCTGCCATCCGGGCACCCTTGCTGCGCGAGGAGTTGCTACCGGCCCATCAGCCGCTCGATCTCGTCCGGCTCGATGGGCACGTGGGCCGCGAGGTCGACCGGCCCCTGCTCGGTGACGAGCACGTCGTTCTCGAGCCGCACGGCCAGCGACTCCTCGGGGATGTAGATGCCCGGCTCGACCGTGATCACCCAGCCTGGCTCCAGCGGCCCGTCGACGGGCGCGAGATCGTGAACACCCAGCCCGAGCGAATGCCCGAGCCCGTGCATGAAGTATTTCAGGCAGGCCGGCTTCTCGGCCGAGTCGGTGGCGGCGGCCGCGGCCGGAATCAGCCCGAGGCCGACGAGCTCCGCGGCCATCTGGGCCTGGGCGGCCCGCTTCCAGTCGCGGAGCGTGGTGCCCACGGTGGCCCGGGCGATCGACGCCCGCAGCACCCGCAGCACGGCCTCGTAGACCGCCCGCTGCCGGGCCGTGAACCGGCCGTTCACGGGATAGGTCCGGGTCAGGTCGGCGTTGTAGTTGGCGTAGGCCGCGCCGACGTCGACGAGGAGCAGATCGCCGTCGCGGCATGCGGCGGTGTTTTCGATGTAGTGGAGCACGCAGGCGTTGCCCCCGGAGGCCACGATCGGCTCGTAGCCCATCCGGCACCGCCGGCGGATGAACTCGGCCGCCAGTTCCGCCTCGATCTCGAACTCCATCGCCCCGGGCCGGAGCACTGACAGCGCCCGCCGCAGGCCGGCGTCGGTGACGTCGATCGCGTGACGGATGAGATCGACCTCGGCGGCCGTCTTCACCGCCCGCAGCCGGCGCAGGATCGGCGCCAGCCGCTCGTAGCGGTGCAGCGGATAGCGTGCCATCAGCCGCCGGGCCATCCGCAGGTCGCGTTCCTCGACCTCGTAGGCCGCCCGCTCGTGCTCGTTGAGGCCGAGATACACCGCGTCGGACTCGCACATCAGGGCGTGCAGCACGGCAGGCATTTCCGCGAGCCAGCGCACCTGGCGGATGCCCGAGAGCTGGGTGGCTCGCTCTGCGGACAGCTTCTCGCCCTCCCAGGTGGCCAGCTGCTCGTTCGGCTGCCGCAGGAAGAGCATCTCCCGCCGGGCCGGGTCGGCGGCCCGCGGCGCCAGCACCAGCACGCTTTCCTCCTGCTCGATGCCGGTCAGCCAGAAGAGGTCGCCGGACGGGTGAAGGCTGCGGGTGCCGTCTCCCGTGGTCGGCTGCACGTCGGCCGCGTGGACGATGGCCAGGGCCGGGCCGGGAAGCTGGTCCACAAGCCGGCGGCGATTGGCGACGAACAGGCCGGAATCGGGCGGAGCGTAACGCATGGCTGGCGAGGGTTTCCTGGGACGAGGGGCGCCGCATCCGGCGGCAGGCTTGTTTCACGCCCTGCTGACCGACTGATTCGCGGCATCGAAGCGAGCGTACGATAGTGCTCGAGTGACGGCCAAGGGAAGCCGTGGCGCCGAGTTGGCAGGCTCAACGGCCGCTGCTGGGGAGCAGGGAGTCGAGCGTCGGCCGGGCGGGCTTCTCCACGCTGGGATTGGGGGCCGCATCCGGCACGCCCGCGGTCTCCGCAATCTTGGCCCGCTTGGTGGCGAGCGCCGCATCGATCGGATCGGAGAGTTTGGTGGCGATCTCGCGGTAGATGCCGGACGCATGCGCCTTGAGGCCCTCGGCCTGCTCGCCCGGCAGCCCGGTGGCGGACTCGGCCAATTTCCACCACTCGTTGGCCAGCTTGAGGCGATCCGTCGGGGTGGCCAGGGGCTCCTTCGACAGGAAGACCTCCCGGGCGGCGAGATTTCGCAGGCTCTCGTCCCGGCCCCTGGCGAGCATCGCCAGCCCGGCCTTCCAGTCGTTCTTCACGAAGCACAGGTAGCGGCCCACGGTTTCAGCGGCGGCGGCGTCGTCCGGAACGGCGGCGAGTCTGTCGCGGGCAGTGACATAATCGAAAGCCTGCCGGCGACGCTCGCGAACCGTCCTCTGGAGATTGGTCGCCTCGGCCACGAGTTTGGCGGCGACGAGCTTGGGTGGTGCCTCGCGCTTCCGTTTGCCTTCCGCCACCCGCACTTTCTCTTCCTTCTCGATCGACTTGGCGATCGACTCGGCCAGGTCCGCGGCGGCGGCGGCCAGGTCGTAGCGGTCCATGGCGACGGCGCGGTGGGCGGTTTCGACGACGTGCTCGAAGAGGAGCGGGTCGGGCCGGCTGTCGTCCGCCCGGGCCGCGCGGGACAGGAACGCGTGCCGGGCCGCCAGGGCGTCCATCTCGAACAGCGCGGCCCGACGGGCGAGGACGTCGAGCGCCGAAGAAGTCGCCCGCGCCTCGAGCGCCAGCTGTTCCGCAAGCACCAGCAGGGCGAATTTGCGGGACGGGTCAGCGGTCTTGTCGGCCGTGTCGCAGAACGTGCGAATGGCGGTGTCGGGGTTGGCAGACGCCGCTTTGATCGTTTCCTCGTAGGCCTGATGGATCAGCTCCAGCGCCTCGTCCACGGCCGACTGCTCGGGCAAGGCGAGCCGCCTGCCGTTGGTCGTGATAGCCGGCGGCTGCCCATCTTGTCGCTGTCCTTTCGGCTTCGGCTGGGGCTTGTCGAACGGTGTCGGTTCGCGTTCGCCGGGATCTTGCTCCGTGGGGTTGAGCAGATTTTCGAGCGTCGGGGGCCCCGTTTGCAGGGCCAGGCAGGGGGCCTGGAACGCGGCCACCATGAACCAGCAGGACAGCCGCGCGAAGGCTTTGGAAGCGGTCATGTGGAAAGGTGATCGCGGGCGAAAGATCTGCTTGAAAGACGGTTTCAAACCACGATTCGCAGGGTAGGTACGTTTTTCTTCCCGAGCAAGTCTATACTCTCCGTGAATAAAGCCTCCCATGGACTTTGTCGTCTCGCTTGGCCGCGGAATTCACGGGCGGAGGGCGTAGCCGAGGCACCCCCGCGGGTATCCTGGGTCGATGGCCACCGCATCCTGCTCGGGCCGACTTGTTCCACAGTCCGGGGCGACGAGGTTGCTGCCAAGCCTGCTCCGAGCCGTCCTGGTGGCCGCCCAGATCGCCACGGTGCTGCTCACATGGCGGGTGTGGGAGCCGCGGTCCGCCCCACCCATGCTGCCCCTGCTGGACCTGCCGGCGCTGCACGCGGGCTGGCCGATGCTGGCGAGCCTGACCGTGGCCCTGGGATGGCCGCGCATCGGCGTGCCGCTGCATTCGCTCGTGCTCGCACTCGCGATCGTGGCGGACCAGTCGCGGATGCAGCCGCACGTGATTTCGCTGGCGACGCTCCTGTGGGGCACCATCGGGTGGCCCGGAGGCCTCATCGTCGCCCGGGCGGCCCTCGCGTCGCTCTGGACGTACGCCGGGATCCACAAACTGACGTCATCAGCCTATTACACGTTGAGCGGCGTCTGGATGCTGCGAGCCGTGTGGCCAGACGGCCCCGCGTGGCTGGGCCCGACCCTGGCGGCGGTCGTGGCTGGCACCGAAGTGTTTCTTGGACTCGGCTGCTTCGTACCGCGGCTGCGAACGACGGTCGCCGTGGTTGCCGCGGCATTTCATGTGACGACGTTCGCCGTGCTCGCGTTTCGTCTGCATTGCGACGTGCCGGTCTGGCCCTGGAACCTGGCGTTGGCAGTCGTCGGGCCGGGCTTGGTCATGCCGTGGCGCGGGTTGGGGCTGGGCGACGAAAGTACCTTGTCCGGCCGGCCGGCCCATGTCGTCGCCGTTACGCTCCTGCTCATGCCGGCCGGCTACTGGCTGGGCCTGGTCGATGCCTATCTCGCCCATTGCGTCTACGCCGACAACCGCCCCAAGGCCTACGTGTGCACGCCGTTTTCCCGCACCGACCTGGAAGGCATCTGCCTCCGGTTCGACGTCGTGCTGCCGCCGGCGCACCGGCTCTACGGTCCATTTTTTCGCGGCGTCGGCCGCCCCGGCGAGTGGCTGGAGATCGAGGATCCCCGGTGGATCGCCCGCGTGCGCGGCTTCGCGCGGCGGACGATCCGTTGGGACGACCTGAACCAGGAACAGACCGCCGGCGAAGCCGCGGCACCGTGATGCTGTCGGTATCATCGGGGTGCTCCCTCGCGCCTCGGCCCGTGGCTCCCATGACGACTCCCCGCCGCCTGCCCGACGATCTGCCAGTCGCCGCCGTGCTCGACCGCGTGGTCGTCGCGGCCCGCGACGGCGCCGTTGTCGTGACCGCCCCGCCGGGGTCGGGCAAGACGATGCTCGTGCCCGCGGCGCTGCTCGACGACCTGCCCCGGCAGAGCCGGGTGGTCCTGCTCCAGCCGCGGCGGCTGGCGGCCCGCGCCGTGGCCGCGCAGATCGCTCGGCTGCGAGACGCCCCCCTCGGAGGCGAAGTCGGCTACCAGGTGCGGTTCGATGCCCGCGTGGGGCGTGACACGCGGCTCGTGGTGGAGACGACCGGCATCATGCTGCGGCGGCTGCTCGACGACATCACGCTCGACGGCATCGGCGCCGTGGTCCTCGACGAGTTTCACGAGCGGACCGTCGAGATGGACCTCGTCCTCGGCCTCCTCGTGCGTCTGCGGCAGACGGTGCGGCCGGACCTGCGGATCGCGGTCATGAGCGCCACGCTGGCCGCGGAGCCGGTGGCGCGGCTGCTGGGAACCAACGGCGTCGCCTGCCCGATCGTGTCGGCGACGGGCCGGATGTTTCCCGTCGAAACCCGCTCCCTCAAGCACGGCGACCGGCGCGACCTCGTCGAGCTCGTGGCGACGACCGTTCCCGAGGCCGTGCGGCAGACGGCCGGCCATGTGCTCGTCTTTCTCCCCGGTGTGGGCGAGATCATGCGGTGCGAGCGAGAGCTCGCGCCGGCCATGGAGCGGCAGGGGCACGAGGTGCTGACGCTGTTCGGAGACCTGCCGCCCGAGCAGCAGGATCGCGTGCTCGAGGAGTCGGGCCGCCGCAAGGTGATTCTGGCGACGAACGTCGCCGAAACCTCGCTGACGATTCCCGGCGTGACCGCAGTGGTCGACTCGGGGCTCGCGCGGCAAATGCGGGTGACGCATGCCACGGGCCTGCCTCGCCTGGAGCTCGTGCCGATCTCGAAGGCGGCCGCCGACCAGCGGGCGGGCCGCGCGGGCCGCACCGCCGCCGGCATCTGCTGGCGGCTCTGGGACGAGGCGGCACACCACCATCGCCGCGACTCCGAGCCCCCCGAGGCCGTCCGCGGCGATCTTGCCGGGCCGTTTCTCCAGCTGCTCACGATCGGAGAGGCGGCCGACTTTCCCTGGCTGGATGTGCCGCCTCCGGAAGCCCTCGATGCGGCCACCCGGCTGCTGCGGCAGCTCGGGGCGGTGGAGACGGAGGGCGGGGCCGATCGTGTCACGCCGCTGGGACGCGAACTGGCGCGGGTGCCCGCCCATCCGCGGCTCGGACGCCTGCTGCTCGCGGGTGCCGCCCGCGGCGTGCTCCGCGAGACGGCGATCGCCGCCGCGTTGCTCTCGGAACGGGACCCGTTTCGGCCGGCGCGGCATCGGGGAGGCCCGCGTGATCGGCACACCGTCCGCACGCGGTCGGACGTAGTCGATCGGGTCGCGGCGCTGCAGGCCTTTCACGCCGGTCTCGACTCCGGCGACCCGGAGCTCGAGCTGCATCCCGGTGGCGGCGGCAACGTGCTCCGCGTGGCCGAGCAGCTGTATCGCATCGTCGAGCCGCGCTCGCAGCGGGCCGACGATCCGCGGACGAGCCTGATGCGGGCGCTGCTGGAGGCGTTTCCCGACCGCGTGGCACGGCTGCGGCCGGGGGCGCATGACCGGGGCACGCTGGTGGGCGGCCGGGGCGTGCGGCTCGACGCCGGGTCGCGGGTTCGCGGCGAGCCGCTGTTTCTCGCCATCGCCATCGACGACGCCCAGGGGGAGGCCGGCGTGCGGCTGGCGTCGGCCGTCGACCGCTCCTGGCTCGACGAGGGGGACCTGGCCGCGGCGAACATGCGCACGGCCGACGAAATCCTGTTTCATCCGTCGCGCCGTCAGGTCGAGGCCCGGCGCCGCACGGCGTGGATGGACCTCGTGCTCGACGAGACGCCGATCGCCATCGGCGACGCCGATGCCGCGGCCGCCGTGCTCGCCCGGGAGGCGGCCGCGCAGTGGGACCGTGTCGCGCCCGTCGCCGACACGGCCGCGGGTGGCTTCCTCGCGCGGGCCCGGTGGCTGGCGACGACGATGCCGGAGCTCGATCTGCCGGCGTTCGACGATGCGACGCTCAAGGCCCTGCTGCCCGACGTCTGCCGCGGCCTGCGGACGCTGGAGGAGGTGCGCACGGCGGACTGGCTGTCGCGGCTCCAGGCCCTGGTGGGCTTCGACCGCCTGCGCGAGATCGATTCGCTCGCACCGCCACAGGTCGAACTGCCCTCTGGCAAACGGCACCGCCTGGTCTACGACGGATCGGGCCCGCCCGTGCTCGCCGTCCGCATCCAGGAGTTGTTCGGCGTCACGGAAACACCCCGGATCGCCGGCGGACGGGTGGCGGTGCTGCTTCATCTGCTGGGGCCGAACCACCGTCCCCAGCAGGTCACCGCCGACCTCGCGGGCTTTTGGGCCAACACCTACCCGAAGGTTCGGCAGGAGTTGCGGCGTCGCTATCCCAAGCACGCCTGGCCCGACGATCCGCGGCTGGCGCCGGCGCGCAAAACCTGACCCGTCAAGCCGCCGGCGGGGCAATGACCACGGTTTTGACCCGCCGCGTGCGGCCTATGCCGAACGCACTTCTCGCACCGCGGATGCACGCCGTGGCGGTTCTGCCGCGACTGCGGCGGCGCCGCTGGCGGATCAAGCGGCGGCGATCGTGCCGACGATCAACGAACTCGGGGTGAGCCCCCGTCGGCAACGTGCCGTCGCCCGCCTGAGCCCGAGAGTCTTTTCCCGAGGAGTCCGTCCATGAGTCGCGTCGTTTTCGTGATCGCCGTCGTGTCGACCCTGTTCATCGGTGGTGTCGCGTCGGCCAGCCAGATCCGCAGCGGTCAGCAGGTGCAGGCCGCCCGCAAGGGACCGGTCGCCAAGCTCATCGAACTCGAGCGCCGCAAGAACGAGTGGCTCCGCGAGAAGTTCCTCAATCGGTAGTCGGAGCCGATCTGCTCACAATCCTGTGAGGATCGATCGCACGATCGCATCGGGCTCTGCGGCCACGTCCACGACGAGCGGCCGCTCGTCCGGAGCGGGGCTCTCCAACAACGCCAATTGGCTGTCGAGCAGCGTGGCCGGCATGAAATGGCCGGCCCGCTGCTCGATTCTTTTCCTGACGACGCCGCTCGGGTCGTCGAGGTGCACGAGGCGGATCCGCGGATCCGGCAGGCCGAGCCGGTCGCGGTAGCGGCGGGCGAGCGCCGAGCAGGCGAGAACGACTTCGCCACGGCCGCCCACCGCGTCGCACAGGACTGCGGCGAGCGCATCGAGCCAAGGCCAGCGGTCCTCGTCGGTGAGCGGCACGCCGGACCGCATCTTGGCGACGTTGGCGGCGGGATGGAAGTCGTCGGCGTCGCGAAACGTCCAGCCGAGGGCGGCGGCCAGGCGGCGGCCGATCTCGGTCTTACCGGCTCCGCACACGCCCATCACGACCACGGCCCGCGGCCCGGCGGAGGGTGGATTGGATGGGGTTTCGATGGCCATGCCCGTGATGATACATCGGTTTCCGGTTTTTCGAGTTTGGCGGTCCCGTTCCGTGAAGCCCGAGGCGCGAGCCGCGGGAATGGAGAGCGGGTTCCGGTGAAGCGACGCGTATTCCCTGAGCGTGCGCTGCGGGCTTCCCGGCAGCGGCGCTGGGCTGGCCGCATCGGCAACGGCGCCGCTTCTCCGGCGGAGCTATCGATCGTTCCTGGCTCCCTGGGCCAGGCGGTGGTGCACCGCCATTTTGGACCGCCGCGACAATGCCCCCGCGCCGCGATTTTCGAACGCCGGCAACATCACCGTCACCGCACGACCGGCTCCCCCGCGACGTGCCTGGCGAAGTCCCGGGCGCGCTGCAAGTCACGATCGTCCGGGTGCTTCCTGTTGAGGCCGCCGGTGAGCCAGAGCGGGCCCCACGTATCGAAGCCCCGGCAAGAGAACTCTCCGGAGATCTCATAGCCTTTTTTCATGAGGGTGGTTTTCAGGGGCCAATGCCAGAGCTTGGCGAGCACGGGCAACCCGGATGTCGTGAAGACGAACACGCGGACCTTGCCGGCTTGTTCTTCAGGCAGGCCGAGCACCCAGTTCCAAAGTTCGTCGTGCACCCGGCCGTAGTAGACGCCCGAGCCGATGCCCAACAGTTCGCAGCCGGCCAGTCGGGCATAGGGGCACTCGGCCGGCGCTGCACAGTCGGCCCCAAGAACCCCGGCTATTTCACGGGCTATTTGGGCGGTGTTCTGGTGGTGGACTGATTTGAAGACCAGCAGGGTTTTGGGGCGGCCGAGCGTGCGCATGCCGGATTCTACGGACGGCACTGCCTCCACGGCGAGTACCTGCCGGGAACGTTCACCACCGAAGCGACGGGACGCTTGGTTCTTGACTCTCGACGGAGCAGCCAAATCCGCGGCTGATGCGGGAGAGCGTGTCACGGAGCCAGTTCACGCCATCCGAATCGACGTGGCACAACTGGAGTCGTCGCATCTGCATCGGCACCATGGCCAAGCCCGCGAGCCGGCCCGTGGCGACTTCGAGCGTCGGGAAACACATGACCCCAAGGTCGCTGCGATACCTGCCATGGCCGGCGATCCCCTCGTAGTCGTCGATCAGGTCGCCGCAGCCGTCGAGGATCAAGCGGGAAGACGGCCGGCCGACTCGCATCAGCAAGATTTCGACCGGCACCCGCAGTCTGCATGCCAGCACGCTGCAACGTCGCGAGGGTCTCGGCCAGCCCGCGGCGGCCCCAGTCCAGCGTGTGGTTGTTGGCCAGTGCCGTGACCTGAACGCCCGGGATCTTCAGGCAGGCAATGTTCGCCGGGTGCATCTTGTAGTGAATGTCCTTGGCACGGCACCAGTCGCTGCTCGTCGTAATACTCGTCTCCAGATTGATGATCCGGGCCGCTGGATGGCGTTCTTCGAGGACGGCAAGGGCATCTCCCCACAGGTATGGCGGGGTGACAGGAACTGGAATTGGCCCGTGGGCTGCTTCGGCGAGGGCTACGTACCGCCGGGCATCACGGACGCTCGGCTCGTGGAGCGTTGGCGAGCCCGGGTGCTGCATGGCCTGATCGAGCCCCGGCCGGTCATGACGTCGCCGGCCAAAAACAGCGTCGTGGTCTGCATGGTCACTCCCGGCTGACATCGGGGAAACACCCTCGAGGCTCGGCGGAAGAGACCTGCCTGGTGACTTGAAACACCCCACCAAGGCCGAGCTGGGGCGGGCCATGGAGGGGCATGTGTTGGGAACGGCGGAGTTGATCGGCACGTACCAGAAGGGCCGCTGGTAGGCTGGCTGGCGGCTGGCTACAGGGATGCAGCGACGCGTCAGCTCTTGGAACTACCAGGCTTCTTCGCCGGCTGATTCCCGGGCCGCCTCGATTGGTCAGCAAGTGAATCGCTGGCAAGCCATGCCCAAGAAATCCCGAAAAAGACGCCGGGTTCGTTCAGCACCCGATCAGGAAGCCACCTACGTGTGCGACTCCTGCGGCGAAGAGATCGTCGTGCCGGTGGATCTCTCAGCCGGGGCCCATCAGGACTACGTCGAAGACTGCCCCGTCTGCTGCCACCCCATGATTCTGCACGTCCAGATCGACCCAGACGGCGAAGCCCATGTCGAGGGAGAGCACGAGTAGCCCCTCATCTGTCGGCGTTCACTGGGGCCCCTGCCGGAGGAGAAGCAGGCTATCGTTATTGGGCCTCACGCTTCGCCCGGGCATTCTTGGCTGCCGCTCGCTCCGTTTCGCTGAGCTTGCCGTCGCCGTCTGAGTCGAACTTCGCCAGGAGCTTTTGGCGGCGTTCCGGATCGCGCCCACCTTGTCCGCCCGGCCCTTTGCCGCCACCCTGCTGCCGCCGCTTCTGCATGGCTTCCTTGGCGGCTTCCCGTTCGTCCGGGTCCAGCTGGCCATTGCCGTTCTTGTCGAACTTCTGCAGGACTTTTTGGCGTGTTTCAGCCCGTTTGCCGTTGCCTTCTCCGGGGGCGGCAAAGACCGGCTGAATGACCGCGAAGCCCAAGGAACCAGCGAGGATCAAGACTGCGAAATGGGCTCTGCTGAACATGATTGGGGACTCCTGCCTCGGGGTGGTTTCTTAGGGTTGGCTTGCCCGGCTGTTTCTTCAACGGGGCTCGGGCCGATGAGTTTCGGCAGCCGCCGAAAAAAGAAACTCCGGCCAACCTGCGGCGGCCTACGGGTAATCCAGCAGCGCTCCCACTATCCAGCCCGCCGAGCCGTCTATCACCGCAAAGTGTCCATCGGATCCCCCGGCAGCTGGAGAGCCGAATGCTACAGGGCACCTCGCTTGTGGAAGCCGAAAAGACCTGGCCGGCTTGCCACGACACCTAAAAAATAAGGGCCGCCGCGCGCTGGTCGCGGACTTGCGCAGGAAGAGCCGCCAAGGCACGGTCACGCTCGTCTACGCTGCATATGACGAAGAGCACAACAACGCCGTCGCGCTGCAGCGATTCCTGAACCGGAGCCGCTGACGGGAGGTTCGCCAGACTCTTCGAGCGTGGCTCTTTGGCTTTTTGCGGCCACACGCAAAAAAAACGCCCATCCAGGCAGTCAGTCGGGTTGCCTAGCGCCGATCTTCACCCTCACCTGCCAGCGGGCGACTTTGCCGTCCTCGATATGGCCGCGGGTATCGAGCGTGAGGGCTCCGGCAGCGGCGGGCCGCGGTCAGGCTCGACGGACAGCTCGGTGTTGCGGCCGTTCGCCACATAGGTTCAGGCCATTCGGGCCGCCCGCACCACCTCCCAAAAACGACCGATGAGTTCCGAATGCGCACGGACATGGATGATGTAGCCGGGAATCTTGCGGTCGTGATGCACCGCCATGAACGGCTCGCCCCAAAAGCTGACCAGCGCTCAGCCTTGCCTGTGACCGTGTCGGTCTCGGCGATCAGGAATGAAACACCCGAATCAAGGTCGGCCCATGTGGGCGGCACCACGATGCCCCGGACGAGGTAGGCCGCGATCGTTGCATCGACACGGTCACGCCAGTGCTCGCGCTGCCTGTGATCGAGCACGAACCGGATGGCGGTCACGTGGGGATTCGAGAGGAACGGGCGAAGCAGCAGGTCACACAGATCCTTGCTCTCGAACATCTTCGGGCAGGCGTTGAACCAGACGACTTCTCCCCTGGCCCGCTCGGCGAACAGGGCGGTGGCGTGGCGGAGCTGGGCGGGCCCGATGAGATCGAGTTGCACCGGACGTGTCGTCTCCCTGATTTCCTCCAGCAGCTGCACGGAGAGCTTCGAGCCCTTCTCCAGCGATCGCGAGCGTTCCTCGTTCCGCAGGTCCCGCAGAAACAAGAGGGCGACCAGAACCAGCGTGATGACGCGGAGCACATTCACGTCGGTGACGTGCAGAAAATGCAGCACGATCGCCACGACCGCCGCTACGAGGCCAGCGATAGCCTCCCACTCCCACTTCCGCAGGCTTGTCATACGAGGATGCCCTGAAACTTCAGCGCATCCATGCGGGGGACTATTTTCGCTGCGGCGCTGCCGGGGGGCGCCAGCACCACTGCGGCCCATGGCCCACGACCTCGACAGTTGGCCCTTCCCGACGTCCGCGGCCTGGGTGCGGCCGTGTCGCGGCCGGGCATGCCGCCCGCCAGGCGGCCGGATCCGCCGACTGTCTCTGCCCTGTTTTTCGCCGCACGTCCGCGTGCGACTCCACGGACACGCCGAGCGGCCGTTGAGGACATAAGGTTTGACGTGGACCATGTCGCATGGCGTGCGACCACCGGAAGCACCGTCGTCGGGAGCCTGGACCATGAGCACCTTTCGCTTCGACATGCTGATCGTCGCCGTCGTTGTGGCCGCAACTGCCATCGCGGGGATTTATCTGCTCATGCTCGCCGTTCCCCAGAACGATGACGAGCGGCTGCACGACGGCATCAGCGAGCCGGGACACATGAAGCACCGGTTGCTTCGACGGTTGGCGAAACTGCGGCGCAGGCTGTCCCGGTAGCCGCCGATGCGAGCAGCCACGCGGAGAAGCGGAGTTTCACCCCCCCATGACCAGCCCCGAGCCGGATCCGCGGGTGTTCTTCGCCTCGGAACGCACCCTGCTGGCGTGGGTCCGAACCGGGCTGGCGATCATCGGGCTCGGATACGTGGTCGCACGGTTCGGGCTGTTCCTGAGGATCATGGCCCACGAGGCAGGCCAGACAGCCACGATCTCGCAGGCGCCGATTTCCCGCCTCATCGGCGTCGCATTCGTCGTGGTCGGGGCAGTGTCTGTGATCATGGCCTCGATCCAGCACCGCACGTTCATCAGCAACCTGCCCGCCAAGGATCTGCCCGCGCACTATTACCGAGCCTTTGCCATGTGGGTGGCGATCTCGATCAGCCTGCTCGGCATGGCCTTGGCGGCGTATTTGATCACCGTTCGTCCCTGACCGACCGGCATGGCACGCCTTAAAAAGAGCAACGCCGATGCGACGCGTGGGCTGGGTTGTCGTGCTCCTCGGGCTTGCCGCGCTTGGCTTCGTCATGTTGGAGGCAGGCCTGACGCCGGTTTCCGGTCCGGCGGATCGGAACACCAGCCCAGGCCACGTGGTCGCAGTGCGGTGGCTGATCGCCTGGGCCGCGGTCGTCGGCTGTGTGGCCTTGGCAATCCTCATCCGCGGGCTTGGAGAGCTTGTGATGACAAGGCGGAACGCGCAGCTCACGGACCGACGTCCATCTACCGGGCCCGACTGAGCGCCACGAGCATGCGACCGCTGTGCCGCGGGGCTGCAAACTCGTCGGGCCTGGGCTCCCCGTCTGGCGCCATGCACAAGACGCGGGTGTCGCCGTCCAGCCGGTAGATGCCTGTGTTTCGGCTTGGCTTGATGTCCTCGCTGCCCAGTGTCTCGATCTCGAACGTCTTCGGCGCGGCATACCTCGGTCCATGGCAGAGCCTCCGGCCGGAATCCTACGGCCCGCGACAGGCTCGAAAGCTGCATGGCCCCGGAGGCTTGCGGACCGATGAATTCCAGCCCTGGACTCTCGCGCAGGCGGTATCCTCGGGGCCGTCTCCATTCTGCGCCGGTTTCTCTCACCCCTGCCGACTGCGCTGTTACCCATGGCCGCGACGTTATTCCAGTTCACGAATACGCTGGCCCTCGCGGCCTGGATTGCCCTGGTTCTCTTTCCAGGCAAAAAACTCGTCTCGGGCGTGCTGTGCGCCGTGGTCGTCCCGGGACTGCTCGCCCTGGCCTATGCCGCGGTGATCGTCTGGAAGCTGGCCAGCAATGGCCTGCCGCCCGGGGACGTCATGACGCTCACAGGGCTGCGGGACGTGTTCAGCGACGACTGGGTCTTCGCCGCCGGCTGGACGCACTATCTCGTGTTCGACATGGTGGTTGGTGCCTGGATCGCCCGGGACAGCATGAAACTGGGCATACCCTGGCTGCTCCGGACCGTGGCGCTCGTGCTCACGTTCCTGGCGGGGCCCGTTGGGTTTCTCGTGCACATCGTCGGGCGGGGACTGCTGCGAAAGGCAATCGGTGCTGAAGAAGCTCGCACGGTAACGTCATGACCACGCCAAGCCCTATGACTCCCCAACACGAACACGACCCCACGGAAGCCGCCCGGTGGTTCAACCAGTGGCACGTCTACCGCTCGATCGTGGACAACGACTGGATGCGCCACCGGGAGATTTTCAGCGCCATCCAGCAGTGGGTGCACCTGCGTCATCCGGGGCCGTTCACGCTCTTGGACCTTGGCTGCGGCGACGCGGGGTTCATCCGGGGCACGTTCACCGACACGGGCTTGTGGGCCTACACGGGCGTCGACGCTTCGCAGGCGGCGCTGGCCAAGGCCCGGGAAGAGCTTTCCGGCGCCCGTTTCCAAGTTCAGCTCCTGGAAGCCGACCTACTGACGTACCTGGGTGACCGCGGAGCAAACGACCGCCAGAGCTTCGACGTCATCTTGGCGAGCTACGCAGTGCATCACTTGCCCGTCCGGGAGAAGCAGGAGTTCTTCCGGCAGGCACATGGGAGGCTGGCTCCGGGTGGCTCCCTGCTCTTTGCCGACGTCTTCAGGCGTGGCGAGGAGAGCCGGGAGGAATATCTCCGGGCCTACGTCGGCATGATGCGGGAGGAGTGGGCAGGCTTGGACGGAGATAGCCTCGCCAGCACGACGGAGCATGTCCTGCAGCGGGACTTTCCGGAGACTCTGAGGGCGATGCAAGACATGGCTCGTGAAGCTGGCTTTCAGGGCGAGCCACGGGAACTTTTTCGTGACGCCACGGGGTTTCACCGGGTGATGGTCTTCACGAAGGCGGCCGGAGCATGACTGGCCGCCCACCGGAAAGCCCCCAGCCACGGTTCTGGCGACCCTATTTGGCGTCCCTCAGGGCTCGTACTCCCCTGCCCCGAAGGACCGGTAATTCGGCTCCGGTGCGGTTTGGTCTGGCGATGCTTGGCGGCCGGCTCATCGACATGATCGCGGCTTGTTTTGGCGAGGAATACGTCGCTGAAATCCGGTCGATCGCCAAGCACGCCGGCCAGCCGCTGAGCCACGTCGTCCTCGGCAACTTGATGTACGACGGCTGCCAGATGGCCGGAATCCATGGTCTCGGCTGCTCAAGCTATTCGTGCACCATCGACGGCAAGCCAACGCTCGTCCGCAACATGGATTGGGTCTGGCCGCGCAGCACCGGCAGGCAGTCGCGGCTGATCAGGTTCCATCGTGGCCGGGACGCATATACGAGCGTCAGCGTGCTGGGCTGTGTCGGGGTGGTCTCGGCTTTCTGTCCCGAGAAGTGGGCGGTGACGATTAACCAAGCTCCGATGGAAGGCGCCACGGCCGGCTATTTCCAGTGGCCAGTGCTCCAGCGACTCCGGCACGTGTGCGACCAGCTGGGGACGTACCGCGATGTCGTGACCGGTCTGCAGGAGTACCAGACCATGACCAGCTTTTTCGCCCACGTGGTCGGCACGAAGCCCACGCAGCACACGGTCATCACGGGCCTCGGCGGCGACTTTCGACGGCGTACCGGGCCAAGTGCCTGACCAAACAGCTCAAGAGTCTGCCCAAGACCCTCGACCACGCCCGTAAGAAAATCTGCACGTGCGACGTCACGACCGAGGACACCATGCAGCAAATGGTGTTTCAGCCCGCCACGTTTCGAGCCGTTGATTTCGTGCGGATAGAATCCGGGCGACCTCACGACACGATCTGCCCTACCCCTGCTTGGAGCCGCGATGCCCAGCCCACTGCCATCTTCGTGGAATCTCAACCTCGGCTTCATGCTGGCTGTCGTGGCGTCGGTTCTCTGGGGTTTGACCTATTGCCTCGACGAACGGGTCCTGTCGAGCCTTTCCGTCTTCAAGCTCTATTTCCTCCACTGCATTTGTGGTGCCCTGGTTGCCGGAAGCATCATGCTGCTGCAGGGAAACTCGCTGGCATCTTTTTTCAGTTTCGATACGGCGAAAGCCAGCCTGCCGTTGGTCGGCCTGACGCTCGCCACGGCCACGGCGGCGGCTCTTTCCATCCTTGGCTCGATCCAACTGCTTGGAGCCGGTAAGTCGGCCGTACTGGAAATCTCGTACCCGCTGTTCGTCGCCCTGTTTTCGGTGCTGCTGTTCAAGGGCCAGCTGGAGCTTCCGGTCGTCATCGGCGGGATTTTCATCTTCATCGGGTCGGCCATCATCGTGGCCTCGAAGTAACAGGCCGGGCCACCATGCCGACTCCCACACCAGATCAAGACGGCAAGCCAGCCCCGCAGGAGCCCGCCTGGTATCTGGAGAACGGCCTGCTCGTCTACACGGCCGCTTATCACCTGAAGCGGGGGTATTGCTGTGGCTCAGGCTGCCGGCACTGTCCTTATGAGCCCCGGCACGTCGAGGGCAACACGCAGGTCCGCCCAGAACGGAATTAGGCCCCAGTGCAGGGCCACGAGTTCCCGCTGGCGGCTGACGGGCATCTCGCGGACAGCCAGCACGAGCTGCGACGGAGCGCTGTTGAACCTCTCCGGGAGCGTCGGCGGCACGTGCGCGCCAAACGTCTCGGCGATGATCTCAGCCCGGGATTTCAGTGTGTATCGACCGCACATCGATGAGCGTGCTCTGCCTGCTTTTGGCTGGGTGCCCTATGATGCGAGCCGTGGCCGTGGCTTTCCGACAGGAGCATTTTTATGCGGGCATTCTGGGTGGCTGTTTTGTTGTCATTATCGGCCCCAGTGGCGACCCAAGAAGCCCTCCAGCCAGTTCTGGAGTTCGCCGCCCCTGACTCAGCCCAGAAATGGCAGGCCGTGAATGATGGCGTGATGGGCGGCGTTTCAGACGGCCGGTTCAGGATCACCGGCGAGAAGACGATGGAGTTCTTCGGCACGCTGTCCCTGGAGAACAACGGTGGGTTTGCGTCGGTCCGGACCAAGCCCGCTGAAATGGGCATCAAGGCCGGGGACACCATCGTCGTCCGGGTGAAAGGCGACGGCCGGGACTACGTCCTGAACATCTACACGAAGAGCCGCCGGATGGCTTTTTCGTACCGGGCACCGCTGCCGACCACGAAAGACGCGTGGACGGAGGTGACGG
>JBIJCJ010000057.1:0-18368 GCA_044344765.1 Pirellulales bacterium | reverse complement strand
CGGCGGTCGTCGGCGATCCGCTGGTGGTCGGCCTGGAGCGGGACGTGGACGAGCCTGAGGTCGACTTCATCGTGCCGCCCGCGGGCACGATCGTGCGCCAGACGGCGTCCACTACGGACGGGTTCGCGGCCCGCCTGCCGGCGACCGCTGCCCCGGGCGGCTACACCGCGCGGTGGCGCAGGCTCGACGGCACCGAACGGGAGCGGACCTTCGCGGTAAACGTGGATCCGGAAGAGGGGCGGCTGGAACGGATCGGCCGCCCGCGACTCGACGCCGCCCTGGCCGGCATCCCGTTTCGCTACGATGTCGCCGAGGCGCTGCAGCCTGCCGCCGTGTCGACGGGGGGCGCGCCGCTTGCCAAGCCGTTGCTCTACGGGCTGCTCGCGGCCCTCGTCGCCGAGCAACTGCTGGCGTACGCCGCGAGCTATCACCCGCGCCGGCCGGCGGCGGCCGCCCGGCCCGCCGCCTGACGAACCATGCACCACGCCTTGCCACCGCCGTGCCTGCTCGCCGCCGCCGAGAGCGTCCGGCACGTGGTGTCGAGCCGCCTGCTGGACGGCTTCTCCGAGTGGTGGGAGATGCCCGTCGCGGTGACGGCGGCGGGCCTCGTGGCCGCGTTCGCGGTCTGGATGGTCCGCCGCGACGCCGCCGAACTGCCGCGGGCCGTCCGCTGGCTGCTCGCCGTGCTGCGCCTGGCGGCGCTCGGGGCGGTGGCGGCGGCGGTGCTCGACTTCGAGCGCAACGCCGAGCACGAGATCGTGTCGCCCTCGCGGGTGGCCGTGCTCGTCGACTCGAGCGCCAGCATGACGCTCGGCGACGGTGCCGACGGTCCGGCGGCGACGACCCGGGCCGACCGCGGTCGCGATCTGCTCGCCGCGGGCGGTCTGCTCGAGGCGCTCGCCGCGCGGCACGAGGTCTCGGTGTGGCGGTTCGACGCCGACGCGGAGCGGCTGGTGACGCTACCTCCGGCGGCGGTGGCCCGCGCCGCCGGTGACGCCGGGGCGGAAGCGAACGCGGCCTGGACGGAACGGCTGACGCCGCGCGGTTATGAGACGCGGCTCGGCGAGGCCTTGACGCGGGTCGTCGATCAGGAGCCGGCGGGCGTGCTGGCCGGGTTGATCGTGCTCACCGACGGCGGCAACAACGCCGGCGTGGATCCCGTCGCCGCCGCCGCAGCGTTCGCGGCGGCGGGCGTGGCCGTGCATCCGCTGGGCCTCGGGTCGGAGCGGCTGCCGGCGAACGTCCGCGTCGCCGACCTCATCGTGCCGGCGCGGGTCTTCCCCGGAGACCGGTTCGCCGTCACCGCCTATCTCCAGCCGCAGGGCCTGGCGGGCCAGACCGCGCGGGTCGAGCTGGCCGAGGCACCGGCGGTGGACGCGGCCGCAGGCGGCGGCTCGCGCCGGGTGATCGATGCCCGCGACGTCGTGCTCGGCGCGGATGGCGAGCTCGTCGCGGCGCGGTTCGACGTGCCCGGGCTGGCGGCTCCCGGCCGGCGGTCGCTGGTGGTGCGGGTCGTCGCGCCGGAGGCGGATCGGACGCCGGCCGACGACGTCCAGGAGGCCGAGGTCGAGGTCGTGGATCGCGTGACCCAGGTGCTGCTCATGGCCGGCGGCCCGAGCCGCGAGTACCAGTTCATGAGAAACGTCCTCCAGCGCGACAAGAGCTTCGCCGTGGACGTGCTGCTCGGCACGGCCACCGCCGGCGTCTCGCAGGACGCTCGCAGGATCCTCGACGCGTTTCCCGCCAGCGATGAGCCGCTCGCCGCGTACGACGCGATCGTGGCCTTCGACTACGACTGGCGGCTGCTCGATCCGCCCGCCGTCGCCCGCCTCGACCGTTGGGTGGCCCGGGAATCGGGCGGCCTACTCTTGTTCGCCGGTAGCCTGTTCTCCGACGCCTGGCCGGCGGGGCCGCACACGGCACCGATCCTCGGCCTCTATCCGGTGGAGATCCGCCGCGGCCCGCGGTTCGGCGCCAGTTCCCAGGCGGCGGCGGAGCCGATGCCCTTGGCGTTCACGACCGAAGGCCGCGACGCCGAGTTCCTCTGGCTGGCGGCGAGCCGGGTCGGAAATCAGACGGTGTGGGCCGAGTTCCCGGGGGTGTATGCCTGCCACGAGACGGGAGGCGCCAAGCCCGGCGCCACCGTCTACGCGCAGGTCGCGGCCGGTCGCGGGTCCGCCGGGCAGGCGGTCTACATGGCAGGTCAGTTCTACGGATCGGGCAGCGTGCTGTATGTCGGCAGCGGTGAGCTCTGGCGGCTGCGGGCGATCGGCGACGCGGTCTACGAGCGGCTCGCCGCCCAACTGGTGCGGCACGTGTCGCAGGGCCGGCTGCTGCGCGGTGGCCGCCGCGCCCGACTGCTGGTGGATCGCGACCGGTTTCCCGTCGGTGCGACCGTGACCGTACGGATCATGCTTCCCGACGGCGCGTCGCCGCGTGGCGTGGCCTGTCGGGTCGTGGCACCCGACGGCAGCGACGTGCCCGTGACGCTCGCGGCGGAACCGGGCCGCCCCGGCACCCTGCAGGGCGGGTTCGTCGCGGCCCGCGAAGGGGGCTGGCAGATCACGGTCGAGGCCGGCGGCGACGAGCAGCTCTCCCGCCGCATCCAGGTGCAACTGCCCGATCGCGAGCTGGCGAAGCCGATCCTCGATCGTGGCCTGCTGGAGCAGATCGCCGCCGCCACCGGAGGCACGCCGTGGTTTCTCGGCCCGGCGTGGACGGCGGCCGACACCGCCCGGCTCGTGGCCGCGATCCCCGACCGATCACGCCGGGAGTATGAGGCCGGCGCGGACGACGCCGACTTCAAACGCCGGCTGAACACCGCGCTGCTCGCGCTGGGCGTCGGCTGCCTGTGCTGCGAATGGATCGTGCGCCGCCTCGCGAAACTCGCCTGATGGAGCCGCCGTCGTCGCCGGCACGATTCGCCATGTCATCCACCACCACCCATCCCGCCGCCACGCCCGCCAGCGGCCCGCTGTGGCAGCTGCTCGCCGACGTCCGCCGCCGCACCCGGGCCTGGATCTGGATCGAGTCGGTCGCCCGGCTCGCGCTGGTGGCCTGCGGCTGCTTCTGGGCGTCGCTGGCCTTCGACTGGTGCGTGGAGCCGCCGGCGTGGGTGCGGGGCGTGCTGCTCGTGGCGACGGTCGGCGGCCTGCTGTGGGTGCTCGTGAATCGGCTCGTCGTGCGGCTCGCGGTGCCGCTGCGTGACGACGCCCTGGCGGTGATCGTGGAGCGCAGCCATCCGGAGTTTCGCGACGCACTCTCGACGGCGGTCAGCCTGGCGGGCGGGCGGCGGGACGACGTCGATGGATCGCTCCTGGCCCGAACCACCGCCGCGGCGGAGGCGCTCGTCGGCCGCGTCGATCGGCGGCGGATCTTCCGCCACCGCAGCCTGTCGTTGCTGGCCGGCTCCGCCGTCGCGGCCGTCGCCACGGCCGTCGCCTTCATGGCGCTGCGGCCGGCCGTCGCCGGGGTGTGGGCGCGGCGGGCGCTGCTGCTGCGCGACGAGCCGTGGCCGCGGCGCACGACCTTGGAGGTCGAGGGCTTCGTCAACGGCGTGCGGAAGGTGGCCCGCGGCAGCGAGGTCGACGTGATCGTGCATGCGAGTGGCGCCGACGCGCCCCCCGCGGCGGTCGACCTGCGGATCCGGGGACCGGCGGGCTGGAAGACGGTGCGGATGGGCACCCGCGGCGGCGCGGACGGCGCGCGGCAGACGTTCGGGCACGTGATCGAGGCCGTCGGCGAGGACAGGCTGCTCGAAGTCCGCGGCGGCGATGCGCGGCTGCGGAATCTCCGCCTCGTCGCCGTCGAGCCTCCGGCCGCAGAGTCGATCGCGATTCGCGGCGCGCCGCCGGAGTATCTCGATGGGCCGGTCCGCAGCCCGCCGGTGTCGCGGCTGGTGAACCTGCCGCGCGGGTCGCGGGTGGCCATCGACTGTCGGGCGACGAAGCCGTTGGCCGCGGCGCGGCTCAGCGTGCGGCCCGTCGGCACGCTCCCGGGCGCGGACGATGTGGTCGTGGGCGAGCGGCCCGCCGGCCCGCCCGGCACCGACGTCGCGGGGCTCGTCGCGAATCTCGACCGCGACCTCGTGGTGACGCTCGACCTCGTCGATACCGACGGCCTGACGAACCGCGAGCCGATCACGTTCACGCTCGTGGCGACGCCTGACGAGGCGCCGCGGGTCGCCGCGCGGATACGCGGGATTTCGACCGCGGTCACGCCGCGGGCCCGGCTGCCGCTCGTGGGCACGATCAGCGACGACCACGGCCTGGCGGACGGGGAGGTGCGGCTCGCCTGGCAGCGGCCGGCCGCCGGCCCGTCAGCGCCCGCCGAGGCGCCGGCCGCGAACCGCGCCGTCGCGCTGAAAAAGGTCCGCGGCGGCGTGCCGCTCGTGGAGCTCGCGGATGACGACCCGCCGGTCCTGCTCGAGCCCCTGGGGCTCGTGCCGGGCGCGCGGCTCACGGTGACGGTTGCCGCCCGCGACGCCTGCACGCTCGATGGCCCCCCGCAGACGGGCACGAGCGACAGCTGGACGCTCGACGTCGTCACGCCCGAGGCCCTGCAGGCGTTGCTCGAGGCCCGCGAGATCGTCCTCCGGCGCCGCTACGAGGCGGCGATCGAGGATCTCGCGCAGGGCCGCGAGCGGCTGACGCGTGGAGGCGAGGGGGACGCCGCCGCCCGGTTCGCCGAGGCCGTCGCCCGGGCGACGGGCGAGACCGGCGAGATCGCCGCCGCCTTCCGTGAGATCCGCATCGAGTTCGCCAACAACGCCCTGCTGACGTCCGAGCTGGAGACGCGGCTCGTGGCGCAGATCGCCGATCCGCTCACGGCGATCGCCACGGCCGATCTGCCCGGGCTGGCCGCCGCCTGCCGGTCGGTGGCCGTCGAGCCGCTCGGGCGGCGGGCCGACGAGGTGCTCGCCCGGATGCGGGCCGTGCTCGCGCGGATGATGGAGCTGGAGTCGTTCAACGAACTGATCGAGAGGCTGCGCGGCGTGATCCGCACGCAGGAGGAGATCCGCACCGAGACGCTGCGGCGGCAGAAGCAACGCGCCCGGGAGGCACTGAAGTGAGCATGGGTGTCCATCTTGGTTCGTTGGGGCTCGGGGTGAAGGCGGGGCGAGCCGCTGTGGCCGTGATCGGCCTGATCGTCGTGCTGGCGGGGGGCGTGCGGGCCGCCCCTGGCGACGCGCAGCCGGGGCTCGTCGAGCGCGAGCAGGATCTGGTGCGGCAGTTTCGCGATCTCGAGCGGTCGCTCCTCCGGCTCGCCGACCTGCTCGCGGCGAGCGATCCGCGGCGGGCGGCGCTGCTGCGCAGCGTGTTCGACAAGGCCCGCGAAGAGCAGGTGGGCGACCGGCTGGGCACGATCGTCGCCCTGCTCGAGCAGGGGCAGCTGCTCAAGGCCGGCACCAGTCAGGCCGGGGCGATCGAGCAGTTTCGCGCCCTGCTCGACCTGCTCGAGTCGGGCGACACGGATCGGCAGCAGGCCAGCACCAAGCAGGAGGTGCGGCAATACCTGGCCCGGCTCGCCAAGGCGATCGCCCGACAGCGGGACATCGAGGGCTCGACCGAGGCGGGCACGCGGGAGGCGGAGCTGGCCGAGCGGCAGCGGGCGCTCGCCGAAGAGACGCGGACGCTCGCCGAGGACATCCAGGGTTTTGCGAAGCGGATGGACGCCCGGGAGGGAACGGGCGGCTTCGGCGCCGGCGAGAAGCGTCCGCCGGCGGCGGACGAGCCGGCATCCGGGGACGGAAAGGAAAACGGCGCCGGGAAAGAAAACGGCGCCGGGAAAGAAAACGGCGCCGGGAAAGAAAACGGCGCCGGGAAAGAAAACGGCGCGGCGCCGGCGAAGCCGGCCGAGGACGAGGGCGAACGGGCCGCGTCCGCAGACGACGGCGCAGCCGGTGAAGAAGCGGAACCGCCGGGGGATGACGACGCCGCCCGCGCGCGGCGCACGCGGCAGCGGCTGGCGGCCGCCGAGAAGCGGATGCGTTCGGCCCGGGAGCGGCTCGAGGAAGCCCGGCGGCAGGATGCCCGTCGCGAGCAGGAGAAAGCGGTCGAGGAGCTGGAAACGGCCCGGGCCGAGCTGGAGGAGATCCTCCGCCAGATGCGCGAGCAGGAGGTGGAGCGGCTGCTGGTGCAGCTGGAGACCCGCGTTCGCGACATGCTCAAGACCGAGCGACAGGTGCACGCCGGGGCCGAGGCGGCCGCAGCGGCGGGCACGCCCGGCCGCGAGCGCGAACTGGAGGCCGCGCGGCTCGGCCGCGAGCAGCAGGCGATCGCCACCGAGGCTGCCCGGGCGCTCGTGCTGGTGCGCGACGACGGCTCGGCGGTGGCGATCCCGCAGGCGCTGGAGAGCATCCGCGACGACGCCGAGCAGGCCGCGGGCCGACTCGGCCGCGGCGACGTGGGCGGCACCACCCGCGGCCTGCTCGGCGACCTGGTGACGAACCTCGAGGAGCTGCTGGCGGCGCTCGAGAAGTCGCAGCGCGAGCAGGAGCAGCGGCAGGCCGGGGCCGGCGGTGGGCGGCCGCAGGAGCCCGGCGAGCAGCCGCTCGTGGACAAACTTTCCGAACTGAAGATGATCCGCAGCCTGCAGTTGCGGGTGAACGCCCGCACGCAGCGGTTTGGCCAGCTGCTCGGGGAGAACGATCGGGCCGAAGCCCCGGAGCTCCGCGCGGCACTCGAGCGGCTCGCGGAGCGGCAGCGAAAGATCGAGCGGGCCGCCCACGACATCGTCACCGGCCGCACCGAGGAGTGACGCCGGGAACGAGCCTGTCGCGCGATGCTCGTGCCGGCCACCGGCGGGGCGGGCTGCCGGCTGCCGGCGTCGGGACTCTATGATGGAGGGGCGGTGGCTGTGCCCATCGCCCCCGGAGCGGTGAATGCCATGCGAACCCTGTGCGGATCGGTCGTGATGCTCGCCGCCGTGGCTGGGTGGGCCGCCGGAGCGGGGAGCGAGACGCGTGCCCCGGCCGGACCGGAGGCGGAGTTCGCCCGCGAGCCTTCGTGGCGGCCGTCCGATCCGGCGGCCGTGCGGAAGCGGGTGGCGGAGGCGCTGCGCCGCCAGCCGGCTCCCGAGGCCGAAACGCGGCTCGACACGACCTGGGCCGCGGTCGCGGCCGGCCGGGGCGACATGCTCGACGCCGTGCTGGAGTCGATCGCGGCCCGGGAGCCGCGGGCCGCCGCGCTGGCCGCCGCCGTGGGCCGCAACGCCGCGCCGGATGCCGCGTGGCTCGATGAGCCGCAGGTCGAGACTTTCGTGCGCGACGTCGTGCGGCTGTGGTGGGGCCGAGAGCTCGTGCGGCGCGACCGGTTCGACGAGGCCTTGCCGCTGCTCGCCGGGCTCGATCTCGCGACGAGCGTCGATCCGGCGGCGCTGCTCTTCCACCGGGCGGCCTGCCAGCATGCGCTGCTCGATGCCGACGGGGCCATCGAGTCGCTCGATCGACTGCTGGAGCGGGAGGGTGAGCTGCCCGTTCGGTATGCGCGGGTGGCCCGGCTGCTGCGGGCCGACGCTGCGGGCATCGAACACGAGTCGCTCGACCACATCGCGCGGCGGATGCGCGACGTCGGCCGCCGGCTGGAGCTCGGGCGGACGGGCACGGGCACGCGGGACCTTCAAGACGGCGTGATCGCATCGCTCGACAAGCTGATCAAGAAGCTCGAGGACCAGCGTCAGCAGCAGCAGAATCAGGGGGGCGGCGGTGGAGGCGGCGGCTCGGGGCAGGGGGGCCAAGGCACGCCGATGGACGACAGCCGGATCGCCGGCGGCAAGGGGGCCGGCGACGTGCAGAACCGCGACATCGGCGCCGCGGACGGCTGGGGCAACCTGCCGCCGCACCAGCGCGAGGAGGCCCTGCAGCAGATCGGTCGCGAGTTTCCGCCGCACTACCGCGAGGCGATCGAGCAGTATTTCAAGCGGCTGGCTGCGGGCGGGGAGGATCGATGACTGCGCTCCATGGTGCCGCAGCGATGGTCGTCGTGCTGGCCAGCGTCGCACGGGCCGCGGCGGCGGAACCGGCCCTCGTCGCGACGCTGGAGAAGACCGACGGCAGCACCGTGTCGGGCCCGCTGGCCGAGATCTCTCCCGCCGCCGTGCGGCTCCGCGACGCCGATCCCGTACCCGTCGCCACCGTTCGCCGCCTGACGGTCGGTGGCGAGCAGGGGCGGGGGACCGTGAGTGTGGAGTGCGTCGACGGGGGCACGCTCTCCGGCAGCGGCTTCTCCTGGAACGGTGGCGCGGCCGTGATTACGGTCGATGGTGGCAACGTGGAACTTCCCGCGCAGCGGCTGCGGAGCGTGACGCTCCGGCCGCCGCGGGCCACCGCCGACGCGGCACCGCCCGAGTGGCGCGGCATGCTGCCGGAGTCGCCGCAGAGCGATCTCCTCGTGGTCGGGAAGCAGGATGGCGACGGTGAGCGGCTCGACCTGGTCGAGTGTGCGATCGCCGCGGTCGCCGCCGAGACCGTCACGGTCGTGCTCGACGACGAACGGATCCCGGTGAACCGAGCGAAGGTCGTGGGCATGTGGTTTTTGCGCGAATCGCTGCCGGCAGGCGGCACGCGGGTGGAGGTCATCGGCGGCAGCCTCCCGGCCCGCACGGTGGCGTGGACACCGGAGGCGCTCGTCGTGGACGACGCCGTGCGGCTGCCGGCGACGCTGCTGCGCTCGATCGACTATGCGGCGGGGCGGACGGTGCGGCTCGCGCGGCTCGAGCCGGAACAGTCGGAGGCCGAACCGTTCTTCGGCGCGATCGGCCGGCTGGAGGGGCTGGGGCCGTACTTCGCGCCGCGGTTCGTCGGCCCGGAGCCCGCGTCGCTCGTGCTGCGGCCGCGGAGTCGCGTCGTGTGGCGGGTGCCGAACGACGCCCGCCGCTTCCGCACCACCGTGGCCGCCGCGCCTGGCAAGATTCCCGGTGGCGTGACGGTGACGGTGCTGCTCGACGGTCGGGACGTGTTTCGTCGCCGCATCGACGACGCCACGACGAGCCCCGTCGAGGTGGACGTGTCCGGAGGCCGCCGGCTCGCGATCAAGGTCGAGTTTCCCGCGGGGGGCGGTATGGGCTGCCCGCTCCGCTTTTCCGATCCGGTGTTCGAGAAGTGATCCGCATGCCGTTTTTTACGTCGCCGTCGGGGGCCGCCTGCGTCGCGGCCGTAGGCTGCCTCCTGTGGGCGGCGTCCGCCTGGGCCGCCGTCGACGAGGCCGTGGCTGCGGCCGAACGGCGCCGCGTCGAGACGATCCGCCGGGCATCGGCCGCGGCGGTCGCGATCTTCGCGGGGGAGTCGGGCGGCGGCTCGGGCGTGCTCGTGAGCCGCGACGGCTACGCGCTCTCGAACTTCCACGTCACCCAGCCCGCGGGGCTGGCGATGAAGTGCGGCCTCGACGACGGCAAGCTCTACGACGCCGTGCTCGTGGGCCTCGACCCGACGGGCGACGTCGCCCTCGTCAAGCTGCTCGGCCGCGACGACTTCCCGTGCGTGCCGCTGGCCGACAGCGACCTCGTCGAGCCGGGCGACTTCTGCTTCGCCGCCGGCAACCCGTTCCTGCTGGCCACCGATCTGCGGCCGTCGATCAGCGCGGGGATCGTGTCCGGCGTGCATCGCTACCAGTTTCCGGCGGGTACGATCCTCGAATACGCCGACTGCCTCCAGGTCGATGCGGCGATCAATCCCGGCAACTCCGGCGGCGGGCTGTTCGACGCGGCGGGCCGGCTGATCGGCGTCAACGGGCGGGCGTCGTTCGAGAAGCGGGGCCGCGTGAACGTCGGCGTGGGCTACGCGATTTCGGCGAACCAGCTGCGGAACTTCATGGGCCTGCTGCGGGCGGGCCGGATCGCGGATCATGCGACGCTCGGCGCCGTCGTGGCGACGAGCGCCGACGGCAAGGTGGTGGTGTCGGACATCCTCGACTCCTCCGACGCCTGGCGGCGCGGGCTGCGGCACGACGACGAGATCGTGGCGCTCGCGGGGCGGCCCGTGCGGACCGTGAATGCCTTCAAGAACGTGCTTGGCACGCTGCCGGCCGGCTGGCAGGTGCCGCTGGTCTATCGGCGCGGCGGCCGCCGGCACGAGGTGCTCGTGCGGCTCGCGGCGGTGCACGCGCCGGCCGAACTGGCGGCGATCGTGGCCGGCGAGACGCCGGCCGCGGAGCGGGACCGCAAGGAGGGAGATGGCGAAGGCCGGCCGCAGAACCGCGAGCCGCCGGCCGCGGCGCGGCGCGACGCTCTGCCCGCGGCGGTCCGCGGCCTCGTCGATCCACGGCCCGGCTTCGCCAACCACCACTTCAACGTCGTCGAGCGCGACCGCGTCGCCAAGGCCCTCGCGGCCGGTGGTCGTGACGCCGCGAACGCCTGGGTGATCAGGGGCACGCTCGATGCGGGAGGCGAGTTTCGCATCGAGCTCACCGACGAAACGGCCACGATCGACCTGCCGACCGGCCGGTCGACCATCGACCCGCGGGCCGATCTCGATGCCCGGCCGGAGCCGCCGGGAAGCGGCGGCCTGCTGGCGGCGCTGGTCGTCTGGCGGCGGCTCGTCCGCGAGGGGCCCGCGGCGACGGGCCGCACGACATACTGGGGTACGGCGCCGGCCGATCCCGCCACGCTCGGCGAGTTCGCGACGCCGGCGCTCGTGGACGTGCTCGAGTCGGCGGTGGCCGGCGTCGAGACGCGGCTGTTCGTGGACGACGCCGGTCGCGTCGTCGGCATCGACCTGTGGACGGCTCCCGACGCCGATCCCTGCGAGGTTCGGTTTTCGGGCGGCGCCGGCGGCCTCCCGGCGGTGATCGAGGTCCGCCGCGGCACCGTGCCCTTCGCCAGG
This sequence comes from Pirellulales bacterium, assembly GCA_044344765.1. Classification (GTDB taxonomy): domain Bacteria; phylum Planctomycetota; class Planctomycetia; order Pirellulales; family UBA1268; genus QWPN01. The sequence continues at coordinate 7,549 of JBIJCJ010000057.1, read as the reverse complement.
TTTCGCGTCGCGCAGGACGCGGCCGCCGGAGGTGGCCGATGACCGCCACGTCGCGTTGGTCGCGTTGGCTGCTCGGTGCCATGCTGGTGGGATGCCTCGGGCTGCAGGCCCGTGCCGCGGGCGACGCGCCGCAGGAAGTGATTGCGTCCGCCGCGCGGAAGGTGGTGAAGATCTACGGCGCGGGCGGGCGGCGCGGGCTCGAGGGATATCAGTCGGGCATCCTCGTCGGGCCCGACGGCCGCATCATCACCGCCGCGAGCACCGTGCTCGACTCCGACGAGATCGACTGCGTGCTCGACGACGGCCGGCGGTTTCGCGCGAAGCTGCTGGGGGTCGATCCGCGGCGCGAGCTGGCGCTGCTCGACATCGACGCCGATGGCCTGCCGGCCTTCACGCCGGCGGCCGACGAGCGGGCGGCTCCCGGGACCCGCGTGATCGCGCTGTCGAACCTGTTCGGCGTGGCCGTGGGAGACGAGCGGGTCAGCGCCCAGCGGGGCGTGGTGTCGGCGGTCGTGCCGCTCGCCGCCCGCCGCGGTGCCGCCGAGGCGCCGTACCGCGGCGCGGTCTACGTGCTCGACTGCACGACCAACAACCCGGGGTCGGCGGGCGGCGCCCTCGTCGATGCGCGGGGGCGGCTGCTGGGCATGCTCGGCAAGGAGCTGCGGGCGACGGCGAGCGGCATCTGGCTGAACTACGCCATCCCGACGGATGAGCTGGCCGCCGGCTGCGCCGCGATCGAGGCGGGCACCGCGCGGCCCGCGCCGAGCGTCGACTCGCGGCCGTTCAATCCGCGCCGCTTGGGCATCGTGCTCGTGCCCGACCTGCTCGACCGCACGCCCCCCTACGTCGAGTCGCTCCTGCCCGACGGGCCCGCCGCGCGGGCCGGCCTCGCGGCCGACGACCTGGTGATCGCCGTCAACGGCCGCTCCGTCGCGTCGCGGGCCGCCGTCGAGCGCGTCCTGGGTGAGCTTGCGGCCGGCGATCCGGTGCGGTTCACGCTCGTGCGCGGCGGTGCCGTCGTCGAGGTCGATGTGGGGCCGCGGCCCAAGGACGAGGAGACGCGATGAGCGACGCGGGGCGCGGTTCGTGGGCGGTCGGTCGGGCGGCCCTCATGCTCGGGCTGGCGGTGATCGCGCGGCTGGCGTTTGCGGCCGACCCGGGCGAGCCGACGCTCGCCGAGGAGGCTGCGTTCCGCGCCGCGGTGGCGCGGGTCGCCGCCGCGGTGGTGCGGATCGAGCCGGTGGCCTCGGCCGAGGCGCCGGCCGCAGGTGAGGCGGCGGTCGGTTCCGGCCCGTCGACCGGGCTGTTCGTCGCCTCCGATCCTGACGCGGCCTGGATCCTGACCACGGCGTTCGCCGTGCCGGTGGACGTGTCGGAGGCGGTGGTCGTGCGCGGCGACGGCGGCCGGCAGGCGGCCCGGGTCGCCGGCCGCGACGCGTCCCGCGGCCTCGTGCTCTTAAGGACCCAGGCCGTCGCCGACCTGCCGGCACTCGAGCCGGCCCCGCGCCGCGAACTGGCGGCCGGCCAGTGGGCGATCGCGGTGGGCCGCGGCTGGGATCAGGCGGCGCCGAGCGTGGCCGTGGGCGTGGTGTCGGCCGTGGACCGCGCCTGGGGGCGGGCGGTGCAGACCGACGCGTCAGTGTCTCCCGCCAACTACGGCGGGCCGCTGGTGGACATCGCGGGCCGTGTGATCGGCATCCTCGCGCCGCTGCCGGCCGACACAGCGGGCATGAAGCTCGGCACCGAACTCTACGACGCGGGCATCGGCTTCGCGGTTCCGCTCGAGGACATGCTCGCCGTGCTGCCCCGGCTGCAGCGCGGCGAGAACCTGGCCGCCGGCATCCTCGGGATCACGTGGCGGTCGCGGGACGTCGTGAACGGTGAGGCCGTGATCGCCGCCTGTCGACAGGGATCCCCGGCGGCGCGAGCCGGCCTCCGGCCCGGGGATCGCCTCGTGCGGATCGGCACCAGTTCGATCACGAGGATCGGCGAGGCCCGGCACCAGATCATGCCGCGCCGCGCCGGCGACGAGCTGATGGTCGAGGTCGAACGCGACTCGCCATCCGGGCCGCGGCGAATCGAGGCGCAGGTCACGCTGGTCGATGCCCTGCCTCCCTGGCGCGGCGCGGTGATCGGCGTGCTGCCGGCGGCTCCGGCGGAGGCGGCGGCCGAGGGGGTGACGGTCGAGTGGGTTCTGCCCGCCGGTCCTGCGGCGGCGGCCGGGCTCGTCGCCGGCGAGGTCGTGCGGGCCGTCGTGCTCCAGGGTGCGGCGGCGGGCGAGGGCCGGGTGGCGATCGATTCGGCCGCCGCGCTCGGCGGCGCGCTGGCGGGCGTGGCTCCGGGAGATCCCGTCGGGCTGGAGGTTGTTCGCGACGGCCAGCCGCGCACGCTGAACGTGACCACGATCCCCGCGCCGACGGACGTGACACCCGCGCTCGAAGGGTGGCGTCCAGCCGCCGGCGATCCGCTCCGGGGCCTGGTCGATGCCGCCGTCGTGAAGCTCGAATCGCCCGCCGAGCCGCGGCCGCCGCTCGCGGTGATTCCGCACGCCGGTCGCAAGGAGCCGGTCGGCGTGCTGCTGTATTTTGGCCCGCCCCACGGGCCGGTGGCCGAGGCCGAGGCGGCCGCCTGGAAGGCCGCGGCCGCGGCGTGGGACGTGGCCGTGATCCTGCCGGGATCCGCCGATCCGCAACGCTGGAGCGGCGACGACCTGCCCACGGTCCGCCGCAGCCTCGCGGCCCTTCACGCCAGGCGGCCGATCGACCCGGCGCGGATCGCCGTCGCGGGCCGCGCCGCCGGTGGCGGCTTCGCATGGTTCGCGGCCGACCGGCTCGGGGTCACGGTCCGCGGCGCGGCGGTCATCGACGCGGCCTTGCCCCGCACCGCGGAAGTCGTGCCCGCCGAGCCGGGACGTTCGCGTTGGGTGTTGATGGGGCAGGGGGGCGAGGGCGACTCCGGGCGGAGCATCGCCGCCGACCGCCGCCGGCTGGAGGCGGCCGGCTTCCCGGTGGGCACGGTTCCGGCGGAGGGCGATGCCCCGCCGGCCGACCTGCTCTGCCGTTGGAACGTGATGCTCGGGCTGCTGTGACACGGTTCACGCTCGTTCCTCGCGAGTTCTGAAAAGCGAAGATGGCAAACCGTCACCCCCCGGCTCCCGCCGGGGCGCGGCCGCCGACCCCGGAAGCCCCTCGCGGAAGCGAGGGGATGACGCGTGGCCAACACCAACCGGGCATTGAATCAACTGCATCCATCGCGATCGGGAGCGTCACCCCCGGGCTCCCGCCGGGGCTTCTGGAGAAATGGTGACCGTCACCTTTTTCCCGTTGGCTTTTGGATCATCCCCGCGCGTTTCCTCCAAAAGCCCCGGGCGGAAGCCCGGGGGTGACGCGGTCCACTCCGTAGGCTTGTGAATAGCCTTCCCGCGTTCCCCACCGATCGCCGTTTTGGATCATCCCCGCGCGTTTCCTCCAAAAGCCCCGGGCGGAAGCCCGGGGGTGACGCGGTCCACTCCGTAGGCTTGTGAATAGCCTTCCCGCGTTCCACCATCGGGGCCAAACGCGAGGATCAAGTGTGATCCGTATCAGGCCTGGGAAGTACCTCATGGATGATCAGACCCCGGTGCCGATCGTGTTCGCCGATGGGCACCTCGTGGTCGTCGACAAGCCGGGCGGTATGCCGAGCGTGCCGGCGCGGACGCCGCTCGATCCCCCCGCCTTGGCCGCCGTGCTCGCGGCCGCGTGGGGCGCGCTCGAGGCCGTGCACCGGCTCGACCGCGACACGTCCGGACTGCTCGTGCTGGCGCGGACGGCCGCGGCCCGCGCGGCGTTGGGACGGGCGCTCGAGTCGCGCCGCGTGGCGAAACGTTATCTGGCCATCGTGGCGGGCGTGCCGCCGGCCGCCGCCGGCACGATCCACCTGCCGCTGGCCGACGATCCCACGCGACCGCCGGCCAAGCGGGCCGACCCGATCCTCGGCCGGCGGGCGACGACCCGCTGGCAGGTGATCGAAACGATCCGCCGTGGTGATGAACTGCGAACGCTCGTTGAGCTCGAACCCGTCACGGGCCGATCGCATCAGCTGCGGGCGCATCTGGCCTGGCTCGGATGTCCCATCGCCGGTGACCGGCTCTACGGTCGGGAACGCCACGCATCGCCCACCCGGCTGGCCCTGCATGCTGCGACGCTCGAGTTTCCTCATCCGGACGACGGTCGCGCGGTGCGGCTCGCGGCGCCGCCCGCAGGATCGCCCTGGAGCGATTTCGCCGCGGCGATCGCGGCCTGGTTCACGATCCGGTCGGCCGCAGCGCCGACCGGCTGACCCGCTGCCAGAAACGTGAGAAGCGGCCGAGGTCGTCGACTCGTGCCGTGTCGCAAAACGGCGGCCAGTCGACGACGTGCACCGGCAGCTGAGACGCGATCGCTGCCGCGACGTTGCGGACGTGCGGGCAGGAAGTTGCGGCGACCGCGATTCCGTCGCAGCCGAGCGCTGCAGCCCGCGCTGAGAGGATCGTGGCGGGATCGCCGACGCGAATCTCGATGCCCGGCACGTCGGCGAGGCACTCGAAGAGGAAAGCGAGCCGGCCGATCGACGGCCGTTCGGCCGCGAGCCAGTGGCGGTCGACGACGAACAGCCGCGGCGCGTCGGGATGGGCGGCCGCGGCGGGGCTCGTCGCGGCGGCCGAGTCGAGCGTGAGCCAGACCAGCGGTCGGTCAGGAGGGGCTATAGCCGAAGTGGGCCGCCACGCCGCGGCGGGGCGGATTCGCAGCGGCGGCCGCTGCGGCGCGGCCGGAGCGAAGAGCCGCGCGTCGAGCGCTTCGTACGATCCCTCGACGTCGCAGCGGCCGAGCAGCGGGCACTGCCGACAGTGGATGCCGGAGGTGTACGTCTCCAGGTTCTCCCGGTTGAACAGGTAGGGCTTGGCGGAGAAGGTGCCCGCGACCCACTGCCAGGAGAGATGATTGCTCGCCGGGTCGCCGTCGAGAAGGTGCTCGAGAAACCAGTCGGCGCCGGCCAGCCAGTGGACGCCGCGGACGTGCACGAGCCATGACGCCAGCCACATCCGCTCGTGGTTGTGGAGCCAGCCGGTATCGTGGAGGCCGCGGACGAACGCGTCGATGCAGGCCATGCCGGTGCGGGCCTCGAGCACGTCGGCCGGCATGGAGAGGAGCGCCGCTGGCCGCCGCCAGGCCCGCGCCGGTGGTTCGATATCGGTGCGGATGCGATCGCCGAGGGCGGCCTGCACCTGCCGCCAGTAGTGCCGCCAGCCCAGTTCCGCCACGAACTTCTCGGCCTCCTCCGGCCGCGCGACCCGGGCCAGCGTGGCGTCGCGGACCTCCGCGAGCGACAGCACGCCGTGGCGAATCCAGGGGGAGAGCCGGCTCACGGCGCCGGCGACGTGGTTGCGGGACCGGGCGTAGGCGACCGGATCGATCGAGGCCAGGCGTTCGACGGCAGCGTCCCGCCCACCCCGCGGGGCCAGCGGGTTCGAGGCCGCGGCCCGAGCCGCGGAAGGAAAGATTTCAGCCAGCCGCACGACCAGGTCCGCGTGGGCAAGGCCCGGCAGCGAGCTGAGGTCGATGTCCGCGTCGGTGCGGGCATCGAGCGGCATCGATTGATGTGCTGCGTCCATGGGCAGGAAGTGCTTTCAAACCGCGCTGTCCGGCGCGTTCATCGCCGACTCATTTCGCGGGGCCGAAAAAAAACCAAAATGCTTTTAGGCGTCGATCGGTGCTGGAAAGAAGGCACTTTAGCGGAATTGAGAGGGAGGGGGGAGCGTCGTCGGGTTCGGGTGGCGAACGATTTCGGCACGGGTTTTGCCCACGGGTCAGCCGCGTGTGTGCAGGACTTCTTCTGCCACCCGATCGGGCAACCGCTGCGGAGGCGGCCCCCTTCGGCTCTTCCTTCCTTCTGGAGTTGCACGATGCGATTCTGCGAGTCGGCCCTGCACGGGCCTCGGTTCCCTTTTGCGCTGGGGGCATGTTGCCTCCTGCTGGCGTGCCTGTCCGTGAGTGTCTGCGGCGTCGCCGGCGCTGAAGAGGTCGTGGCCGACGCCGCTGCGGCCGCGCCGGCGGCAAGTGTGCCGGCTGCTCCGAAGCCGCCGACGATCGACGAGATGGTGCCCAAACTGTGGCTGGCCGCCGACACGGTGTGGGTGCTGGTGTGCGGCATGCTCGTGTTCTTCATGAACCTCGGATTCGGCTGCGTCGAGTCGGGCTTCGCACGGGCAAAGAACTGCGTGAACATCCTGTCCAAGAACTTCGTCGTGTTCGCCGCCACGGTGATCGGTTTCTGGCTCATCGGCTGGGACCTGATGTTCGGTACCGACGCGGGCGGGTGGATCGGCAACTCCGGCGCCTGGATGGTGCAGGGCACCGACAACAGTCCCGCCATCGGTGGTGATTACTCCGGTGCCTACCCCGCGATCAGCTGGACGAGCGTCCCCCTGTGGGCCAAGTTCTTCTTCCAGCTCGTGTTCGCCGGGACAGCCGCCACGATCGTCTCCGGAGCGGTGGCCGAACGGATCAAGTACCACTCGTTCATCATCTTCAGCTTCCTGATGGCCCTGGTCATCTATCCGGTCACGGGCCATTGGGTCTGGGGCGGCGGCTTCCTCGGCCAGAAGGGCTTCTGGGACTTCGCCGGCTGCACGGCGGTCCATTCGGTCGGCGGCTGGGCCGCGCTCACCGGTGCCATCATCCTCGGTCCGCGAATCGGCAAGTACGGCGCCGACGGAAAGCCGCGGGCCCTCCCGGGCCACAACATGACGGCCGCCTTCATCGGCTGCCTCGTGCTCTGGTTCGGATGGTTCGGCTTCAACCCAGGCAGCACGATGGGCGTGGCCGGTGACGGCGGCGCCGCGGCGGCCAGTGTGGCGGTGAACACCAATTTCGCCGCGGCTGCCGCCACGCTCACGGCCACGCTCACGGCCTGGCTGCTCCTCGGCAAGCCCGACATCGGCATGACGCTGAACGGCTGCCTGGCTGGACTCGTCGGCATCACGGCCAGCGCGGCCTACGTGTCCCCGGCCGCATCCGTCCTGATCGGGGCGATCGCCGGCGTGCTCGTGGTGTTCTCGGTGCTGTTCTTCGACCGCATGAAGGTCGACGACCCGGTCGGTGCCACGAGCGTGCATCTCGTGTGCGGCATCTTCGGCACGCTGTGTGTCGGCCTGTTCACGATGAGCGATCTCTCGGGCTCCACGGCGGCGGGGCCGTTCGGCTCGATGGTTGTGGGGGGACCGAAGCAGGGTCTGTTCTACGGCGGTGGCTTCGAGCAGTTGTGGATCCAGTTGATCGGCGTCCTCGCGGTCGGTGCCTACGTGGTGCCGGTGTCGGCGATCTGCTGGCTGATCATCAAGGCGGTCGTCGGCCTGCGGGTATCGGCGCACGAGGAGATCGAGGGTCTCGACATCGGCGAGCACGGCAACGAGGCCTATCACGGCTTCGTGATGGTGCGGACCGAGTAATTCCGTCCAGAAGGATGCCCCAACGGCTTGGGTGGGCACTCCGCCTAGCTCGCCCAGGCCGGGGCATCCTTTCTGTACGGCCGC
>JBIJCJ010000219.1:0-5341 GCA_044344765.1 Pirellulales bacterium | reverse complement strand
ACGGCCGTGCGCACGAGCGTCTCCATCACCCCCCGCGTGCCGAGCGCGGCCGCCAGGTCTCGCCCGATGGCCCGCACAAACGTGCCCGACGAGCAGACGATGTCGAGGCCGAGCCGCGGCCAGTCGTAGGCCGTCACCTCGAGTCGGTCGATCCGCACCTCCTTGGCGGCGAGTTCGACCGGACGGCCCTTGCGGGCCAGACGGTAGGCCCGCTTCCCATCGACGTGGGCCGCGGAATAGTCGCAGGGCCGCTGGAGGATAGGGCCACGAAAGGCGGGCAGCGCGGCGTCGATCGCCTCTCGCGACGGCCGCACCGGGGCCGGCTCCTCCACCACCTCGGTCTCCAGGTCGTCGGAGGGGCTCGAGCGACCGAGGAGAAAGCCGCCGCGATAGTGCTTCGGAAGCTCGTGGACGAAATCGACGAGCTTCGTCGCATGGCCCACGCACACCACGACCACGCCCACGGCGAGCGGGTCGAGCGTGCCGGCGTGGCCGACCGCCTTCGTGCCCAGCGCCCCGGCCACGGCATCCACCACCCGGCGTGACGACACGCCCGCCGGCTTGTCGATCGCGATCACCCCGGAGACGGGCTGGTGCATGAGCGGCGAGCCGTCACAGTCCGCGGATCGGGAAGGCGTAGAGGTCGGCGATCTCGGCGGCCGACCGCCCGGCGAGCCGCATCCGTCCGCGGAGCGAGGCGGGATCGTCCACGGCGCCGGCCACGAGCCGGTCGAACTTGAGATCGACGAGGGCCGCGGTGCGGGCGGCGTCGGACCGGGCGTGACCCTGCGGAAAGAGCACGAACCCGCCGTCGAGCGGGCCGAGCGCGGCATGGTCGATCTCGACCCGCGTGGGGATGCCCTCGGGGTACCGCGAGTCGTAGGCGGCGCCGCCGTGGGCGATGGCGATCTTCGCGATCAGTGCCGCGACGGCCGGATCGGCGATGGCGGCGTCGGAGTAGTCGTCGGGCAGGAGCATGAGCGACTCCCAGCCGCACGGCCGGCCCGCGGCCGCGGACGCCCGGGCCTTGAGCAGCGTCCGCGCGAGGATGAACGGCAGCGAGTGGTCGGCCGACTGCCGCGTCGTCGGCGTGCGCTTGGCCGGGTCGGCGATGATCGAGAACGCGGGCTCGTAGATCGTGGCCCGGATCGTGCGGATCCCGTCGAGGTCGGAGGCGAGGGCCGGGTGACGCGTGCACAGGTCGACGAGCGACTGCAGGGCCCCGGCCGACTGGTGCTCGTAGAGGCCGAGCTTGAAGTGCATGGCGTGGATTGCGAAGGCGTCGCCGGCCACGCCGAGCTCGAGATCGAACGGGCTCGTGCCGTCGGGGCAGGGCTCGTTGAGCCGGTAGATGGCCAGCGGGTTACGAAACACGTCGCGCGGCCCGAGGAACCCGGCGAGCGCCCGCCGGGCGCACATCACGCCCGCCTCCGCGGCCAGCGCCGCCGAGGCGCCCTTGGAGTCGGAGAGCTGATGGCCCGCGCGAATCGCGCGGAAGGGCACATAGTGGGCCACGGCCATGCCGATCGCCGACTCGATCTGGTCTTCGGTGCCGCCGAGGGCGGCGGCGAACGCGGCGGCGCTGGCCACGGTGCCATGGTGCACGTGGTCGATGGCGTACTTCCGCAGCGCGAAGACCTCGGCCAGCCGGCCGCGGATCTCGTCGACGAGCAGCATGAGCCGGAGCGTGGCGTCGCCGTCGAGGCCGGCCTCGCGGGCTGCGGCGACGGCCACCGGATAGAAGTCGTTGTGGCCAAACTCGCCGGCCGTCCGACTCTTGGCGGCGTCGAAGCCGAAGTTCGTGCCGTTGGAGTCCCATTCCCGCACGGCCGAGGCGTTGGCAGCCACCGCCTTTTCCACGGCGCAGGGCCGCGGCGAACCGAAGCAGATGCCGCCGCGTGAGCCGGCGGCCGGCGGGGCGGCGAGGGCCTCGGCACGGAGCACCGTGGGCGCGTTGGCCCGCAGGGCGAGGGCCGAGACGCCGCAGCCCACGCTGTCGAGGTGAAATCGCTCCAAGACCGCCAGCGTGCCGGCGGCGATCGGCCGCGGTGCGAAGAGGAACTCACGGGCGTAGCGGGCGAGTCCCCGGGCCTGGTTGGTGGTCCGGGGCAGGAGGATGGTGTCGGAAGGCGCGGGAGCGGGCGTCTGATTCATGGAATCGATTACACTTCATGCCATGCAACCGACGCAATTGGGCCCCTACAAGATCCGCTCCCGGCTGGGACGCGGCGGCATGGGAGCCGTCTACGAGGCGGAGGAGTCGGGCACGGGCCGCCTCGTGGCGGTGAAGACGCTCGCCGCGCACCTCGGCGACGATCCGGGCCTGCGACGCCGGTTCGACGCCGAGATCGAAACGCTCAAGGCGTTGCGGCATCCGGGCATCGTGCAGCTGCTGGCCTTCGGCGAGGAGGACGGTGTTCCGTATTTCGCGATGGAGCTCGTGCCCGGCAAGAGCCTGGAGCAGGAGCTCCGCGGTGGCCGCCTCTTCACCTGGCGGGAAACCGTGGCCCTGGGCCTGGAGATCGTGCGGGCGCTGAAGAGCGCCCACGACCACGGCGTGGTGCATCGCGACCTCAAGCCCGCCAACCTGCTGCTGCTCGACACGCCGACCGCCGGCGTCACGGTCAAACTCGCCGACTTCGGCATCGCGCGGCTGTTCGGCGACGCCGGCCAGACGATGGCCGGCACGGTCGTGGGAACCGCGGAGTTCATGGCGCCCGAGCAGGCCGCCGGCAAGGCGGTGGACCACCGGGCCGATCTCTACGCGCTGGGGCTGGTGATGTTCGCCATGCTCACCGGCCGGCCGCCGTTTCACGGGGCCGACGTGACTCGCGTGCTCGAGCGGCAGCGGCGGGAAGCGCCGCCCCGGGTGGCGACCCGCGTGCCGACCGTGCCGCCCGACCTCGACCTGCTCATCGACCGGCTGCTCGCCAAGGATCCGGCCGATCGCCCCGCGAACGCCCTGGCGGTGGGCCGCGTGCTGACGGCGATCGCGGCCCTGCCCGACGGCGCCGCGTCAGCGGCTGCCGGCGCTGTCCAGGGCACCTTCTATGACCGCGCGGGGCGACCAGCCGAGCCCGGTCCCGACGTGCCCGCGACCATCGATCACTACGGCGCCACGCGGGCGATGCCCGCGGCCGAAACGAGCGATGCCCGACTCCTCGGCACGGGCCCGGCGGCCGCGGCCGACGCGGCCACGCGACCGCACACCTCCGGAGCCGACGGCTCCGCCTTCGCCCATGCCCGCACCGTGCCCGCGGTTGCCGCCGACGCGGTGCCGACGGTCGGCGGCAACCGCTTCACCACGGTCGAGGAACTCAACCGCCTGACGCGGCGCCGGGCGGCGGCGGAACGCAGCCGGCAGCGGGCGTGGCAGACGCTAGCGGCGGTGGTGACGGGGGCCGTGATCCTCGGCGGCGGCTCTCTGCTCATGCAGCCCCGATCGGCCGACGAACTGTACGCCCGCATCGACGCCATCGCCTCCGACGAGACGTCCGACCTGCGTGACGCGCGGCCGCTGATCGATGAGTTCTTGGCGCGGCATGGTGCCGATCCGCGGGCCGAGACCGTGCGGACCATCGATCGCCGGCTCGACCTCGACGGGCTGGAGCGGAAGGCGCGGCGGCGGCCGCGGACCGACCGCCTGCTGCCGCCGATCGAGCGCGACTACCGCGCGGCCATGGCCCGCGAGGCCGACAGCCCCGCTGCGTGCGTCGCCGCCCTCGAGGCGATTCTCGCCGTCGCTCATGCCGAAGCGGATAACGGACCGCCGACCGCCGTCCCCGACACCGAGTCGACGGCCCTCTGGCTGGCGCTGGTCCGCCGGCAGATCGACCGGCTCAAGCCGCTGGCCACCCGCGAACGCGAGGAGGATGCGACCCGGGCCCAGGCCGTGCTGGCCGAGGCCGCCGAGCTCGCCGGGGCGGCTGCCGCGGCATCCGCGGCCGAACGGGCCGACCTCGTTGCCCGCCGCCGCACGCTTCTGGAGAGTCTCGTGGAACTCAACGCCCCGCGACCGCACATGGCGACGTTCGTCGCCGAGGCCCGTCGGCAGCTCGCTGACCAGGCCACAACGCCCACACACCCGGAGAACCAGCCATGACCACTCCCTCAGGCGGCCCGGCGGCCGCCACCGCCGCCCGCCGCACCGCCAGCCATGCGGCCTTCGCCCGGGCACGCGCGGTCATTCCCGGCGGCGTCAACTCGCCCGCCCGGGCCTTCGGCGGCGTCGGCGGCGAACCGATCTTCTTCAAGTCGGCGACCGGCCAACGGCTCACCGACATCGACGGGAATCACTACCTCGACTACATCGGCTCCTGGGGGCCGATGATCCTCGGCCACAGGCATCCCCGGGTCGTGGCCGCGATCGAGCGGGCGCTCTCCACGGGCACGAGCTACGGCGCACCGACGGAGGCCGAGAGCCGGCTGGCGGAGCTGATCATCGCGACGGTGCCGTCGATCGAGAAGGTGCGGCTCGTGAGCAGCGGCACCGAGGCGGCGATGACCGCCGTGCGGCTGGCCCGCGGGTTCACCGGCCGCGACAAGATCGTGAAGTTCGCCGGCAACTACCACGGCCATGCCGACAGCCTGCTGGTGGCCGCGGGCTCGTCGGCCGCCACGCTCGGCGCCCCCGATTCGCCGGGCGTCACCGCCGGCACCGCCCGCGACACGATCGTGCTCGAATACAACGACGTTGCCGGGCTCGAGGCGGCGTTCGCGGCGCACGGGCCCGCCATCGCCGCCGTGCTCATGGAGCCGGTCGTCGGCAACATGGGGCTCGTCGTTCCCTCCCGAGAGTTTTTGACCGCGGTCCGCGAGCTGTGCACCCGGCATGGCGGGCTGCTCGTCTGCGACGAGGTGATGACCGGCTTTCGGCTCTCCCTCGGCGGCGCGCAGCAGCTGCTCGGCATCACGCCCGACCTGACGACGCTCGGCAAGATCGTGGGAGGTGGACTGCCGCTGGCCGCCTACGGCGGTCGGGCCGACGTGATGAATCACATGCTGCCGGCCGGCAAGGTGTTTCAGGCCGGCACACTCTCCGGCAACCCGCTGGCCGTCGCGGCCGGCATGGCGACGCTCGAGGAGCTGCGCGAGCGGCCGCCGTACGAGCATCTGGAGCGGCTCGGCGCCCGGCTGGAGGCGGGCGTTCGCGCCGCCGCCGCCCGGGCCGGGGTCACGACCTGGACGGCCCGCGTGGGCAGCATGATGACGACCTTCTTCCAGCGCGGTCCCGAGGCCGTGCCCGTCACCGGCTGGCAGACGGCGTCACGAAGCGACACCGCCCGCTATGCCACCTTCTTCTGGGGCATGATCGACCGGGGCGTCTATCTGCCGTGCAGCC
>JBIJCJ010000056.1:0-18505 GCA_044344765.1 Pirellulales bacterium | reverse complement strand
CGTGGGCGGCCACGCCTGGGAGACGCCGGGGACGATCTGGTACGAGTCCCTGCTGCAGCTCTCGCGGACCAGCCAGTTCGCCGACATGGCGAAGCTCACGGCCCAGATCGCGGGCGACCGGTTCGACGCGGCGACCAAGAAGGCCGTCAGGGCGGCCTGGAAGAAGGTCGGCTTGTAGCCTGGCTTGACCGCCGTCGGGCTTGCATGACCGGCGCGACCGGCAGTCAGGCGCTGCAAAAACCTGCGGCCGCCGGGTTTCGGACGGTTCCCTTTTTGGGAATCCGTGGATAATTAGCCTGACGGCCGTTCGCGGCGTCGATCCGTTTTCTCCGAGTGCTCGTTCCATGGCCACGATCGCCCGCACGCGTCCGGTCTCCACTCACGGCGTGCACTGGGAATACCTGGTGCCGATCGCCACGGTGCACGTCCTGGCCTGCCTGGCCTTCGTGCCCTGGTGCTTCAGCTGGTCGGGTGTCGTGCTGGCGCTGATCGGCGTGAACGTCTTCGGCACGCTGGGCATCAACCTCTGCTACCACCGGCTGCTGTCGCACCGCAGCCTCAAGGTGCCGCGCTGGCTGGAGCGGACGCTGACGACGATCGCGCTCTGTTCCCTGGAGGACACGCCCTGCCGCTGGGTGGCCAATCATCGGCTCCACCACCAGCACTCCGACGAGGAGCCGGACCCCCACTCGCCGCGCGACGGTGTCGTGTGGGCGCACATGGGCTGGCTGATGGAGCGGGTGCCGCAGCGGCGGTCGTGGGCGTTTTTCGAGAGGTACTCCCGCGACATCCTCGCCGACGGCTACTACCGCTATCTGGAGCGGAACCCGTGGGCGATCGTCGTGATCTACACGATCCACGCGGCGGTGTTCGCGCTCGCCGGGCTGCTTGTCGGCCGCTGGACGGGCGGCGACTGGAAGCATGGCGTGCAGCTGGCGGCGAGCTGGCTGGTGTGGGGCGTGTACGTGCGGACGGTGCTCGTGTGGCACATCACCTGGAGCGTCAACTCGCTGACGCACCTCTTCGGCTACCGGACCTACGCGACCAGCGAGGACAGCCGCAACAACTGGTTCGTGGGCCTGGTCGCGAACGGTGAGGGCTGGCACAACAACCACCATCACGATCCGGCGAGCGCCAGCGTGCAGCACAAGTGGTGGGAGATCGACGTCACCTACTACATCATCCTCCTGCTCCAGCGGCTCGGCCTGGCCACCGACGTCATCCAGCCTCGGCACGTGCGGCGGCGGACCTCGCCCGCCTCCTGACGCCTGCCGTCTGCGCCGGCTGGGCATCCGCCTGGCAGCTGGCGCGGCCGCGTGCTATACTTCATCCGTTCGGAATCGATGATGGCGGCCGCCCGACCTCTTGGTCGAGGCCCTTTCCGCCGCGATCGCATCTCTCGAAGCGACGTTTTCCTGCGTCGGGCCTCGGGCCCGCCGCCTCGCGGAAGACCGGTCGCTTGGCAGGCAGTGATCCATCGTGGGATCGCCGTGCCGCCGTGGTGCTGCTTCCGGTTTCCGGCGCCTTTCCTTCCCAGGACGCAGTCTTTCCATGTCTTTCACGACTTCCATTCCTTCCTCGACCAGCTTCGCCGACCTCGGCCTCTCCGCGAACGTGCTTCGCGCCCTCGCCACCGAGGGCTACGCCACGCCCACGCCGATCCAGGCCAAGGCGATTCCGCACGTGCTCGCCGGCCGCGACCTCTTCGGATGCGCCCAGACGGGCACCGGCAAGACGGCCGCCTTCGCCCTGCCGCTCATCGAGCGGATGCTCGCCGCCCCGCGGCCCCGTGCCCCGCGCGGCTGCCGGGCCCTCGTGCTCGCCCCCACCCGTGAACTGGCCGGCCAGATCCACGAGAGCTTCCGCGCCTACGGCCGGCATGCCGGGATCACGAGCGTGGTCGTGTATGGCGGCGTGGGGCAGGGGCCCCAGGCCACGGCGCTCGCCCGCGGGACCGACGTGCTCGTGGCCACGCCCGGGCGGCTGCTCGACCTCATCGGCCAGCGGCTCGCCGACCTCCGCGGCGTGGAGTTTCTGGTCCTCGACGAGGCCGACCGGATGCTCGACATGGGCTTCATCCACGACGTCCGCCGGATCGTGGGCCTCGTGCCGCGCGACCGTCAGACGCTGTTCTTCTCGGCCACGCTCCCCGACGAGGTGCGGCGGCTGGCCGATGCGATGCTCCGCGATCCGCTGGAGGTGAAGACGGCGCCGCAGGCCACGCCCGCGGAGACGGTCGCCCAGTCGGTGTTTCACGTGCCCAAGGCGGGCAAGCGGATGGCGCTGGTCTCGCTGTTGCGAAACGAGGCGATGGACCGCGTGATCGTGTTCACCCGCACGAAGCACGGGGCCGACAAGCTGCAGCGCGACCTGGCCAAGGCGGGCATCGACGCCGCCGCGATCCACGGCAACAAGTCACAGAACCAGCGGGAGCGGGCCCTGGCCGCCTTCAAGGCGCCGCGGCCGCCGGTGCTGATCGCCACCGACATCGCCGCCCGCGGCATCGACGTGGACGGCGTGTCGCACGTCGTCAACTACGAGCTGCCGCACGAGCCTGAGACCTACGTCCACCGCATCGGCCGCACCGGCCGGGCCGGCCAGACCGGCGCGGCGGTGAGCTTCTGCGACCCGGAGGAGCGACAGCGGCTGCGGGCGATCGAGAAGCTGCTGCGGCAGCCGATCGCGTCGCGCAATGCCCCGCCCGCCGGCGGCGAGGTCGAGCCCGCCGACGAGCCGCGGGCCGCACGGCCCAGGGGCGGTCGTGGTCGCGGCGGCCGGAGCAACGGCTCCGAAAGCCAATCCCAGGGCGACGAGGGCGGGGGCCGCAGGGCCCGTTCGGGCGGCGGGCGCAGTCGCCGGCCCCGCGTGGAACGCCATGAGCGCGATGATCGCCAGGATCGTGGCCCTGCCGTGGCCGTCGCGGCCGCGCCCGCCGTCGCCACGGCGCCGGCTCCGGCGAAGCACCGAGCCCGGCGGCGGCATCGCCGCGCTCTGTAGTCGCCGCGGCCGCCCCGCGGCGGACCAAGGTTGTCCGCGGGGCATGGTCTGCTGGGACTGTCTGGTGTCGGTTCCCCTGTTCCGGGTGGCGGCGGCATCGTAGGTTACAGGCCCCGAAGAGCGTGCCGTCGGGGAGCACGACGGCGGCCCGGCCCGAGGGTTTCAACAGCCGGATGATCAACGCAAGAAAAAGGTCGGCCGTCTCCCGGGTCTGGAAGTGAGCAGGGAAATTGCTCTCGATGCCATCTTCTTCCTTGCCGCCGAAGGACGGGTTGGTGAGGACCACGTCCACGCGGTCGGCGGCGGTGTAGGAGATGGAGGGGCGGGCGAGCGTGTTGTCGTGGCGGAGCAGCGGCGGATTGTGGCGAAGGTGGATGAGCTGATGTCGCTGTGCGATCAGCTGGAGGCCAGCCTCGCGGCGGCCGCCACCGACCGGGCGCGGCTGCTCGAAAGCCTCCTCCACGAAGCCCTCGCACCCGCCGCGGCGTAGCAGCGGAAAAGGGGGCGGCGTTCACCGATTCAAGGCAGACGCGGCGAGCCGCGCGGCAATATTCTGGAAGGGTGATGATTTCGGGAGGCACCCGAAGGGCACGGCCATGGCAACCGAAAACCGACAATCGCAGCCGGCCCTGCATTACGAAGTGCCGGCCGGGGCGGATGGTCGTATCGAAATCGTCGGGCCGTTTCGGCCGGGCCAACGGCTCACCGTGCTCGTCGTTCCCGAAGCCCATGACTTCGACGACCTGACCGCGGCCGCCTCGAGCGGCCTCGACTTCTGGGACAACCCGTTCGACGACGAGGACTGGAACGGTCGCGGAGCCCATTCGTGAGAAACCTTGCCTAAGGCCGAAGCGTCGGGGTAGGATCGAACCATGACGACGCTTCTCGAAATCAAGGCAGCCATCGACCGGCTCGCGCCGCGCGACTATGCGGAACTGATGGCAATGCTCCATCCCACCGCGGACGACGAGTGGGACCGGCAGATCGCCGCCGACGCTGCCGCCGGCCGGCTGGATCACTTGATTGAGGAAGCCCGGGCCGACGTCGCCGCGGGCCGCTGCCGGCCACTCGAAGACGTACTGGCTGACGAGAGCGACGAGACGGGGCGGTGACGGTCCCGAGCCGGCGGTTCTGGCCGGCTTTTCGTTCTCTGCCGCGAGACGTGCGGAAACAGGCCACTGCCGTTTACCGCCTTTGGCAGCACGACGCTTTCCATCCATCCTCGCATGCCGATTACGACCAACGGCTCCGCTGACCGGGCCATGGAAAGTCACAGCCCGGACGGCACTGGATTGTTGAACTCGAAGTTGGCGAACGATTGCTCGGTTTCGCCTGGTGTGAGCAGGATCAGGCTGCTGATCTCGCTCTGGTCTTCCTCGGAAAGCCCGTCGAAATACTTCCACACCAGGTCGCTGCGCCCAACCCGGGTAATACCTTGAAAGGCGGAGTCGATGATTCGCACCCTGACCGAAACACTGTTTTGCCGATAGAGACCGATCTCCGCCTCGGGGTGATCCTCGAGATAGCGGCGAAGCGCCGTGATGATCCGCTCGATGATCGGGTCGGCCGTGCCCCTGGTGACCGCGATGCCCATGTCACACTCTCCCTTCCGCCCACTTGATGATGTCTTTGACGGCCGCAAGAAATGGCTCGGCAGCGCCGTCTGTGGCTTCCCGGGGATCATACCGCAGGTCGGTGGACCAATCACTGACCATGGCGAAGCGTTTGGCGATATCGGCGGGAAAACCGGCTCCTCGCTGCTTGATGTACATGGTTCGCAGCGTTTCAAAGTCATGCCCCCCATGCCCTCGGAACGTCTGCTTCGCAAAGGCTGGTTGTGACGTGAAGGAGACCGTAGATAGCACCATCACCTTGAGCATGCACTCGACCGCGTAACCTGCCAGGTAAATCGCCCCCGTGCACTTGCCGGCTTCGAACAAAAGGATCGCCTCGTCATATCGGTTGATTGCCGAGCGACGGTAGTCTTTCGCGACTTTGGAAAGGGACGGCGGCATCCGCGACCTACCTTGTGCGGGGAATGGACGGAAGTATAGTATATGATCGCTCCGCAGGTCAACGACTGCCCCGGCTGCCGGATGGCGGACTGCAGTGCCGCTGCCGAGAGAAAATGCTCCGGGGGCGGAAACGCTTCAAGGAACGCACCGGCATGCTCCTGCCGCACGTCGGCGAGGATGTCGATATCGTTGCGATCACCCTGCCTGCCGAATACTCGTGTACGATTAGAGCGTGAAGCAGAGTGCATGACGCACAGGAAGCAGGCATGTCCGATGACCGCAAGGCCGCCGCGCGGCGGGAACTCGAAGCTCAGTACGGCATCCCGTCCGAACGGTTCTGTGGCATGACTGCCGCGGAGATGAGTCGGGCGATCGTGGCCTACGACTGCGGGCCGCGCCGGCCGGGTGAGGCCGTGGGCTACAACCCTGTGGGCGCCCCCGAGACGCGGCTCGGCTGGCTGCGCGAGGAGTTCGGGCCCGACGCCGACGTCGAGATGATCCGCCTGCGGGTGCAGTTCTTCGGCGGCCGCGCGGACGTGGCCCTCGGCCTCGACTGGATGCAGGACAACGACGCCTTCGACCGGGCGGTCGTCGCGGGGCTCGAGCGGCATTTCCCCGATCTCACGGCCGACGCCCGGGCGGTGCTCGCCGGCAACTATTCCTACAGCCATATGAAGTGACGCCGCGCGACGCGGCCCATCACGACGCGGTCCCATCAGCAACAGGAGCCATGCATGAGAGTCGAACGGGTGAAGTACGTGATCTGGGCCGCCGACATGGAGCGGGCCATCCGCTTCTGGCGCGACACCTTCGGCGGCCGGATCCTCAAGCACAATCCCGTGATCGCCGAGGTCGAGATCGAGGGGGCCGTGATCGGCATCCACTCCGGCGGCGAAGGGAAGCGGACCTGGACGGGCTTGAGCCTGCAGGTGGCCGACGTGATCGCCGGCGGCCGGGAGGTGGCGGCCGCAGGGGGCACGCTCGCGAAGGAGCCCGAGTCCGAGAACGGCGAGCCGCCGCACCTGGCGATGTGCGTGGACCCGGAGGGCAACGAGTTCATGCTCACCCGCAAACGCGGGTGACTCGAATGTGCATTCGGTGTGGCACCGGCTCGGGGGCGGCAAAAGTCTTCTCGCTGTGGCCGCAGCGGCCACACGCTCGTCGAGCTTTCGCCGACCCCCTCGCCTGCCTCGAACAAAATGCGTTCGAAATCCGACGCGTCACGAGCCGTTCAGCGGACGACCGCGGCCATCTTGCCGAACGACTGCAGCATGCCGACGAGCACCGCCGCCCGGGGCGACAGGATCGTGAGGCCGTAGAGCAGCCGCGCCTGCCGGGTGACCGGGGGCTTGCGGACGAGCGCCACCGCCGGGCTGATCCGCGGCGAAACCAGGCCGATGACGGCCAGACGGCCCGCCTGGGTCTTGAAGCCACCGAGCTGGCCCATCTGGGCGAGCATGCTCAGCCGCGGCGCGATCAGGCCCAGCGGGCTGGCCGTGGGCATGCCGGGCAGCGTGGGGCCGAGCGGCCGGTTCAGCCGGGCGAGCAGGCCGCCGCCGGCTGCGGGGCGGGCGGGCAGGGCGAAGGCCGAACGGCCGCCGGAGGGCAGGCCGAACTGGGCCGAGCAGGGAGTCACGGTCGCCAGCATCATCGCCAGCGCGAGCACGCATCCAGTCATCTTGCGAAGCATTTTCGTTTCCTCGAAAAGTCCAGTCATTGGAAGTCGTGAACAGTTCACGACACCTGACCGACGCTAGTTGGCCGCGCCGGCATCGCAACGCCTGGAACCCGGGGAAGGGGGCGGCCGGCCGCCTTTTCGGTCCAGTCGTACCGACTGGCGCGGTCGTGCCGGCCGGGGACTGTCGCGGAACCGTCGTGGGACGGTACCATCGAGGCATGAAGTCGCTACGGGTAACCGACCATCGCACGTTGGCTGCGGAAGATCGCCGCGCATGGCGGGAACGCACCCCCGAGGAACGGCTCGATGCCGTGGAGCGGCTGCGGCTCGAAGCGGGGCAATTTCTCCATGAATATCCAGCCCGACTTCGCCGACTTCTTACGGTTGCTCGAGTCTCATCGCGTTGAATACATGATCGTCGGCGGCTACGCCGTCGCGTATCACGGCTTTCCGCGGTTCACCAAGGACATTGATATCTTCTTCTCGGATACGCCCGAGAACGCCGCGCGGCTGCGGCAGGCCCTCGTCGATTTCGGGTTTGCGGAGGCTTCCGTACCGGTCGAGATGCTCCGGCGACCGGAGGCCGTGATCGCGATCGGAATCGAGCCGGTGCGGATCGATCTGCTCAACCGCATCGCCGGGGTCGGATTCGATACGGCGTGGCCAAAGGCCGTTCGCGGCCGCTACGGCGACGTCGAAGTCACGTTCATCGGTCGTGACGAGTTGCTGCAGAACAAGCGGGCCACCGGCCGCACGCGGGACATGGCCGACGTCGAGGAGTTGGAGTGAGCGACTTCATCGCGGGCCGTCATCGGGGGTCCGCAGCCAGACCGTGCGGCCCTCCTTGATCGTCTCCTCGACGCGGATCTCCTTGATCGCCGCCGCCGGCACCGCCAGCGGGTTGCCCGAGAGGACGACCAGGTCGGCGAGCTTGCCCGGCTCGATGGAGCCCTTGCGGCCCTCCTCGCCGTACATCCGGGCGCCGTCGATCGTGATCGCCTCCAGGGCCTCGAGCGGGCCGACCCGCTCGTCGGGCCCGAGGGTGGCGCCGGAGCGGGTCGTGCGGTTGACCGCCGTGTGGATCGTGAACATCTGGTCGAGCGGCGCGACGTTGAAGTCGGTGTGGTTGGCGGGCCGGATGCCCAGGCCGCGGGCCGATTTCATCGGGCTGATGAAGGCTGCCTGCTCGGGGCCGCGGTTGGCGACGTGCGTGTCGCCGAAATAGAAGCAGTGGATCGTGAAGAACGAGGGCGTGATCTTCCAGGCCGCGTATTTCTCGAGCTGGTCGCGGCGGATGAACTGCGAGTGCACGCCGACCGTGCCCCGGGGCTTGGCCGGATCGTCTCCGGAGGCCGCGCGGTGGGCCTCGAGCAGGGCGTCGATCGCGGCGTCGCCATTGCAGTGCGTGAACAGCGTGGCCCCGCCGTCGTAGACCTTCTGCACCCAGCCGTTGAGCGTGGCCTGGGGGAACGACAGTTCCCCGCGCCAGTTCTTCTGGCCCGCGGGGCCGTCCGTGAGGTAGGGCTTCGTGAAGCAGGCCGTGCGGCCCTGCGGCGAACCGTCGGTCACGATCTTCACGCCGCCGATCCGCAGCCGGTTCTTGTACTCCGGCTCGTTGCGGGGCGGCCGGCCGCCGAAGACCGCGTCGATCTCCGTGATGAACGGGAGCGCCACGACGTCGAGCTTGAGCAGGCCCCGGTCGGCGAAGATCCGCAGCAGGTCGAGCTGATGCTTCATCGTGGCCCCTTCCTGGGCTGTGGTGATGCCCTCCCGCAGGTACAGCTCCTGGCCCGACTTCAGCAGGTCGAGGCATTCGTCGTCGCCCGGCCCCGGCACCTTGGAGAAGATCGGCAGGAAGGCCGTCTCGAAGAGCAGCCCGTTCGGTTCCTGCGAGCCGGCCTCGCGGCCGATCACGCCGCCCGGCGGCGTAGGAGTGGCGGCGGTGATGCCGTAGGTCGCAAGCGCCTTGGAGTTGAGCATCGCGCCATGGCCGGAGACGTGGACGAGGAGCACGGGATTGTCGGGGAAGGCGGCGTCGAGCTCCTGCCTGGTGGGCGGCCGCTTCTCGGCGAGCAGCTCGGGGTCGTAGCCGAAGCCGATCACGAACTTTCCCGGACCGAGCCTGCGCCGCTCCTGAATCTTCTTCAGGCTCGCGATCACGTCGGCCACGCTGCGGCAGGGGCCGGCCGGCGGCGACGCGCACAGGGCCTGCGTCTGCACGTCAACCAGCGACCAAAAGTGGCTGTGGCCGTCCACGAAGCCCGGCACGAGGGTCTTCCCGCCCAGATCGGTGACCACGGTGCCGGGCCCCTTCCAGGCCATGACCTCGGCCTCGGTGCCGACGGCCACGATCTTCCCGCCGGCGATCGCCACCGCGGCCGCCGTGGGCTGCGCGGGGTTCACCGTGACGATCGGCCCGCCGCGGATGATCCGCTCGGCCGGCGTCGGGGCGGCCTGGCAGGCGATGGCGACGAGGGCGACGGCGAGGGCAACGAGCAGGGCGTGCATGGCGCTTTCCTGGAGGGACGTGCGGTCTGCGTGGACCGGAACGCCACAGTGTAGCGGACATGTCGGCATGGCGGGCCGGGGGGCGATCCACGGAGACGTGAACGGCTGGCGAAGTTCCGCGGCGCGGGCGGCCTGCCGCTCGCCGTTACGGGCCGTTGCGGCCGATGCGTTTCCCGAGTGGTTCGGTGTTCGAGCACGGGCAGGGTGAGTCATGCGGCTGTCGCGGTGCGAAACGATCGGCCGCATGCTGCTGGCAGCTCTGCTCCTGGCACCGCAAGCGGCGTGGCCGGCCGTGGTGACGGAGATGATCGACCTGACGTCGTTCGGCGCGGTCGCAGCGCCACGGGGCTCCGTGTGGGAGGACGTGAAGATTCAGCCGGTCGCGAGCCGGACGGCCGACGCGCCGCGATGCTACGTGACGGGCCTGCTCGGCGTGTCGTTCGTGACCTTGTCCGATCCGCTGTACGAGGAGTTCTTCGCCGGCCGCAGCCTCAACCGCTCGGTAATCACCGCCGGCGGTGCCGCCGGCCTGGCCTTCGAGCGGGAGGACGGCCAGCTGCGTATCGAGGTCGAGGGGCAGGGCCGCGACGACGTGACCGCGTCGTTTCGGGACGCCGTCGTGCCCGTGCTGGGCGCGGACTTCCACTGGGCCGCCAACGACGGCTGGTCAACGCTCGTCAACGTATGGCGTGACTTCTCCATCGACGAGCAGGTCGATCTCTATCTGGGCGGCGGCGTGGGGGCCGGCGGCTACCGCTACGGCCTGGACGGCGGGGTCTCCTTCTTCGGGTTCGAAATCAACTCCGTATCGCGGGCGCAGGTGGCCGCCTTCGCGTGGCAGGTGGGCGGGGGCGTCGTCTGGAACGTCAGCGAACGCGTGGCCTTCGACGTCGGGTATCGGTTCTTCTCCATCGATCAGTCCGACACGACGCTGAACCTGTCCGCCCTCGGGCTGCCGCTGGCGTCCGTCGGGCTCGTGCAGCAGTACACGGCCAGCGAACTGCTCTTCGGGCTGCGGATCTACGAGCCGTTCCGCACCTGGCGGTGACGGAGGTTCGCCGCCAGATCGACGGTCAAAGACCGCCGCTCCAAGCGGGCACGACGGCGCAGAGGGGGCGCCGATCAGACAAAGGCCATGAATGGCTTTGTCCACGGGCAGTCAGCCCTCGAGCCCCGCGGCCAGCTCCGGGTGGAACGTCTCCGCCTTCTCGTCCTTGACCTCGGTGAGCGTGGCCTCCGTGAGGAGCAGCGTGCCGGCCACGCTGACCGCGTTCTCGAGCGCCACCCGCACGACCTTCGTGGGATCGACGATCCCTGCGGCGACGAGATCGCCATACACGCCCCGGGCGGCGTCGAAGCCGTGGGCCCCGCTGCCGCGCCGCAGTTCGCCCACCACCACGCCCCCGTCGGCCGCCGAGTTTTCCGCGATCGTGCGGGCCGGCACCTCGAGGGCCTGGCGCAACACACGCACGCCCGTCCGCTCGTCCCCCTCGCAGGCCGCCTCCTCCCGCTCCACCGCCGCGATCGCCCGCACGAGCGCCAGCCCGCCGCCGGGCACGATGCCCTCGGCGATCGCCGCCCGCGTGGCGCTGATGGCGTCGGCCAGCGCCTCCTTGCGGCTCTTGAGCTCGGCCTCGGTGGGGGCGCCCACCCGGATGATCGCCACGCCGCCGGCGAGCTTCGCCAGCCGGGCCTCGAGCTGCTCGCGGTCGTAGTCGCTCATGGCCTCGGCGATCTGCCGGCGAATCTCGGCGCAGCGGGCCTGGATGGCGGCCTTGTCGCCCGCGCCGCCGATGATCGTCGTGGTGTCACGGTCCACCGTCACCTTCGCGGCCGTGCCGAGATCCGCGATCTTGACCGCGTCGAGCGTGACGCCGAGATCGGCCGAGATGAACCGGCCGCCGGTGAGGATCGCCATGTCGTGCATCATCTCCCGGCGGCGGTCGCCGTAGCCGGGCGCCCGCGACGCGACGCACTCCAGCACGCCGCGGATGCGGTTGACGACGAGCGTGGCCAGGGCCTCGGCCTCCACGCTCTCCGCGATCACGACCAGGGGCCGTCGCTGCTGCACCACCGACTCGAGGAACGGAAGGAACTCCTTGAGGCTGGCGATCTTGCCTTCGTGGAGGAGGATCAGCGGCCGCTCCAGCACGGCCTGCTGCCGCTCGGCGTCGGTGATGAAATAAGGGGAGAGGAGGCCGCGGTCGAATTGCATGCCGTCCACGATCTCGATCGAGGTCTCCATTCCCTTGGCCTCCTCGACGGTGACCACCCCCTCGCTGCCAACCCGGTCCATCGCGTCGGCCACGAAGTCGCCGAGGGCCGTGTCGTTGTGGGCGGAGATCGCGGCGACCTGGGCCTTCTCCTTCCGGCTCGCCACCGGCCGCGAGAGCGCCTTGATGGCGGTGGTGGCGGCCGCCAACCCCCGATCGAGGCCGCGCCTGATGTCCACGGCGCTGGCGCCGGCGGCCAGGTTTCGCAGCCCGGCGGCGAGGATCGCGTGCGCGAGCAGGGTGGCCGTGGTCGTGCCGTCGCCTACGACGTCGGCCGTGCGCTCCGCCGCCTCGCGGAGCATGTGGGCGCCGAGGTTCTCCTCGGGATCCTCGAGTTCGATCTCCTTGACGATCGTGACGCCGTCGTTGCAGACGAGCGGCGGGGCCCACTTCTTCTCGATGAGCACGCACTTGCTCTTCGGGCCGAGCGTGACGCGGACGGCGTCGGCGAGCGTGGTGGCCCCACGCAGGATCCGCTCGCGGGCGTCGGCGCGGAACAGAATCCGCTTGTGAGGCATGGCACGGCTCCGCGGGGGAGGGCGGCCATGCCGGAGAACGACAGAATCCTACGCAGCGGGTCAACCGCTCGGCGGCCCGGCAAGCGCCTCGACGGTTGCCACGTGGAACAGCGGGCAGATGTCGAAATCGGCAGGCAGGCCGTCGTCAGCCACGTCGACGCCCACGAGGATGTCGTTGCGGAGCACCAAAGCCATTTCGGGGTGCCGCACGTCGTACGACTTGCCGCTGGACATCACGAGCCGAAAGGGCTGGAACGGCTGCCGTTTCAGCAGCTTGCGAAAGGCTTCGGTGGTCATTGAGGCGTCTCTCTGGTCGATGGTTCGTGTGCAGAGGGGAGTGTACAAAAAAACAGATTGTGGATCAACGCCAGGCCGGCGGACCACGCGGGCCTCGCTCCAGCGTACAATTCGGGGCATGAAGCGACCCCGATCTGCAGACCCGGCCGGTAGGAAGAGGCGGCCGGCCCGGCCGCCGGCCCCCGGACCCGGTCCGCGTCGGCCCGCGCCGTCGCGCGGCGCCCAGCCGCGGCACCAGGCGAAGACGGAGGAGATGTTTCACGGCGTGCGGGCTTGCGAAGCGCTGTTCGCGCGGCGGCCCGAGGCGATCGTGCGGGTGTATCTCGCCGAGGCCCGACGGCGACAGTTCGCGAACCTCGTCGCCTGGTGCGCCGGGGCCCGCAAGGGGTTCCAGATCGTCGCCGACGAGAATCTCGCCCGGCTCACCGGCTCGATCCATCACGAAGGCGTGGCGATCCTGGCACAGCAGCTGCCGCGTTGGTCGCTCGCCGACCTGCTCGGCCGCGCCGCCAGTCTGACCGGGCCGATCGTCTACCTCGACGGCGTGCAGAACCCCCACAACCTCGGCTCGATCCTGCGCACGGCCGCGCACTTCGGCGTGGCGGCGGTCGTGGGGCGGGCGGGCGACCTGCCGCCACTCTCGCCCGCAGCCGTGCGGGTCGCGGAAGGGGCGGCGGAAGCGGTGCCGGTGGCCGACCTCGCCGACCCCGCCGCCGATCTCGGTCGACTGAAACGCGAAGGCTGGCGGGTCGTCGTGACCTCGAGCCACGGGGGCGAGTCGCTCTACACCGCCGCCCTGCCGCCGCGGGCGGTGCTCGTGCTGGGAAGCGAGGGCGAGGGCGTGTCGCGGGGCGTGGACGCGCTCGCCGACCTGCGGGTGCAGATCCCGGGCACGGGCAGGGTTGAGAGCCTGAATGTGTCGGTCGCCTGCGGCGTGGTGCTTGGCGAGGTCTGGCGGCGGTCGCGGAGCGGCTGACGGGGCGTTTGCCGTTGCAAATCCCCGCCCCGGCGGATTCAATCCGAAACGGACCGGAGGCGGACGGTATGCACGACCTGGCACGTGGAGCGGGACGGTGGCTGCTGGCGGCGGCCGCCTGCTGCGCGCTGCCCGGCGGCCGGGCGGAAGACGCGCCGTCGGTCAAGGTTCCGGCGGTGTTCGCGGCCTACGTGACGCCCGTCGCGGAGCCGTGGAACGCGGTGATCCACGCCGCCCTGACCGCGGCTCGGGACGCGGGACGGATCACGTATAGATGGAAGGCCGAGCTCGGCACGGCCGAGAAGCAGCTCGCTGCGGTGGAAGAAGCCGTCGCCAACAAGCCCGACGTCGTGGTCACCGATGCCGCCGATGCCGGGGAGGAGCTCCTCGCCCTCGCTCGGCGCCATCCCGCGGTCGCCTTTCTCCTCGGCGGCGCGGAGCGGCCGCAGCCGCCGAACGTTTCCGTGTTCGATGCCGATCTCACCGAGCCGGCCTATCTGTGCGGCCTCGTGGCCGGGAAGGTGACGAAGTCGAACATGGTCGGCGTCGTCGCCGGCAAGCACGACGACGCCGTGCACCGGACCGTGAACGCCTTTCTCAAGGGTGCCCGCGAGGCGAACCCGGAGGTGAAGGCGAAGGTGACGTTCATCGATGCGTGGTTCGACCCGCCCAAGGCCCGGGCAGCGGCGCTGGCCCAGGTGGCGGCGGGCGCGGACGCGATCTTTGCCGAGCGGGCGGGGGCGCTCGCGGCCGTGAAGGAGACCGGCGTCGTCGGCTTCGGCGACATGTTCGACCAGCACGACGAGGCTCCCGGCCACGTCGTCACCGGCACGGTATGGGACATGCGGCCCGTCATCGACCATGCCGTCGCCCGCGCGGCCGCCGGGGGGCCGACGGCCGAGGATCTGCGGCGGTTCTGCACGTTGGCCAAGGGAGGCGTGCGGCTCGCGGCCTGGCACGGCTGGGACGAAAAGCTGCCGGCGGACGTGCTGCGGCTCGTCGCCGAGCGGCGGGCCGCCCTGGCAGACGGCACGCTCGTGCTGGAGATTTCGGCCGAGGCACCGCGGACGGAGTGATCGGCGTCATGCGGGGTGGCTCCGTGAGCCGCCGCAGGGCACGCCGATCCGCCTCACCCCGGAGAGTTCCCTCGCTCGACGTTCGACAGCCGGCCCGCGCGGCGATAGGCTGCACCCGGTTCACGACCGCAATCTTGCGGTTCGTGTTTTCCTTTGGGCGCCGCCCGCGGCGGCGGGACGCATGCCGGTCTTCGACTACGCCTTCACCGTCGCCGCGCCGCTCACCGCCGTGGCCGAGTTTCATCGCGACACCTCCGCCCTGAAGGTCCTCACGCCGCCGCCGACGATCGTGCAGCTGCATGCGATCGAGCCGCTGGCGGAGGGCTCCGTCTCCACCTTCACGCTCTGGGTCGGGCCGTTGCCGCTGCGGTGGAAGGCCGTGCACCGCAATGTCTCGGACCGCGGCTTCACCGACGTCCAGGCCGAGGGGCCGGCTGCGAAGTGGGAGCACACGCACACGTTCGTGCCCATCGGGCCCGCGACGACGGAGATTCGCGAGCACATCGAATACGCGCACAAGCCGGGCCCGTGGGGGCTCGTGACGCGGGTGCTGTTCTCGAAGCCGAACCTGTGGCTGATGTTCGGCTACCGCGCCTGGGTCACCCGCCGCCGGCTGGCAAGCCGACGCTGACCGCGGCACGGATCGCGGCGGACGGATTCGATGAAATTCCTGGATGGTGGTGGTCACGCGTCACCCCCTCGCTGCCGCGAGGGGCTTTCGGGTTGGGGTCGGCTTGCGGGCACCCGGTCCTCCGGAAGCCCCCGGCGGGAGCCGGGGGGTGACGCGCCCCATTCCCATGGACGCGGTCGATGCAATGTCCGGGTGTTGACGGCTACGCGTCACCCCCTCGCTGCCGCGAGGGGCTTTCGGGTTGGGGTCGGCTTGCGGGCACCCGGTCCTCCGGAAGCCCCCGGCGGGAGCCGGGGGGTGACGCGTTGGATTAAAAAAGCACCCCTCCCTCCTTGCTGAAGAGTACATACGTACATATTCTGCCGCCATGCAAAACGAAGCCGGTCTATCCTACAACGCGGGTCCAATGGCGTTTTTCCTCACATGGACAACGTACGGCTCATGGCTGCCCGGCGACGATCGCGGATGGTGTGACGCCCGCGGCATGATGCGGCAGCCAAGTCACCGCCTTGCCCTGCATGCGACCCGTTTCATGCGCGACGGATGCGTGGAACTCCGCCAGCATGACCGTGGCATCGTCGAGGCGGCTGTGCGGGAGCATTGCGTGTTTCGAGGCTGGCAGTTGCATGCGGTCAACTGCCGGCCTACGCATGTGCACGTGGTCGTGTCAGCAAGAGGTTGGTCGCCGGGGGAGGTGCTGCGGTCCATCAAGGCACGGTGTTCGCGTGAGTTGTCGACTCGGACAGGACGGCGTCCGCGCTGGTGGACGCGCGACGGCAGCAAGCGATTGCTCTACGACACGCGGGGCGTGGAGGACGTGGTGGCATACGTGCTCGAGTGCCAAGACAGGCCGAGGGCCGAAACCCGCCGATCGTAATGGCGGCGCGTCACCCCCCGGCTTCCGTCGGGGCTTCCGGAACACGTGCGGCCACGATCCGATCGCAATTTGGAAGCCCCTCGCGGCAGCGAGGGGGTGACGCGTGCCATCACCAACCGGGCATTTCATCACGCTTGTCCATGGCGATCGGGCGCGTCACCCCCCGGCTTCCGCCGGGGGCTTCCGGAACACGTGCGACCACGGCGTTCAGCCCACGAACAGCGGGCGGAGGTGGCGGGAATAGAGGTTTTCCGTCACCTGCCGGCCCACGATCTCCCGTTGGGCGTCGAGCAGGTCGGTGTAGCGCCGGCCCTGCTTGGCCGCCAGTTTGAACGACACGTGCAGCAGCTGCCGCACGTGCGGGTTGAAGTCGGGGTTCGTCGGCACGTGGCGGATCGTCGCCGCCAGCCGCGGCCCGGGCCACGAGGCCAGTTCGGCCGCCGTGGGCAGCTTCGCCCGATCGATGTCGATCACGGTGGCGTAGGGGCCGCACAGCTCGTCCACGTGCTCGATCGCCGACGCGTAGATCTCGCGGGCGAGTTCGAGGCCGTCGCCGCCCGCCTCGGCCAGGCCGATCAGCTCCTCCAGCCAGGTCGTGCCGGCCGTCTTCAGGTGCACGCCGGCGCCGGTCGCGGCGAGCGTCCGCCGGATCACGGGGTAGAGCGAAAACTTGTCGCTGCCGCTGTGCACCGAGAGTTTCAGGTTTTGCGGCAGTCCGTACCGCTCCGCGGCGTATGCGAGCACGGCCACGTCGGCGGCGAACTCGCGTTCGAACTGGTCCAGGTCGCCCACGTAGTCGACGCCCTTGTTGAACCGGCCGGTGAACTTGGGGGCGATGGTGTCCACCGGAATCCCTTCGTCGGCCAGCATGGCGAGGATCACGAGCAGCTGCGGCGGCGTCTGCGGCAGGTCGGTCTCGTCCATGCTGACTTCGGTGACGAACGTGCCGCTGCGGCGGTCGCGGATGTGCCGCCAGATGCGGCCGGCCTCGCGGCAGGCGGCGAGGTACTGCCGCGCGATGGCGGTCAGGCCGTCGCGGTCGAGGACGATGGCGTCGGCCACGCCCGGGATCGCGAGGCGGCCCATGAGCTCGCCGTGCCGGGCCAGGAAGGCGTCGAGGTCGGCCGGGGCGGGCGTGGCGCCGATGCTCTCAGCCACGTCGATCGTGAAGAAGTCGCTCGAATCGAGAAACCGATCGACCGTCTCCAGGCGGATGTGGTCCGCGTCCACGAACCACGGGTGCGGCCAGCGTCGGGCGGCGACCGCCGCCGCGGCTGCGGCCCGCACGCTCGGCGGCTCGCTGCCGATGAAGCCGTGCTCGCGGTTCGACTTGTTCCACACCGGGGCGACGACGACGCCGTCGGCCGCCAGCCGTTCGAAGGCGGCGAGCTGGGCTTCGGCCTGGTGGGCGAAGCGGTCGCCGACACCGAAGGAGAGACGGGGGAGTGACATGAGAGAGCTCCGCATGTGGTGGATTCGGGAACGCGGAGAATACTCGCCGTCCGCCGGCGGTGCCATGTGTCCGTCGGGAACTGCGGCTCCGATTCGAGCCGCAGCCGGTCGCGCTGGTCGGGGCTGCACACCATCCCGCCGTGGGGGCGGGGTGAGCGTCGCTACTGACGGCCCGGCCCGCGCTGAACGCCGCTGAGCACCACGCGGAACCCGGCGACGGCGTTCGCGGCGGCTCCCTGCCTGGAGGCCGAGCGGCATGCCGCGGGGTAGTCGAAGCAGGATCCGCCACGGGTCACGTGCAGCTCGCCCTCCGTCGGTCCCGTCGGATCGACCGAGCGTTCGTTGGAGGAGTCTCCGTACCGGTCCAGGCACCACTCGGCCGCGTTCCCGCACATGTCGAACAGGCCCCAGGCGTTGGGCCGCTTCATGCCGACGGGCCGAAGAACGAATGGCCGGGGAAACCTGGTCCAAGCAAGTTCGTCGATCTGCCGGCAGGGGGCGGCGGCAAAGGAGAGCTCTGCGCCCGTGTACAGGGCGGAGGACGAACCCGCACGGCACGCGTATTCCCATTCCGCCTCCGTGGGCAGGCGGGGCTCGAGGGCCGCCAGTTCCAGCCGCGCTCCATCCGCCCGGAGGCGTTCCGACAGCTTCTGCATGAAGGCGTTGGCGTCCGACCAGAACAGGGTCTTGGGGGCGTCGGGCTCGGGGCTGTAGGTATAGGTCGGATTGCGGCCCAGGACGGCCTGGCACTGTTTGACCGTGACTTCGTACCTGCCGATCCAGAACCCGTGCGTGAGTTCGACCTCGTGCCGCTGTTCGCACGCCGAGCGGCCGACTTCCGTCGCGGGGCTGCCCATCATGAATCGGCCAGCGGGGATCCAGCAGAAGTCCATGCTCTCGTCGCGGCCCAACGCGACCCTGAGGACCTCGCCGGGAGCGGGGCGCGAAAGGTCCCGAACAAGTGGCGGCGCCGGAGCCCCGCTGCCGCCGGGGGCGGGATGCGCGGCCAGCCAGTCGCGGATGTCGGCGTAGGGCAGTACCCAAAGGATAGTCCGGCCAATGGCACTTCCGCAACCATGTCGATAGGCATTTCCGGGCCGATGGGCGGCTGGTGAGGCTGGTGCCGCGTTTTCCGGCACCTGATCAGCTGCTCCCGGAACGGCTGCCCTCCCCCTGCAGTGGCGTTTTTCTGCCGTCGGCGCGGAGG
>JBIJCJ010000055.1:0-18524 GCA_044344765.1 Pirellulales bacterium | reverse complement strand
TGTTGGCGGCCGCCGCCATGCGGCAGTGGTCCTCGAGCCGCCGCCAGGCATCCGCCGGCGGGCATGCCGCCAGCTCGAGCCGTGTGTCGATCGTTTCCCGCATCCTCGGCTCCAGCGCCGGGAGCGAAAGCAGCCGCGGCCGACGCCGCTCCAAGAGGCCGATCTCGGCCCTGGCCAGCATCGTGGTCAGGTGCCACTTCTGGTTGCTCGACGGGGCCTCGGCGTCGGTCCGCTCCACCTCTTCGCACACCCATTCGAATGCCGCCTCGTCGGCCAACGGCAGCTCGCAGAACATGTGCTCCCAGGTGAGAAACCGGCCCCAGCCGAACTCCCGGGCCCCGCGGATCGCGTGGGCCGTCACGTCGGGATCGGTCGTCATCGAGTCGGCGAAGTGGCGGGCCACGACGTTCCGCACGACCCGCCGCGGATGCAGCCATCCTGCCTTGAGCTGTTCCGTCGTCAGCCGCATGGCATGCCCTCGGGTTTTCCCTGCCGTTGGTGCGTCGTCCGCTGCGCGGCCGAACCGGCATCATCGTACACGCGAAACACCTTCAGCAACCGGGCGCGAATCACGGAAATGAGCCGAGCCCGCTTGCGAACAGCCGGGCCGCGATCGTCTGCGCGGCGATCGATCAGCCCGACGGCGGCGCCCCGGGGGCGGCCGGAACGGCGGCGGCCGTGTCCGTTGGCCGCGGCAGATCGACGCGCCGGGCGGCGAAGTTGGCATACTCCTTCGGGTTGCAGGACAGCACGATGATCTGCAGGCCACGACGGGCCCCGAGATAGAGGACGCGTTGCACCGCCTCGATCCGCTCGGGATCGGAGTTGACGAAGGCGTCGTCGAACACCATCGGCAGGCAGGCGGTCGCCTCCGTGCCGTCGCCGGCATCGCCGCCGGCAAGCACCTCGGCCATCGCCAGCCGGCAGGCGGCCGCCACCTGCTCCTTCGTGCCGCCGCTGAGCTCCTCGAACTCGAACGTCAGGCCCCCGACCAAAGGCCGGGCCACGGCCAGGTCCGCGAACGTGTCGCCGCACTTCGTGACCGCGACCCGCGTGCCCGTGCCGAACAGGGCGTCGAGATATTCGCTTACCTTCGCCCGCAGCGGCGCCGCCACGAGCTCCGCCTCCTCTTGTCGCCGCTTCTCGAACAGCTCCCGCAGCCGGCGGACCGCCTCAACCCGCCGTTCCACTTCGGCATGCCGCCGCAGGGCGACCTCGTACCGGGCGTCGGCCGCGGCCTTGACGCCGTGCGGATCCGTCGTGCCGCTGCGATCCAGGTCAGCCTCGGCGCGAGCCCGCCGCACATGGGCATCGCTGATCGAGGTCTTGGCGGCCTCCACCGTGCCGTCGTAACGCTGCTTGTCGAGCCGAATCCTGTCAGGATCCAGGGCTGCGAGGGCCCGCTCGCCGGCCGCGACGGCATCCTCCTGCGTCTGTTTGTCGGCCGCGAGCGATTGGATTCGTTGCCGGCGGTCGGTGCCGTGCACCGACTCGAGCCCGGCGGTCTGGACGCGGAGATCGAGCAGTTCCCGCCTGGCGGTGGCCAGCGCGAGCTCCAGGTCTTCGCGCGTCTGACGCGCCCGAGCCACCTCCTTGGTGGCCGTGTCGAAGTCGGCACGGGCCGCTTGGACGGCCTCGTCGGCCAGCCGGCGTCGTTCCTGCAACCCCTGCAGCGCCGCAGCGACCGCGGCTGTATCCGCGGGCCGCGCGAATGCCGCAGGCTGCTTGCGGTCGATCTCCGCCTCGACCTTGCGGATCTCGGCCGTGACGGACTCCAGCCGGCGTTGCACGCCGTCGCCGTCGAGGTCGGCGATCTTGTCCCGCCGCCGATCGCGGGCCGCCTCGTCGGCAAGCCGTTGCTCGAGCGTGGTTCTGGCCTCGGCGACGGCCTTGAGACCAAGCCCGGCCAGGCGGGCAGCCAGGTCCTGCCTGACCTGCGCTACCTCCGCCCGCAACTCCAAGATCGACTCGCCACCTCCCGGCCTGACCTGGATCGTCGTTCCGTCCCCGATCGTCACCTCGGCGGGATCGGTGAGGATGCACGTTTCCCCGACGGCCAGCGACCGGCCAGCCACGACCACGGGGCCGCTGGTCCGCAGCAGCTCGAGTCGAGTGGCACTCGCCTCGAGCTTCGCCTGGCTCACCTGTCGCTGCCGATCGAGATCCTCGATCGCCTCCACCGCCGCCCGGTCCACGTCGGGAAGCGCGGCCAAGCGGACGTCGATGGCGGCGATGGCCGTCGCGTGGGCGTTGATCTGCTCGCGGGCTGCCTCCAGGGTTCCCCTGTCCGTCTCGAGGACAAACACCCTGGCGACCGCGTCGAGCAGATCTTTATCCGTGACGACGAGCCGCTGCGACTCGACGGCGTCGTCCAACGCGGTGAGGCAGGCGGATACCACCGCCTGGAGCTGCCGCTCGTGGTCGAGCAGCCGTTCGATCTCCCGCTCTCTGGGAGCGAGGGCCTGGATGCGATCATTGATCGAGGTCGTGAGCTCCTCGATCGTGGCGTCGCCCTCCGCGAGCGCGGCGTGCGCCCGGGCCGCGGCCTCCGCGGCCGCCCGCCGGGCGGCGAGCGTCTGCTCGTGAACCTCGATCTGCGCCAGCGTTTCCTGGATCCCGGCGAGCCGCCGTTCGGCATCGGCAAGGGTGGCTCGGCCCTCCTGGATCAGGGCGTCTTCACGGACGATGGCAGCGGCCGCGGATTCGAGCTCGGAGAGACGGACGGCGGCCTGCGCGGCGGCCTCTCGGGCGGCCGCCAGTTCGGCCCGGGCCGCGCCGAGTGGGGAGTTGTTTCTCAGCATGCCCGTCGGCGTGAACGTGGCATTGTGCTCCGCCATGATTCGGTCACACGTGGCCGTGTCTTTCTTCGACTCGGTCGGTACCGTTCCCGTCATCCGCTTGAGCCGAGCGTCGAGCTCCTTTGCGGCCGCACCGAGGGCGGCACCGTCCGTGGGATCCTGGCCCGCCGCACCCTGGCGGGCCCAGAGGTGGGACCATCCGTAAAACGGGCTGCGCAGCTGCGTTTCACCAAACCCCAGCAGGCCGCGGAGCCGCTCCTCGGCCTCGTCGCCCGTGAGGGTGAGACCGTCCTCATCGGTGAGCCGCGCCAGCGACTGCGGACCCTTGAAAACCTTGTGGATTTCATAGGTCCGGCCGTGTCGCTCGAACGTGAGCGTCACCTCGGGGGCCCCGCCGCCGGCCCGGGGCTTGAACCCCTCGAGGTTGTCGGCGGTGGAGCGATGCGGATAGCAGAGGACCCGCTCGATCGCGTCCACGAGCGTGCTCTTGCCCGACTCGTTCGGGCCGGCGACGACGGTGCGCTCCCGATCGAACTCGACCGTGCGGTCCTCGTGCATGCGGACGTTCTTGACCCTGACGGAGAGCAGTCTCATCGGGCATCGTCTCCGTGAACGAACTCGTGAAGCAGGGCGATGGCCGTGCCGGCGATGAACGCGTCATCGCCGCCGCCCTCGATCTGCCGCTGCAACTCGCGGGCCACGTGCATGATCAGGGGATTGCCCAGCGTGTTGGTGAGGGCGTCGATCTCGTCGGCCGTCGGGGCGACCGCCACCGCGTTGTCGAGCCGCAGGTCGAGCAGCCCCGACTGCCAGCTTTCCAGAATCCGCGCGAGCTCTGCATGGCCGGCGAGTCCCAGGCTGCCGGCCAGTGAGAGCTTGAGCAGCGAAAGCCCGCGGTCGGCGTCGCCGACGCGTTGGTTGAGGGCGTCCTTGAGCGCCGCCGGGCCGGCGTCGGTGGCGAACGTCTCCGCATGTGCAAACCAGCGGGTGCGGCCGGTCTGCCTGGGCTGCACGACGGGCATCGACCCACGGGCCGCCTGCACGACCAGCACCTGGCCGGTCGTCTGACCGTCTTTCGGGAAGCGGTCGGTCTCGTGACTGCCGGAGTACGAGGCCTTGTCGCCCGCCTGCACCATGCCGTGCCAGTCGCCGAGCGCGATGAAGTCGAGCTGCGACAGAGGCAGGCGGTCGAGTTCGATCAGGTTCGCCTGCCGGCCGCCATCCTCTTCGTCGCTCTCCTGCTTGAAGTTCAGCGTGCTGCCATGGGCGAGCACGATCCGGGGCCGATCGTCGAGGGCGGAGAAGTCGTAGCCCCTGATCCACGCACAAGGATCCGCGCCGCTCTGCCGGTGGCCGAGCGGGCAGGGGAAGAGGACATACCCGGCTTCGGCGACGGGCTCCGGGTCGAGCAGCACACGAAGGTTCGGAGCCCGGTCCGCGCGTTCCCGCAGGAAGAAGGATTGCGACCAGACGGTCCCCGGCCCGCCATGGTCATGGTTGCCCGGGATGACGTAGACGGGCACGCCGATCGATCTGATGGCCTCGCACGCGTCCGACACGGTGGCGTTCGTGGGACTGTTGGAATCGAAGACGTCGCCGGCGACGACGACGAAGGCGGCGTTGTGCCCGCGGACGACGTCGCCGATCCGCCTGATGGCGGCGATCCGCTCCTGCCGCAGCCGGGACCGCTTCTCGTCGTCGGCGACCCGGGAAAACGGCTTGCCGAGCTGCCAGTCGGCCGAATGGATGAAGGTGATCATGGGGAGTCAATCGCTGTGGCGGGGGAAACGAACGAACTCGTCAGTCAGCCTCCGCACCGGCCGGAAGACCGGCGGGCCGTCCGCGCCGCGGTGAGTGCCGAGGGAGTCATCGAGCATGGCCACCTCCCAGCCGGTTCGCCAGGCCCGTGGCCCGGCGGATCGGCGTCTGGATGGCGGCCTCGAGCACTTCCCGGGAGCCGACCACGGTCACCCGCTTCCGGGCCCGCGTGACGCCCGTGTAGAGCAGCTCCCTCGTCAGGATCCGACTGGGCCGGTCCGGCAGCACGACCACGGCGTGGCCATACTCGGAGCCCTGGCTTTTGTGGATCGTAACCGCATGGACGGTGTCGATGTCTTCCAGCCGGGAGACCGGCAGCTCGAGTGGCCGGCCCTCCGCGTCGATGATCCCGAAGGCGGCCACGCGGCTGCCGCCGCCGGACATCACCACCCCGACGTCGCCGTTGGCCAGCCGCAGCGAAGGGCTGTTGCGGGTGACCATCACCGGCCGGCCGGTGTACCAGGGGAATCCCGGGCGGATGTCGAGCTGCTTCTCGATGCGCCTGTTCCAGCTGGCCACGCTCATCGGCCCCTCGCGATGGGCACAGAGCACCTGGAGCTCGGACTGCGCGGCGAGCACGGCCTTGACGTCGGTGCCGCGGGCGAGTCCGCGGAGCCGTGTGGCGTGGTGCACGACGAGATTCGTGAGATCCGCCAGCTGCCTGGAGTCGGCCGGATCGACCCATGTGACCGCGTCGTGGTCCGCCGTGAGCGTTGCCATCGCCCGCTGCTGCTGTCCCGCGCGGATGGCGTGGGCGAGTTCGAGGATTTTCTCGGACTCGGTGCGGTGGCATTCCGTGAGGGTCGCGATGCAGCCGTGGAGGGGCGTGCCCGCATGCTCCGCACGGCCGAACAGGGCGATGTCGCCGAGTGCCGTGCCGGCGTCCACGCTCGCCAGCTGATCGGGGTCGCCCACGAGCATGATGGTCGCGTCGTCACGGACCGCCGCCAGCAGGTGGTGCAGGAGACTGCTCGAAAGCATCGAGGCCTCGTCCACGATCACGCGCTTGAACGGGAGGCGTTCACCGGCGTGATACCGATAGCAGTCGCCGCGGCTGGGCTGATAGCCGAGGAGCTTGTGGACGGTGGTGGGCTTGAGCCGGAGGATGCGTTCCTTCACCTCGCGCGATGCCTTGACGGCTGCGCTGGAGCATGCCTTCTGGATGGCCTCGGCCATCCGGGCCGCCGCCTTGCCCGTCGGGGCGGCCAGGGCGATTGCGGGTTCTTCGCCGCCCGGATCGGCGTCCTGAAACAGCTGGACCAGGTCCTGGGCCACCTTGGTCGTCTTCCCGGTGCCCGGGCCGCCGAGCAGGATCCTGATCGTGCCGGCTGCCGCGCGGGCCTCGATCGCCACGCCGATCGAGGCCTCCTCCGCATGGGCCCGAGCCAGGTAGAGGCGGTGGCCGTCGAGGATGAAGGGCCGGCGTGCACCCGGCCTGCCGACGAGGGGCGTGGAGTTTTCGAGGGCGGCCGTCCAGGCGGCCGCGTCGGTCGGCCAGGGAGGGCATCTCGGCAGCTCGGGATCGATCTCCCCACGCCAGGCCTCGATCGCGTCGAAATCGACGCACGTGTGACCATCACGCACGGTCCGCAGGGCCAGGCAGAGGCCCAGCCAGGCGAGCGGCTCCGGCTCGATCGCCGCGTCGCGGCCAGCCATCTCCACGAGCAGCGTCGCCGCGGCGATGTCGTCGCGGCCGATGACACCGGCGGCCCGGTAGGGATGGAGACTCTCGGGGGCCTTCATCGGCACGCTCCTGCGGGCGCGGGCATGATGAGCAGATCGCTGAGTCGCCGCCAGAGTCCGCGGGGCGCCTGCCAGGCGAATACACCGGAGCGGTGGCCGCGGGGGTCGGTCGGGGTCGCGCGGCCCTTCATCCCGCGGATGAAGGCATAGGCCACGCCCGCGATGCACTCATCGGGATCCGCCTCCGGCAACCGCCAGCGGAGCATCCGATAGACGGCCGTGCCATAGAGCAGTGCCTGAAGCGGATAGTGGTGCTCGGCCATCGCGGCCACCAGCCGCTCCGGGGCATAGGCCGCCAGCGGATCGGCCGCGTCGTTCCTGTGAAGCTTGTTGCTCTTGTAGTCGGTGATCAGGAGCCGCGGCTGCCCGCGGGTGCTCCCGGGCAGACGGAGGAGGGCGTCGATCGAGCCGGTCAGCAGGCCACCGACAGGCACGTCGAAGGCCGGCCCGGCGAGCAGCTTCGCGTAGTCGCGCAGGATGTCCGACTCCGGAAGCCTGTCGAGCAAGAGTTCACCGATCGCTCGTGCCTTGATGCCGGCGCCGAGCGCGGCCAGGCCCATGTCGAAGGTCAGCTCCGAGAGCCGGTCCCGGGGGCCGATCGCATCGAGCGTGAGCGGCCCGAATGGACCGCCGAGCGGTGTCTCGAGGGTCTCGGTGACGACCGTCACGAGTTCGTCGTGGCGGTCCTTGAGCCGGCCCGATGTGGCCCGCTCCGCGACCACCTTCCGCACCTCGTCGGCGAGGGGCCGCCTGGTCGGATCGACATGCTCGAAGATCTCGTGAACGATCCGGCCCACGGCCACCCCGGCGGGCAGGTCGATCACGTCCCGCCGCTGACCGGGCGGCTCGGGAGCCGCGGGCGGAGACTCGCCGCCGCCCGCCTCCAGCTCGTCGTAGCCACCCCCCTCGGGGTCGAACGGCCGGTCACGGCCGTGGCCCCGCGCAGCGGCAATCCCCGTGAACGACATGCGGCGGTAGGTGCGCTCGACCTTCGGGGGCGTGGCCACGGCGAGCGGGGCACCGTCGGCGGCGTCCTTGGCAAGCCGGCGCTGCAACGTCGAGCGGCCATGCGGCCGGGCCATCGGTTCCGGCAGGGTCATCGTCTGCTGGAGGATCGACAGCGGCGTCGGATCCGTTTTGGTTCCCTTTTGCCGCCCGACGATCAGGGCCAGGTAGTGCTGGGCGCGGGTGGCGGCCACGTAGAGGAGCCGCTTGGCCTCCTCGATCTCGGCAGTCTCTTTCCGGCTCTTGGCATGGGCAGACTCCTTGCCGAGCGCGAAGCCGAGATTGAGCTTGCGTTTGCCGTCATCGTCGTAGAAGACGGCGGGAGATCCGCCGCTCGATCTCTCCTTCCAAAGATCGGCCACGATCACACAGGGAAACTCGAGCCCCTTGGCCGCGTGGATCGTGTAGATCCTGACGGCGTCGGCGTCGCTCTCCACCCGCCGGGCGACGAGCTCGTGCTTCTCGTCGATGTTCGCCAGCCGGCTGAAGACCTCGAGGGCCCGCTTCGCCGCGCAGCCCGTGCCCGGGCCCGAGCCGTCCATGACCTCGATCACGTGGAGGAAATCGGTGACGTTCCGTTCGCCGTGCCGGCCCTCGGCGATCCGCGTCATCACCGCCTCGTCGGCCTCGATCGCGGCCCCGAGGGCCGCGATCCCCTGTTTCGCGAGGATCGTCGCGTAGCCCAGGAGCCGGTCCTGAACGTCCTGGATCTCACGGCTCGAGTCGGCGGCGAGCGATCCGACCGCGGCCAGCGAATGGCCGAAAAACTTCGTCGCCGCCACCCGCCGCACCCGCCCGAGGTCGCTGGGCCGCTCCAGCGCCTCGAGGAGCGAGCGGATATCGAGGGCCATGCTGCTGGCCATCACGCTCGACGTGCCGCCAGTCACCGCCGGAATGCCCGCCCGCCCGAGTGTCTGCTGGACGACCTGGCCGACGCTTCCGGAGCGGACGAGCACGCAGATGTCCTGCGGCCCGACGGTCCGACCCGGTCCGGCAGGATCATCCTTGTCGGCGATGCGGGCGTCGTCGAGCAGCTCGATCACCTTGCCGAGCACCGGCCTGGCGAGGGCCCCCCGGCTGCCGGCCTCGCCGAGGTCGAGAAACTCGATGCTGCCCGGCATCTCCCGGATGCGGGCCGCCTGGCGATGGCGCGGCGCATCGACGTGCCGGTAGCCGATCCCCGACCCGAACTCCCGGCCGGCAAAGGCGGCATTGAGACCGTCGAGCACCGGCTGATCCGCCCGGTAATTGACGACGAGCGTGCGGTCGGTCGTGCCGGTTTGCTTCGCCTGCCGCATGTAGGCCCGCACGTCGGCCCCGCGAAACCCGTAGATCGCCTGTTTGGGGTCGCCCACGCTGATCAGCCGCCGGCCGTCACCGCCGGGAAACAGCCGGTTGAAAAACTCCCACTGCAGCTGGTCGGTGTCCTGGGCTTCGTCCACGATCGCCAATCTAAAGCGGGCCGCGAGGGCCTCGAGCAGGTCGGCCCGGGCCTCGTCGCGGACCAGTTCGCAGGCGATGCGGAGCAGGTCGTTGTAGCTCGGGGCGGCGGTCATCGCCGCCTGAATCCGCCGCACGCAGCCGCTCAGGTGTGGCCGGAAGGGCTCGAGCAGCCGCCGGGCGGAGTCGTCGAGCGCCGGATCGATCCAGGCCTCGAGAAACGGGTCTTGCCGCAGCGCCCTGACGACCTGCGCGACCCTCTTCTCGTCCCAGCGGTGGGCCGGCGTGGAATGCCCGACCACGAGGTCGTTGACCGCCTCGGTGACGATGCGGTCGGTATCGTCGGCGTCGCTCAGCCCGCCGGCCTCCAGGC
Organism: Pirellulales bacterium; assembly: GCA_044344765.1. Classification (GTDB taxonomy): domain Bacteria; phylum Planctomycetota; class Planctomycetia; order Pirellulales; family UBA1268; genus QWPN01. The sequence goes on along the minus strand of JBIJCJ010000055.1, from coordinate 9,347 downwards.
CCGCCAGCCGGAGGACGCGGCTGCAGACGCCGTGGATCGTCGTGATCGTGGCCGTGTCGAACTCGACGAGGGCCCGTTCGAGTCGCCGGACACAGTCGGCGACTGCGGCGTCACCCTGCCGCCGGAGCCGCACGACCACCGTGTCGTCCCCCGGCTCGGCCTTGCGGCGCAGCCTGTCGGCCGTCTCGACGAGCCGCTTCCGCACCCGGTCACGGAGTTCCGCGGCCGCGTTGCGGGTGAAGGTCGTGATCAGGATCTGGCCGATGCGGAGATCGTCCCGCTCGGCGAGCTCGATCGTGACGATCGCCGCCACCGAATAGGTCTTTCCCGTGCCGGCACTCGCCTCCACGACGAGGCCGTGCGGAAAGTCGTCGGCGAGGAGGTCAAGGGGGAGCGGCGGCATAGACGTAAGCCCGTCGGGTGCGGTCGTATGAGACGTTGGTCAGCGCCAGGAATCGTCGGTAGAAGTCGACGGTGGGCCGCCACCGTTGAGGGTCGGCGTCGTCGAACACATCGCTGAACTCCGGCTGGCCGCCGTACACGACCGCCTCGTGGCTGGTCGCGTAGCCATCGCCCGCCGTGAACTTCGTGAAGGCTTCGAGGGCCGCATCGCGGTCGAGCGGCAGGTGTTTGGCGGTGTCTTTGAACAGCCCGCGCGGCTCGCGGGCGGCCTGCAGGTAGAGCCCGCCGAGGTCGCGCAGCATCTGTCCTGCCAGGGACTGATCGATGGCGTCGGCGAGCCGGACCTGCCGCATCTGGACGACGTCGGCGGCGGGAGGCCGCTCCGCCCCGGCGGTCGGACGCCAGTCCCCGTATTGGCTCAAGATCAAGGCCCGCGCGGCATGGCCGGCCGAACGCAGGGCGAGGAGCTGGAGCCCGGCCAGAGCCTTGGCGACCAGAAACCCCCGAGCTTCGGTCTGGATCGCATCCGGCCGCACGAGGACGATCGTCTCGACGCGATCGGCATCCGGATGGCACCGCTCGATCCTGCCGGTGAGCGTGACGCCCTCGACCGCCAGCGCGATGTCGGCGTGCTGCCCGTCGTCGAGAGGCACACCTTCGTCCTCAGCCAGTGCGAGGAGCGCCGCCGAAAACTGCGTGATCTCCGCGACCGCAGCCTGGCCAAAGCCGAGGACGGGGACATCGCCATTGGTGGTCACGGCGGCCGCCCAGGCCTTGGCCAATGCCGCACCGTCCCCGGTCGCGAGCAGCTGCTGGATGTAGTCGTCGCGGAGCCGACCCTTCTCGAACCTTTCGAGCTCCAGCGGCAGCGTGGCGGGAGTCGCGAGGTCGTCTGCCCGCCAGGGATTGATGCCGAGCGTCTTGCGGACGTAGGGCCAGAGCGGGTCGTGCATGAACTCGGCGAGGGACTCGAGGTCGATCACCTCGGCAAGGGCCGGGGCCACGGGAGATGCCACCGGCGCGGCCCGCGGGTCGGGCTCCCGGCCGAGCGCCCGGGCCGCGGCCAGGGCCGCCGCATCGTGGCTCCAGGGTTCGGCGGCCTCGAGCAAGCCGTGCTCGCCGGCCACGAAATTGCCGCGGCTGCAGGCATGGCGGGGATGAACGATCTCGATCGCCCGCAGGCACTCGCCGGCGTGCTCGAAGGTCGGCACACCGTGCCGTCCGACGAAGTCGGTGAACTCCGCCAGCGGCGTCACCAGCGGCAGGGTCTTGCTGTTCTTCACGTCCATGCCGGTGCAGGTGACGACGAGGCGATCGCTCGCGGCCAGCAGGCAGTCGAGCAGCTCGCGGCGGACCTCGAGACCGCGATCCCGGTCGCCGAGCAGCTGCTGGCGATCGGCGAGGTCGTCGCTGTCGCCCTCCCGCGGGGCGACGGCTTCGTCGTCGTAGCCGGCCAGGCAGACCACCCGAAACGGCACGCCGCGCAGCGGGATCAGCGAGGTGGCCGTGATCGCGCCGGTGCGGAGCGGCTGCCGGCCCACCGGCGCCGTCAGCGTGGCGGAGAGGATCGTCTTGAGGTCGTGCCAGGGCACGGCCACCGCCGCGGGCGAGTTTCCCTTGGCGGCCGCGGCCGCCTGCCGCAGCCGGTCGAGCTCCCGCAGCGGCACGGCCAGCTCGTCGCTCTCCGCTCCGGCCAGCTGCCCGAGGGCCTGCTCGAGCAGATCGCACCACCGGCCCACCGGCTGCCGCTCGACGACCGCCCGGTCGAGATCGTCGATGATGCCGAAGATCGTCACCAGCGGCGCGAGCGACGCGATGTCGGCCGCCGCCACCTCCCGCAGCGGCACCACGCCGCCGAGGGCGGGCGCCGGGGCGGCGTCGGGCATCACGGCTCCGAGCAGCGTTCTTTCCAGGCCCAGCCGCCAGGTATGGGCCGTGAGCCCTGGCTGATCGAGGCCCGCCCGCCCGCGGTGGGCGGCGTCGAGGCCCCAGCGGATCTTCGTCCGCTCGATGCACCGCTGCCAGACCTCGAGGTTCTTTTCGTCGAGGCCGAAGTGGGCGAGCACGAGTGGGTGGGCGGCCACCGCCAGCATGCCATCGACCGAGCAGCGGGAGTCGAGCAGCTCGATCAGGGCCGCCAGCAGTTCGGCACCAGGGCTCACCTCGCGGATGCCGCGGTCGGCCACGAGCAGCGGCAGATGCAGCGTGGCCCGGCTGCCGTCCTGCCGGTCGCCGGCGACCTCGCGGTTGAAGACCGCCTCCAGGTGCGGGGCGAGGGTCGCGATCTGCGGGCTGAGGATCACGACCTCGTGGGGGGCGAGATCGGGAATCTCCCGGAAGGCGTGGAGGATCGCGTCGTGAAGCACCTCGGCCTGGCGGCCGAGGTCGTGGCAGCGATGGATGCGCACCGACCGGTCGCACGGCGAGAACGCCACGCCGCCGGCGACCGGGGTGGCGACCTGCCCCGTGGCGACCGTCTGCTGGAGCCGGGCGAGCAGCGAGGCGTCGGTCGCCGGTGGGGCGTGGACAGCGGCCTCGAGATGCTCGGGAGAGAACCCCTGGGAGGCGAGCAGCCATTGGGCTTCGCGGGTGCCCCGCAGCCAGGCCTCGACGAGGGGATCGACGCCGGGCGTCGGCGCGGGGGCACTCCGCCGCGGCACCGTGGACTTGTCTCTGGAGACGGGCGGGGCGGTGCCGGCCCACGCCGCCCGCAGCGCCGGCGCGGGGTGCACGAGCAGCACCTCCACCGTGCAGGGTTTGTCATCCTTTGCCGGCATTCCCGCCAGCCGTTCCACGAGCCTGATCTGGTGGAGCGAGAGCCCCTGGAGACCGGCCACGAGTACGGCCTCGGGCGCCGGCCCCTGCGCCTCCTGCTCCCGAGCCGGCGGGCTCTTCTCGCCGATCGCGGCCCGCACCTTCCGCCACAGGTCGAACTGCCACCGGTCGCGGGCCGTGAGGGGCTTCGCCACGCGGTCCCCGTGCTCATCGGCTTCGGGACTCAGGCCGGCACGCCCGTTCTCCCACTCCAGGATCATGCCCGGCCGGCGAAAGTGGTAATGGTCGAAGCGGTCGGCGATCAGGCGGGCCGCCAGCAACGGTCCGCCCGCCCGCTCGACGACCGGCTCGAAGGCCGGATCGGCGACAAGCACCGCAAGAACCGTAAACGTGAGCCGCTCGACGCCCCACGGATCGGCGTCGGGCCGCATCTCTTCCGAGATCAGCGACGAGATCGTGCCCGGATAGGAAAACTCGACGCCCGCGACGATCCCGTCCCCCGCCGGCGTGCCGTCGGGCCCCGTGCTCGCCCCCAGCCGCTTCGCGAGTTCGGCCGTCAGCCAGGCCTTCGCCCCCACCGTCGGCACCACGATCCGCTGCCGGGCGAAGAGATCGACCGGGCGGGCGAGGAACTCGGCGGCTCGCTCGATCACCTCGTCGAGCGAACGGACGGCGCGGATGGAGATGGGCATGGTGCGAATCCTAGCCGAGGCCCCGGCTGAATCGCGCCCCCACGGCAGCAGCCCACCGGTCCTGCCGGGAAAAGCGGCGTGTGACGCTCCGCACCGAGCCGTCGCCCAGGGCTTTTCCGCTGCTCACGGCTGCCCACCGGCTCGAAAACCGGATGTCGATCGCGGATTTCCGGGACCGCAGGCCATGATTCCTGCGGGCTGAAATGCATTTCGCCGTGCTCAATTTCCTGCGCCGTCCAGCGATGACCGGAAAAGCTTGCGGATGTCGTGTTGGCTGAGCTAGCCTTTTTACGATAAGGTTGAATGCGTCAGGGGTTCGTCGGAGGGAGAACTTCGCCATGCACCGCCGTCGTCGGATCGGCATTACGCTGATCGAGTTGCTTGTCGTGGTGGCCATCATCGCCATTCTGGCGGGCCTGCTGCTCCCGGCAATCCTCCAGGCTCGGGGCGCGGGCCGGAAGGCGCAGTGCGAGTCGAACCTCAAGCAGCTCGCCCAGGCGGTGCAGTCGTTTCATCACCGCAACGACCGCCTGCCGGTCTACTGGGGTGCGATGAATGGGCGGGCCGGCGAGCGGTTTGGCGGGTGGCTGATGCACTTGCTGCCCGACCTTGATCAGCAGGTGGCTTATGACGGGATGTCGGTTTTTGGAACTCCGGCCGCCGCCGCGGGCGAGGTCGGCGGCGGGGGCTCTCGAGAAATTGAAAACGGCGAGTGGCGAGACGCCGTTCCCGAGGAATGGATTCCCGCCGTGCCCCCCTCTCCCGACTACCAGCCCGCTCAAATCGGCACGGGAACCGCCTTCAGCGCCGACGGAACTTCCTACACCTTTCCCCTGGTGATCCCCCAGGTCGGCACGGTCGGATCCCCAGCGCGAAAGAAACAGGTCTGGGTGACCTTAGTCCCCCCGACCATCACAGTTCCCGTACCGCCAATCACGACAGCTCCCGAACCGGGAAGGCTCCATGCAAATTACGACACGGAAACGGCTCGCCTGTCGCTGCCTGTTCTGGTGGATATCGAAGACGTGAGCGCGTTGCGGTCGCCGTCTTCCGCGTCCGGTGGCGGCTATGACAACTCTCCTCTGACGAACTATCAGATCAATGCCCACGTGCTGACGAAGTTCGGCCCGCGATGGATCGTCCACAGTGGTACGGCGTCGTCCACCTGGACCGTAAGCGGCACGGCAGTTGCCGGTAGCGGGACCAACGCGAATCCGGAAGCTGGAGGCTACTTTCCGCCTCCCGCGAGACTGAACAGCAACGGAGCAGCCGGCGCCACATGGGGACACATCATTTCCAGCACGACAGGTCCCGTCGGACGGACCTTTACGCACGTCTCCGACGGGCTGTCGAACACCCTGCTGTTTGCCGAAGGCATGCGGCAGTGCGACGCCAAGTCGACGTTCCGTTTCGCCTTTTTGCCCAGCGGACCGACGGGCACGAACACGAATTGGTTCCATGAGCATGGGTTCGGCATCTTGCCGAGCCTTCGGGCGGGGACGATGGTCAGCGGAACCTTCGTCACGTCGGGCACCCGCGTCCCGGGGCTGGACGCTTTCGGCACGACCTTCATGTTCCAAACGAGGCCGCTCGAATCGGAATGCAATTCGGCACGCGTGCAGGCCTTGCACGGGCCGTACCTGATGGCAGCGATGTGCGACGGGTCGGTGCGGGCGATCAGCAGTCTCGTTTCGAGACGCGAGCCGGTGGGAGCCGCTGCCAGCGGCCGTGACAGGTTCATCGCCGTGGGGCAATTGGGCGACCAGGGCGCCCGCGGTGGAAACTCTTCGCGTTGGGACGGTGTCTGGGACATGCTGATGGTGCCCAATGATCCGCCCTCGGTGATCTTCACAGGCCCCTCTACAAAGTTGAATGTTTTGAGCAACACGGGCGAGATCGGCCGCGAACGCGGGCCCGACGATCCGCCGTTGTAGGTGTCGAGAGCCAACGCCTGAACGCGACACGCCGGCGGCTTGCGAGCGTCTGAAAGCCCGGGCAAGTGTTGCTATGGGGCCTCGACAGGGCGGCCGTCGTCGATCCACGCAAGACGCTGCCAGGTGCCGTAGGTGGGTGGCGTGGGCGGGGTGGGGATTATGATGCGGCTCTCGATCGTGTCGTCGATGAACGCCACATGCCCGTCGCAGAAGACGACGTTCACGCCACCGTTATGGCGGCTGCGGGAAGCTGCGGCGTCGTCGATGCCGAGTTCGCCACTTTGTGATCCCCGTCTGCACGGGAGATTGAGTTGGGGGCGATTGTTCGGGTTGTCCTGGTTCGTAAAGGAGGCAGTGTTTAAGCACCCCCAGTCCTGATCTACCGTTGGATTTGCTAATTCTATCAGCCGACTGCTGTTGAGCACGTCGGAGCCGATCGCGTTTGGCCCTTGTGCGGCGTGCAGCATCTGCATCCCGGCATCGTTGTACCAGAAGGCACCCCTGCCATCCGTGGCGGACACACCCCGCAGGTATTCGGCGACCGCGATCGTGTTGGCGGCGCCATCCCTGATCGCCCGCACTCGCGTGCCGGTGCCGTAGCCGAAAACGCCACGACGGTCGAACGGCCGCGGCGGGAGCGGATGGACGACTCTCCGCTCGCGTGGAGAGGTCGCCGTTCCCGTCCGAACCAAGCCCTCTTGGACGTTCGTGCCGGAGAACATGCCTAGGTAGTTCGACTTGGCGAGTCGCAGGCCACCGTGGTTGGGCGGTGTCGCCCAAAGTGGCGGGGCCTGGCCATCGGACGGGCAGAGCAGACCGCCGATCGCGATCCCGTTGATGGCCGCATAGGCGGCGGGCTCGTCCCGCGGCCGCTTCATCCGGAACAGCGGCGCCCGCAGGTTGTTGTAATACGCCTCTTCGTCGAGCTGCGGCAGGATCATGTGGAGAAAACAGGTCCAGTCGTGAAACTGTAGCGAGGCGAAGTCGTTGTCAACACCCTGCACACCGTCATTTCCACCGATGCTGTTCTGCAGCCCAGCGTTCCAACCCCGCGCCGCGATCCCGGGCGGAAAAGAGTCCGCTGTCGCTGCGTAGCGACCCAGCGCCACGCCAATCTGACGGAGATTGTTGGCGCAGTGCGTCCGCCGCGCCGACTCCCGGGCACGCTGCACCGCCGGCAGGAGCATCGCCACGAGCACGGCGATGATCGCGATCACGACCAACACCTCGACAAGGGTGAAGCCCGACCGAAAACGAGGCGGGGCAGCGGGGCGGCGATGCATCGGATGTCCCTCCGGGAGCGGGCCGGTCGTCGGCGGCGGCACCACGGCAGCGTCGCGGCTGCCACCCCCGATATTCTATCCGCAGGGGCCGGAACGCGTCTTGAGCCCAAGTTTCGGGATTGCGGGGGCCACGACCGGCGATCAGCGGCGGGACCGGACCGCGGCCGTGATCAGGGCCCGCAATTTCGGCTCGGCCCCACGGGCGACGGCGAGGATGTTTTCCACCGTGGCCACCTCGAGATGGTCGGGCAGGCACATGTCGGTGATCACCGAGATGCCAAGCACCTCGAGGCCCGCATGCACCGCCACGATCACCTCCGGCACCGTCGACATGCCGACGACGTCGGCGCCGATCCCACGCAGAAAGCGATACTCGGCCCGCGTCTCCAGGTTCGGGCCGGTGACGGCCACGTAGACCCCCCGGTGGCAGGCGAAATTTTCGCGGCGGGCCGTCTCCAACGCGGCGTCGATCAGGGCCGGCGTGTAGGGCGCCGACATGTCGGGGAACCGGGGCCCGAGCCGCTCGTCGTTGATGCCGATCAGCGGGTTGTCGTTGAGGAGGTTGATGTGGTCGTCGATGACCATCAGATCGCCGGTGCGGTAGTGCGGGTTCAGCCCACCGCAGGCGTTGGTGACCACGAGCAGGCCGGCGCCCATCCGCTTCAGCACGCGGACCGGGAACGTGATCTGGGCGAGCGGATAGCCCTCGTAGGCGTGCTGCCGCCCCTCCATCACCACCACCGGCACGCCCTCGAGCAGGCCGCAGACGAGCTGGCCGGCGTGGCCGTGGGCCGTGGACTTGGCGAAGTGCGGAATGGAATCGTAGGGAATCGTCACCTTGTCGGTGATCGTCCCGGTGACGCCGCCGAGGCCGCTGCCGAGGATGATGCCGACGGCCGGCCGGGGTGCCCACTGGCCGGCGATGAAGGCGGCGGCTTCCGTGACCTTGTCGAACTGATCGAGCATGCCTGCGCTCCGGAATGCGGATGGCGGACGCCGGGGGCGTCACTCACTGCCGAGCAGTGCCTGGAAATCGGGATGATTCCGCAGCGACTCCAGATCCGGGTCGGCCTCCATGTGGGCGAGGTCGTCGTATCCGAGCAGGATCGCCCGCGACAGCGTATCGATCGCTTCGTCGGAACACCCGGCCCTGGCCAGCGAGCAGGCGAGATTGTAGCGGGCCAGGAAATCGTTGGGCAGGAGCGTCACGAGCCGCCCGTCGAGCTCCACGGCCCGCTGGAGGAGCCCCTTGCGCGACACCAGTTCCGCCAGCACCCGCAGCACCTCCACGGCGTCGGGCCGCCGGGCCAGGAGCCGCTCGAAGAAGTCGATGTCGAAGTCGAGCTGGTTCAGCCTGCCGAACCAGTCGGCCGGCTGGCGGCGGCGAGACTTGCCCCGCCCTGTCTTGCCCCGGGACGCGTTGCCCGCCGCGCCCGGTTGCGGGTCATCCGGCGTCGATTGCGGGGAGTCGCGGCCTGACATGGCTCGGTCTCGGGGACGGTGGGCTACTTTTTCTTGCCGGCTCCCTTGCCGGGGGGCGGCTCCTCGTCGCCTTCGTCGGGATGGTCCCAGTCGGGGTCGGATTCCTCTTCGGCGAAATCGTCGTCGAACTCGTCGTCGAAGTCGTCAAAACTCGACTCCTCGTCGGCCAACGGCTGGGCGACGGTGAGGTCTTCCTCGTCGCCGAGCTCATCTTCCTCGTCGTCGGGATCGACGGCCGCCTCCGGGGCACTCCGGCGGCCGCCGCCCGGCACGACCTGCGGCGGCGGTTCCCAGGCCGGGACGGTGGGAAGGAGGCCCGGCACCGGCGGCAGGAAGTCGGCGAACGGGGCGGACGACAGGATCATCGGGCGATGGCTCTCGGGGGGATGGCAGACGGCCCAGAGCAAACCCTTTTGCCCGCGCCGCGTCAAGACAGAGGATTGTAGGCCTTTTTTCGTTCCGTGGCAGAACGACGGTCGGAGACCGCCGCTTCAGGGCAGGCACGACGGTCTTGCCCTCTGTCTTGAAGCCCGAGGCGTGAGCCGAGGGAATGTGGCGCGGTTTCCGGTGAAGCGACGCGTATTCCCTCAGCTTGCGCTTCGGGCTTCCCGGCAACCAGGCACGACGGTCAGAGCCCGCCGCTCCAGGGAAGCGAGCAGCGGCCACAGGCCGCGCCGCTCGCGCGGATACCCCCGGGCGCGGCTCGGCTCGACGCCTCGTCGAGCCGCCGCGCCGCCGCGCCCCGGCCGCCCCGGGCGCCCCGGGGTGGGCCCCCCCCG
>JBIJCJ010000218.1:0-5394 GCA_044344765.1 Pirellulales bacterium | reverse complement strand
GACGGTGTCACAGGCGTGACGATCGAGGGCCCAGGGAGCATCGACGGGCAGGCCGAGCACGAATGGCGGGAGGAGGGCAAGCAGGGGGACGATTTCATCCGCGCGGAGACGGAGAACGCACGGCGAGCGGGTCTGGAAATGAAGCGGGCGCACGGGCTGCCGCCGCGGCCGAGCCTGCTCGTGCTGCGTGATTCGCGAGACGTGCGACTGACGGGCATCACGGTCCGCCGCTCGCCGTTCTGGAGCGTCCACTTCGCCAACTGCGAGGACGTGGTCGTCGAGCGCGTGCGGATCGAGTCGTCGCTCGAGGCGGGCGTCAACGCCGACGGCCTCGACATCGACGGCTGTCGGCGGGTGCGGGTGCGGGGATGCACGATCGCGACGGGCGACGACGCGGTGTGCCTGAAGTCGACGCGGGGGGAGGCGGGCGGTGCGGCGTGCGAGGACGTGACGGTGGAGGATTGCGTGCTGACGTCCACCTCGTGCGCCTTGAAGATCGGCACGGAGACCTGGGGCGACTTCCGGCGGATCGTGTTTCGCGACTGCGAGATCCGCGACAGCAACCGGGGGCTCGGTATCTTCGTCCGCGACGGCGCCACGGTGAGCGACGTGACGTTTTCCAGAATCCAGATCGAGTGCAACCGGAAACACTACCAATGGTGGGGCGACGGTGACCCGTTGCGGTTCGTGGTCCTGCAGCGAAAACCGGACAGCAAGATCGGACGGATCGAGAAGGTCCGCGTGGAGGATGTCACGGCCCGCGGCCAAGGCACGAGCCTGATCGCCGGCCTCGGCCCGGGAACCATCTCCGGCGTGTCGCTGGTGCGGACGCGGCTGACGATGGAGGCGGAAGGCAAACCGGACAAACGGGCGACAGACGGTTTGATCGTCCGCGACGCGGCCCAGGTGCGCCTCGAGGACTTGGACATCCGCTGGAACACGGCCCGCGGCACCGAGCCCAAGTGGCGGAGTGGCCTGCGGGTCGAGCGGGCGGACGACCTCCGGCTCGAACAGGTGCGGATCGGCGCCGCGCCGGGGTCCGGCGAACCAGCCGTCACGGGCGTTCATGAGACAGGCCGGCGGTGACCGCGACGGGCTGGCGGGCGGCGGGATCGCAGGAAACAATGCCGGCATGAACTTCGGCCTCCTCGGACTCGACACGCAGGTGCTGCAGGTGGCGGAGGCCGCCCGCGGCCGCGGCGACGCGATCGTCATCGGCTGCGACCTGCCCGCGACACTGCCCGCCCCGCTCGCGGGCCTGCGGCGGGCCGACTCGTGGCAGGCCCTGCTCGACGCCGCGAGCTGTGACGTCGTCATCGTGGGCAGCGCGGGCTGGAATGCCACGCGGGCCGAGGCCGTGCGGACGCTCGTGCAGGCGGGCCGCACGCTCCTCCTCGCACAGCCGCTGGAGCTCTCGATGCTCTGGGCCTACGAGCTCGACATGATCCGCCAGGACACCGGTGCCCGGCTCGTGCCGCTGCTCACCGCCCGGCTGCATCCCTACGTGCGAAGACTCCGGAACGCGATCGAGGCCGGCGTGGCCGGCTCGGGCAGCCTCGGACCGCTCGAGTCGATCGGCCTCGTGCGTCGGATGGCGACCCGCACCCGCGATTCCGTCCTCGCCCGCCTGGCCGCCGACGCCGACCTGATCCGCGTGCTGGCGGGGGATCCGGCCCGGCTGGCGACGCTCGGCGCCGTCGACGCCGACGCCGCCTGGAGCGCGCTGGCCGTCGGTTTCAGCGGCCCCGATCTCGTTCCCACGCGGTGGCAGGTGTCCCCGGGCGACACTCCCGCGCTCGCGATCACGCTGCAGCACGCCCACGGCACGCTCCAGGTCGAGGCGCCCGATGACCCGACCCGGCCGTGGACCTGGTCCGGCCCGCCCGCGGAGCAGCTGGCGTTCGCCGGTGCCGCCTGCCTGCTCGACCGCCTCACCGGCGGGACGGCCGGTGACGGCGTGCCCACGGCCACCTGGGCCGACGCCGCCCGCGCGGTCGAACTGGCGGAGACGGTGCCGCGAAGCCTGGCGAAGGGGCGGGCGATCGACCTGCACCGCGAGGAGTTTTCGGAACTGGGCACGTTCCGGGGCACGATGGCCTCGCTGGGCTGCGCACTCTTGCTCGGCGGCCTGCTCGTGCTCTTCATGGCCACGCTCGTCGGCGGCATCGCCAACGAGTTCGGCTGGGAGTTCGGCAAGCGGGTGGCCGGAGCCTGGCCGACCCTCGTGCTCGTGGCGCTCGGCGTCTTCCTCGCCCTCCAGGTGTTGCCGCTCCTCGTGGGCCCGGACCGGCCGCGCGACTCTTGAGTCTTTTTCGCCGCGCCCGCAGGGCCGCGGACGGTGCGGCAAGCGGGGCATTTCCGGGGCTCTGACTGGGCAGACTCTGCCGGCCGCCTGGCCCGCCGGTCATCGACCGGCGGCGACGGGCCGATTTCCAGTGGGTATGCGGGAGGCGGCACGGCCGGCGCCCGCCGTCGTGCCGGGGGGGAGCCAGACCTACATGCGGTGTTCGTGGATCGCGCTACCGCTGCTGACCGCGTCCCTGCTGGGTGCCGCGACTCTCGCCCCCGCCTCCGAAGCCCGCCGCTCCGTGATCGTCAGGGCGATCGAGTCGCAGCGCGACGCCGTCGTCAACATCCATGGCCAGAAGCTGGTCGGCGGCTCGGAGGAAGACGGCGGCGAGATGCGCCGCGTCAACGGCATGGGCACCGGAGTCGTGATCGATTCCCGCGGCTACGTGGTCACCAATTTCCACGTCGTCGACGGTGTCCGCCGCATCGAGGTCACGCTCGCCTCGGGCAAGACCGTCGCGGCCGCGCTCGTCTCGCACGACCCGCGGACCGACCTGGCCGTGATCAAGCTCGACGTCGACACGCCCCTGCCCGTGATCACGATCGGCACCTCCAGCGACCTGATGATCGGCGAGACCGTGCTCGCCCTCGGCAACGCCTACGGATACGAGCACACCGTCACCCGTGGCATCATCTCGGCGCTCCACCGCTGCGTTGAGGTGAGCCGCACCCAACGATACGACGATCTCATCCAGACCGACGCCAGCATCAATCCCGGCAACTCCGGCGGCCCGCTGCTCAACATCGACGGGCAGGTGATCGGCATCAACGTCGCCGTGCGGGCCGGGGCCCAGGGCATCGGCTTCGCGATTCCGATCGACGACGTGCTGGAGGTGGTCACCCGGCTGATGTCGGTCGAGCGGGTGGACCACACCTGGCACGGGATCGTCGCCAAGTCGGACGGCCGCCCGGGAGTGGTCGTCGAGGCGGTGCACCGCGAGAGCCCCGCGGCGACGGTGGGCGTGCGGGCCGGCGATCTGATCACGCGGATCGCCGACGTTCCCGTCGCGCGGCAGCTCGACATCGAGCGGGCCCTGCTCGGCCGCAAGGCCGGCGAGCGGGTGCCCGTGACGGTCGTCCGGGCCGGCGCCGAGGAGCGGATCGACCTGCCGCTGGCGGCGATGCGCCGCAACGCCGTGCCGCTCGAGGAGCGGTGCTGGAAGGAGCTCGGGATCCGCCTGCAGCCCGCCGCCGCCGGCAAGGTGCAGAAGCTCCAGGCCCGCTATCGGGGCGGCCTGGTGGTCACCGAGGTCCGCCCCAACGGCCCGGCCGCCGAGCAGGGCATCAAGGACGGCGACATCCTGGTCGGGCTGCACGTCTGGGAGACGATCGCCCCGGAGAACATCGCCTACATTCTCGACAAGGCGCAGGAGGAGCACCTCAACCCGATCAAGTTCTACGTGCTCCGCGGCCGCGAGACGCTCTTCGGCCACATCGTTTCCGACACCGTCCTGCGGTAGCGCGGCCGCAGCGACGGCGTCGGCTTTCGCCTACACTGGGGTGCGAGCGCCCCATGGAAACCGACTTCGTCGATTGGCTGCTGCAGCGGCTCCCGTCCGACCCGCGGCTCGAAGTGCCCGCCGGCGACGACGCCGCCGTGCTCCGCCCCCCCGCGCAGCGGCGCACCGTCGTCACCGTCGACATGCTGATGGAGGGCGTGGACTTCATCCTCGGCCCCGACTGCCCGCCGCAGGCCGTCGGCCACAAGGCGCTCGCGGTCAACCTCAGCGACCTGGCCGCCATGGCCGCGCGGCCCGAGGCGGCCGTCGTGGCGGTCTCGCTGCCGCGCCGCGGCGGCGACACGCTCGCCCGCGGCCTGCAGGAGGGAATCGCGGCCCTCGCGGCCCGGCACGGCGTGGCCCTGGCCGGCGGCGACACCAACGCCTGGGACGGACCGCTGGTCGTGAGCGTGACCGCCATCGGCAGCGTGCCGCCCGGCGCCGCGTGGCGACGTGACGGGGCCCGGCCCGGCGACCTGATCGTGGTCACCGGCGGCTGCGGAGGCAGTCTGCTCGGCCGCCACCTCGCGGTCGAGCCACGGGTCGGCGAGGCCCTCTGGATCGCGGAGCGGTTTCCGGTCCACGCGGCGATCGACGTCAGCGACGGGCTGTCGCTCGATCTCGCGCGGATGATGCGGGCCAGCCGCGCGGCCGCCGTGCTCGACTTGTCTGACGTCCCCATCCATCCCGACGCCGTCCGCATGGCCGCCCTTCCGGGCGACGGCCGAACGCCCCTCGACCACGCCCTCGCCGACGGCGAGGACTTCGAACTCGTCCTCGCGCTGCCGGCCGAGGCCGCTCGGGCGTTGGCCGCGGAGACGGCCGCCGCCCTGGGCACGCCGGTGACGATCATCGGGGAAGTGGTGGAGGGGGCCGGCCTGTTTTCCCGGACCGCCGCCGGCCAGCGTCAACCGCTCGCGGCCCGCGGCTTCGTCCACGCCTTCGACTCCTGACACGGCCATGCGCACCTGCTCGATCACGATCCCCGACGAGGCGGCGCTGAAACAGCTGGCGACGGCCCTCGCTGCGGCCCTGCCCGACCATGCGTTCGTCGCGCTCTCGGGCGACCTCGGTGCCGGGAAGACGACGTTCGTCAAAGCCTTCGCAGCCGCGGTGGGCATCCCCCCGGCGGACGTCGTCAGCCCGACGTTCGGGCTCGTTCACGAGCACGCCTCCCCGGCCGGCATGCTCCTGCACGCCGACATGTACCGGCTCGCCGGGCCCGACGACCTGCACGAGGTGGGCTGGCAAGACGCCGTCGCCCGGGCCCGGTGGGTGCTCGTCGAGTGGCCCGAGCGGATCGGGGCAGCGGTGCCGGCGGAGAGGCTCGACGTGACGATCGCGATCGACTCGCCGACGGCCCGCACCTTCACGGTCACCGGCCACGGCTCCGCCCACGAAGCCGCCCTCAGGCGGATAAGAGCGTCCGTTGCCTCGAAATGGCCACGGCATTAGTCTCGTGATTTCTGAACTCCTCGAATCATCCCCGTCTTGGCGCCCCGACCCATGCCACTCCATCGCGCCCGCCTCGGCCTTCTTGTCCTCT
>JBIJCJ010000217.1:0-5409 GCA_044344765.1 Pirellulales bacterium | reverse complement strand
CCGCTCCAAGTAGGCCTCGCCGAGGCGGTTCCGCTGGCGGCACACGACGGACGGAAACACCGCTCCAGTGCGACAGGCCGACCGTAGTGGTCGGCGGTTCAGGAGCCGATTTTGTTTGTGGTTTCCGGCCCGTGCCCTTGAAGCCCGAGGCGCGAGCCGAGGGAATGCGGATCGCTTTCGCTGTGGCGACGCGTATTCCCTCAGCTTGCGCTTCGGGCTTCCAGGCAGCCGGCGTGCCCCGCGTTTGTCGGTCGCACGCAGCGGCCGCAGGCCGCGGTCGCCTGGAGGTGCGACCGCCCGGCCGGCTGGTCGCACTTCAGCTGCGACCACGCCGGCCCAAGGCGAAAACGGGCAGGATGCCCGTGTTTCGCCTAAATTCAGAAGTCATACCACAGACCGATGCCGGCCCGGTTCTGGTTGTAAAACACGAACTCGTACTGCGGATCCGAACCGTAGATGTATTCGAAGCCGATGCGGAGGAGCCGCGCGCTGCGATCGCCCCGCCAGGCCCAGCCGGTCTGCACGCACACGTTGCCTCCCCAGTCGAGCTCCTGCCGCGACATGCCGTTGATCGCCAGGAACGGCGCCCCTTGCGGCCCCGTCGGTCGCGCCTGCACCAATTCCACGCCGGTCTGAAACTCCCACGGCTCCGAACCGCCGCTGTTGTTGAAGGAGTAACCAACTTCCCCGTAGATCCGCATCCAATCGAACAGGTAGTAGGAGTTGCCCCACACCATCGCGTCGCGGAGATAGTTGACCCGGGGGAAGCCCGGGTGCTTGAGCATCGCCTCGTCGCCCAGATGGGCGCTGAGGTGGTAGTAGGCGAGCTTGGTCTGCCAGCGACCGATGCCGTAGACGAGCGGCAGCCCGAACCGGTAGTCGGATGACCGGAGATCGACCTCATCCTGCGGATCGAGCCGCACGAAGGCGGCGCCCTCGACCTGCAGTTCGAAGCCCTGCGGGTGGAGCATGGTGTCGGAGCCATACCGCAGGATCGACACCCTGCCTCCGGCGGTCATGTCCCACATCCAGCCGTTCTTGATCGACGGGACGAACGGATCCGGAGACGTATCATTGTACCAGACGCTGGCGAACCGCGGCTCCTTGGGGCCGGCGAGGTAACTGGTGTAGATCAGGTTGTTGGGCAGGATCTGCCACGACCATGGCCGTGGCGCCCACAGGTCGTCGAAACAGTCCGGGCAGCCGCCCGGCAACGCGAGAGGTTCCTGGGGGCAGAAAGGCCCGCCCTCGTACGGTGCGTCGAGGACCACGGGGCCCTGTGGCTGCAAGGGAGGCAGAAACCGCAGCTCCGCCGGCGCGGGCATCGGCTCGGCACCGGCCTGCTCGGCCGCCACGACCCGCAGGCAGGCGAGCGCCCCGAGCATCGCGCCGGCCCACACGACAGCGCGGAGCCCCGCTCGTAATCGCCGGACATCGAGTTGGTGGTGCAGGACCGCGGGCATGTGGCTCCGACCGGCTGGCTCCGGGTTGCGAATCGACGCCGATGGCACGACACTCTAGGAGTCCGTATGCCATCGGCCCCAGAGAGAGATCGGCAGGTCGCTTCTGATTCCGCACGGGTTCCCAGCCGCATTTTCCGCCGGCGAAGCCGCGGAGGAAACGTGGGCAAGATCGCGAATCCAGCGACTTCCCCATCCAGCCTGCCGTTTCCAAGGCCCCCGAAGCACGCCCCCGACCTGGGCCGCGCCGCCTGCCTCGCCCCCTGGCAGCGATCGGAGTCGGTCGTGTACGTTAGCAGTCCTCCGCAACTACCCTGCATGGGGAGTCTCTTCATGGTCACTTCCGCTTCCAGCGCCCGTTTGGCGACACTTTTCGTCCTGCTCGCGGCCATCGCGGGCTGTGGCACCTCGAATCCGCCGGGCACGCCGCAGGCCGGCGACACCATGAAGCGGTTCGTGTTCATCACCAACGGCGACGACCCCTTCTGGGACGCCTGCAATGCGGGGCTGGCCGCGGGGGCAAAGCAGCTTGGCCTCGAGGCCAAGGGCCTGCGGGTCGTGATGGAAAAGAACAACGGCACGGCCCAGGGCCAGATCGAGAAGCTCCGGCAGTTCGGCAGCCAATCCGACATCGCCGGCGTGGCGATCTCCGTCATCCAGGCGGAGAACGTGGCGATCGTCGAGGAGATGAAGAGCCTCGCCGCCAAGGGAGTCAAGGTGATCACGGTGGACGGCGACGTGAACCGCGACACGTTTCGTGACGCCCGGCCGTTCTACATCGGCACCGACAACGTCGTCGGCGGCCGACTGCTCGGCGCGGCGGCCCGGACGATCCTCTCCGCTCGGGGCAAGACGGCGGGCGGCTACGTGCAGTTCGCCGGCTTCACCGACAACGACAACGCCCGTGCCCGGATGAACGGCTTCAAGGAGGCGCTGGGGACCGGGTATGCGGAGGTGGACCGGATGAGCGACGAGATGGACCTCGCGAAGGCGCGGGACAACGTGCGGTCGGCCCTGGTCAATCACCCCGACCTGGCCGCCCTGGTCGGCATCTGGGCCTACAACGCTCCCGCGATCGCCGAGGTCTTGCAGGAGCGGGGCATCCGCGACCGCGTCACCGTGGTCACGTTCGACGCCCAGGCGGCCGCCATCGAGCGGATGGCCGCCGGCCAGATCGACGCCATGGTCGTGCAGAACCCCTTCGAAATGGGCGTCCGCACCGTCCGCCTGTTGACGGCGATGCACACCGGCGACGAGGCCACGATCGCGGAGATGTTCCCGAACCGTGCCGCCCCCGATGGCGACCTCAACACCACCGGGCTGCGGCTCATCGTGCCCGACGCCGACGCCCTCGTGAAGCCGACCGACATCCAGATGCCGGGGGTCGAGTACCTGCCGCTGACGACGTTCCGCGAGTGGCTCGCGTCCTACGGCCTGTCGAGTTCCTGATCCGCCATGCCCGAGCCAACCGGTTCACCGCGGCCCTCTCTCCTCCTCCGTCCGGGCGAATGGGCGCTGCTGGTGGCGATCCTGGTGGCCGTCGCCCTCACGGCGTTGGTCGACGCCAACCACAGCTATTGGTTCCGCCCCCTGGAGAGCCTGCGGGACATCGCCCGCAACACCGCCCTGCTCGGCATCTTCGCCCTCGGCGCCACCGTCGTGATCATCGCCGGCGGGATCGACCTGTCGGCGGGCTCGATGATCGCCTTGTCGGGCACGGTGGCCGCCGCCACGATGCTCGCCCTCGCCCCGGCGGCGATGCTCGGCTTCAAGCCGGTCGGCCCTGCGATCGTGGCCGTCGCCTGCGTCGCCAGCCTGCTGGTCGGCTTCCTCGTCGGCACGCTGCACGCCTGGCTGATCACGGCGATCCGCCTGCCCCCGTTCATCGCCACGCTGGCCACGCTCGTGGGTCTGCGGAGCTTCGCCCGCGCCCTGTGCGAGAGCACGACGGCGACCTTCACGCCCACCAAGAGCGCCCTGATCAACGTCTCCGACCCGCTCTTCAAGGCCGTCCGTGACAACGTCTGGATTCCGGTCGCCGTCTTCGGCCTGCTCGCGTTCGCAACCTGGCTGATCCTGACCCGGACCGTGCTCGGCCGCCATCTCCACGCCCTGGGCGGCAACGAGCAGGCGGCCCGCCTGGCCGGCATCCGCACCGACAACGTCAAATGGTTCGCCTACTGCTTCGGGGCCATGACGGCGGCCCTGGCCGGCCTGTTCTACGTCGCCAACGAATCGGTCGCCGCCCCGGTGAACCAGGGCCGCGGCCACGAGCTCAATGCCATCGCGGCGGCCGTCGTCGGCGGCTGCTCGCTCACCGGCGGCGTCGGCACGGTTCCCGGGACCGTGCTGGGGGCGATCTTCCTGCGGGTCGTGATCGACGCCGTGTCGAAGGTCATCAAGACCGGTGCCGACGTCTACGAGGGACTGATCGTGGGCATCGTCGTGGTGATCGCCGTCACGTTCTCGCAGGTCGGCCAGTGGGCCAAGGGCGGCCGGCGGCTGCTGCCGGGGCCGCTGGGCCTGTGTGCGATTCCCACGCTCGCGCTGCTCTGCGGCGCGGTGGTGGCGATGACGGCCAACGGCCGCGCGGGACTGGCGTCGGGCCTGGCCGCCCTCGTCGTCCTGGCGTTCCTCCGGGTCTGGGAGGCCCGCGCGGGACAGGCCCCGAGGCCGTCATGACCGCCGCCGGCGCCGAGTTCGCGATCGCGATGCGGGGAATCACCAAGCGGTTTCCCGGCGTCATCGCCCTCGAGGACGTGGCGCTCGAGGTCCGGCGCGGCGAGCTGCTGGCCATCTGCGGCGAGAACGGCGCCGGCAAGAGCACGCTGATGAAGATCCTCTCCGGCGTCTACCAGCCGGACGAGGGCACGCTGGAAATCGACGGCCGCCGGGTCGCGTTCACCGGCACGCGGGACGCCGAACAGGCGGGCATCGCAATCATCCACCAGGAGCTGGCGCTCGTCGAAGACCTGTCCGTCGCGGCCAACGTCTTCCTGGGCCGCGAACGGCGCACGTCCTGGGGACTGCTCGACGACCGCGCGATGGAGGCGGAGTGCCGCGGGCTGCTCGCCCAGCTCGAGTGCCAGGTCGACCCCCGGGCCCGCACCGGCGGCCTGCGGGTCGGCGATCAGCAGCTGGTGGAGATCGCCAAGGCGTTGTCGCTCGACGCCCGGATCGTGGTCATGGACGAGCCGACCAGCGCCCTGACCGAAACCGAGTCGGCCCGGCTGGAGCGGATCATCGCCCGCCTCCGCGACCGCGGCACCACGATCCTCTACATCTCGCACAAGATGGACGAGGTCTTCCGCCTCGCCGACCGGATCACGGTGCTCCGCGACGGCCGGCACGTCCGCACCGTCGACCGCGCCGCGACGACGCCGGCGGAGGTCACCGGCTGGATGGTGGGCCGTGAGATCGCCGGCCACGCGTTCCATCGCGGCATGGCCCGCGGCCAGCGGCTGCTGGAGGTGCGCGACCTCACGCTTCCCTGGCCCGAACATCCCCGTGGCTACCGGCTCGCGAACGTCAGCCTCGACCTGCATGCCGGCGAGATCCTCGGCGTCGCCGGCCTGATGGGGGCGGGCCGCACGGAACTGCTGGAAACGATCTTCGGCGCGGGCGAGCCGACCTGGACCGGCAGCATGCGACTCCGTGGGTCGGCCGTGCGGTTCGCGCATCCGGCCGAGGCCTGCGCGGCCGGCATCGCGATGGTCACCGAGGACCGCAAGCGGCTGGGATTGTTTCCCGATCTCGACGTGGCCGCCAACGTGAGCCTGTGCAGCCTCCGCGAGGCGACCAGGAACGGCCTGCTCGATCGGCGGCGCGAGGAGGCGCTCGTGGCCGAACCGATCCGCGACACCGGCGTAAAGACGCCCGGCCCCCACGCGGCGATCACCGGCCTGTCGGGTGGCAACCAGCAGAAGTGCATCATCGGCCGCTGGCTGCT
>JBIJCJ010000216.1:0-5421 GCA_044344765.1 Pirellulales bacterium | reverse complement strand
AGACGATCGCCAAGCTGGCCTGCTACTCGTGCCACGACATTCCCGGCTTCGAGGACGCGAAGCCCGCCGGAGCAGCGCTCGCCGACTGGGGCCGCAAGGACCCGTCGCGGATCGCTTTCGAGCAGGTGTCGCACCACGTCATGCATCAGCTCGCCGGCAAACATGGCCACGGCCATGCGTCGGGCCACGGGGCCGGGCACGCCGGGGCCGAAGGGCACGACAAGCCGTCTGAAGGACGCGCCAAGCCGGCCGACGACCGGATCAATCCCGACCTCGCCTACGCCGCTCCCGATCACGGCGACGCACACGTCGATCCGGAGTCGGTCGACCCCGACACCGGCTACTTCCTCGAGAAGCTCGTGGGCCACGAGCGCGAGGGCTTCCTGTGGCAGAAGCTGCGGGCGCCGCGGAGCTACGACTACAAGAAGGTCGAAAACAAGACCTACAACGAGCGGTACCGGATGCCGCAGTTCCCGTTCGACCAGAAGCAGCGGGAGGCGGTGATGACGTTCGTGCTCGGTCTGGTGGCCGAGCCTCCGGCGCCGAAATACGTCCACCGGCCCGGGCCTCGCGAGCAGGCCCGGCTCGACGGTCTCGTCGTGGCCGAGCAGTACAACTGCGGCGGCTGCCACGTGCTGGGCATGGACCGCTGGGACATCCGCTACAAGCCCGGCTCACTCGGCGACGCGACGGAACTGGCCGACTATCCGTTCCTCGCCCCGCACTTCACGCCGCAGCAGGTGGAAGCGTCGCTCACTACCGACCGCCAGGGCCGCCGCATGGCGTCGCTCCATGGCATGCCGGTGCTCGATGCAGCCACGGGCAAGCCGCAGCGGGTGGACGAGGAGGGCACGCCGGTCGATGCCGACGATCCTGAGGCCAAGGCCCGGCCGTTCATGCTCTGGAAGGACGTGCTCGTGGACGGCGTCGCCCGCGCGGTCGGCGCCCAGAACCTGGTCGTGCCCGACGACGCGCTGGCCGCCGGCCGCCACTATCCCGCCAAGGGCGGCGACCTGGCGCGGATCCTGTTCCCGGTGGTGATCGCCGACGAGAAGAAGGTCAATCCGAACGTCAAGCCGGACGACGCCTGGGGCTGGCTGCCGCCGCCGCTGGTCGGCGAGGGCCAGAAGGTGCAGTCGGCCTGGCTGCACAAGTTCCTCCTCAACCCGCACACGATCCGCCCGCCGGCGGTGCTGCGGATGCCGAAGTTCAACTTCAACTCGGCCGAGGCGGCCAAACTGGTCGACTACTTCGCGGCCGTGGACGGGGCGGAATACCCCTACGTGGCCGACGCTCGCCTCGACGAGAGTTCGCTGGCGGCGGCGGAGCGGGCCTACCCGGGCCACCTGCAGGACGCGCTCAAGATCGTCACCAACACCAACTACTGCGTGAAGTGTCACCTCGTCGGCGACTACACGCCGCCGGGCAGCGTGAAGGCGCTGGCGCCGCAGCTCGGCCGGGTGCACGAGCGGCTCCGGCCCGGATACGTGCACGACTGGATTGCCAATCCGAAGCGGTTCCTGCCCTACACGGGCATGCCGGTCAACATCCCCTTCGACAAGCCGGTCAGTCAGGACCTCTACAAGGGGACGAGCGAGCAGCAGGTGTCCGCGCTCACCGACCTCCTGATGCACTTCGACACGTTCGCGAAGAGCAAGCTCCGTCCGGTGCTGGAGGCGTTCCTCAAGCAATCCGCGCCGGCCGCCCCGCAGACGTCCACGCCGGATCCGTCCTTGCCCCCGGCGGCGGCAACTCCGCCGGCCACCCCCCCGAGTGTCGGCCTGCGGTCTGCCGCCGGCTCGCCTCCGACGTCCGCCGCTCTAAACTGATGGTGTCGGTCCTGTATCCAGTCCCGCCCAATCGCCCGCCCTGGAGTCATGCCATGCAGACGTCGCTCGTTCGCCTCGCCGTCGTCGCCTCCGTCCTCGTCGTCTCGGCCGCCCGCGCCGACGAGTGGGGGACCATCAAGGGCAAGTTCGTCCTCAAGGGCGACGTGCCGGCGGCGGTCGAGCTCAAGGCCGACAAGGACGTGGAAGTCTGCGGCAAGCACAAACTGCTCGCCGAGGAACTCGTCGTCGGCGCCGACAAGTCGATCGCCAACGTCGTCGTTTTTGTCCGCGACAAGGGAGTGAAGGTGAACCCTGAACTGGCCGCGGCCGCGAAGGGACAGAAGGTCGAACTCGACAACAAGGACTGCCGGTTCGAGCCGCACGTCGTGTTCGTGCAGGCCGGTCAGGAACTCGTGATCAAGAACTCCGACTCCGTCGGCCACAACAGCAATATCTCGACGATCAAGAATCCTGCCCAGAATATGCTCGTTCCGGCGGGTGGTTCGGCGCCGGCGAAGTTTTCTCTGGAAGAGGCGATCCCCGCGGGCGTGACCTGCAACATTCATCCGTGGATGAAGGCCTGGGTGGTGGTCCGCGGCAATCCCTACGCCGCCGTCTCCAAGGCCGACGGCTCGTTCGAGATCAAGGGTGTGCCGGTGGGCGAGGTCGAGCTCCAGCTGTGGCATGAAAAGGCCGGCAACCTCAAGGACACGGCAACGGCCAAGGGCAAGTCCGACGCCAAGGGCAGGCTCAAGGTCAAGGTCGAGGCGGCCGGCACCGACCTGGGTGACATCGCCATCGAGCCCGCATCGTTCAAGAATTGAGCACACGCATGACCTCCATGCATCGCCTCGGGTTGTTCTCCTTCGCCGTCTGCCTGTTCGCCACGGGCTGCGGGCCGGTCCGCGTCTCCACGCCTTCGGCCGACATCGCGGCGGCGGAGAAGCTCCGCGGCACCCTGCAGGTCGCGGCGAGTGGCAACGCCACCGCCGCGGCGACGGAGACGGGTACCGGCTGGGCGACGCTCAAGGGTCGGTTCGTGTTCGCCGGCGCGCCTGGTGACCCGAAGCCGCTCGTCGCCGACAAGGACACCGAGGTCTGCGGCAAGATGACGAAGCTCTTCGACCGCTCCCTGCTCGTCGATCCTACGGGCAAGGGCCTGGCGAACGTGGTCGTGTTCGTCCGCAAGTCGAGCCGCGTCAAGTCGCCCGTGCCGGACACCCCGCTCGTCTTCGACCAGAAGAACTGCGAGTTCCTTTCGCAGGTGTTCGCCGCCCGCGTCGGTCAGCCCGTGGACGTCCGCAACAGCGACCCGATCGGCCACAACACCAACGTCGCCGGCACCAGCTTCAACCAGTTGATTCCGGCCGGCGGTTCCACCGTGTACAAGCCCGACGCCGAGACCGGCATGCCCACGATGGTGACCTGCAATATCCACCCGTGGATGAAGGCCTATGCCGTGTTCCGCAAGGACGGCTACGTGGCCGTGTCGGCCGCCGACGGTTCGTTTTCGATCCCCGACCTGCCAGCCGGCGAAACGCTCGAGTTTCAGGTCTGGCACGAGCGGTCCACCGGTGCCAACGGCGCCCTCGGGCTCGCCAAACCGGATCTCAAGTGGACGCCTAAGGGCCGCTTCCAGATCAAGCTCGAGGAAAACGAGGTGAAGGATTTGGGCACGATCGAAGTACCCGCCTCCGCCATCGGAACCTGACCTTTTCCACCGCTGTAGTAATTTCGATGAAGCCCTCTCTTATCCGTCGCATTCCATCTTTGCTGCTCGCGTTGGCGGCCGTGGTCGCGGTTGGCTGTGGGCGGACGCCACCGGCCTCGTTCCGGGCGAACCTCGTCGAGGCCACGAAGCAGCGGCTGACGTCGGACCAGGAGCGGCAGGTTGCCACGATCCTCGAGGCCATGTTCGGCACGCCCGACCAGCCGTTCGTGCTGCCCGAAACGGGTCTCGACCTGGCCAAGTTGCAACTGGCGGCCGGCCCCGTGCGGAGCGACATCGTGGGCCGCAAGAACGGCCTCTACCGCGAGCACTGTGCCCATTGCCACGGGATCACCGGCGATGGCATGGGGCCCACGGCGGCATTTCTCAATCCGTATCCCCGCGACTACAGGCCTGGCGTGTTCAAGTTCAAGAGCACCGAGCGGGCCGACAAGCCGACGCACGCCGACCTCGTCCGCATCCTGCACAACGGCATCGCCGGCACCTCGATGCCGTCGTTCGCGCTGTTGAGCGAGGCCCAGGTGGACGCGCTGGCCGAGTACGTCAAGTACCTCGCGATTCGCGGCGAGACCGAGCTGTCGCTGGTGCGGGCCTTCTTCGAGCTCGACGACGACGCCCAGGGCAAGCTTCCCGAGACCCGCGAGTTCCTCGTGGGCGAGACGCTGGCCGTCGTCGCCGATCGCTGGAAGGCGGCGGCTGACGCTGCGATCCCGGTGCCGGAGATGCCGGCCGACCTCGACCTTGCGGCCTCGATCGCCAAGGGCCGCGAGCTCTTTTACGGTGACAAGGCCAACTGCGTGAAGTGCCACGGGCCGACCGCGCTCGGCGACGGGCAGGCCAACGACTACGACGACTGGAACAAGCCGATCGTGGAATGGAAGAAGGAGCTGGCGGGCGCCGATGACCGCGCCTGGGCCGCCCGGGCGGCGGGGGTGATCGCCGGCGACGCGCTCGAGCCGCGGACGATTCCGCCGCGGAACCTGCGGCACGGTATCTACCGCGGCGGCCGCCGGCCGCTCGATCTCTACTATCGGATTCATGCGGGCATCAACGGCGCGCCGATGCCGGCCGCCAAGGGCACGATCTCGCCCGAGGACATCTGGCACATCGTGAACTATGTCCGGTCGCTGCCCTACGAGCTCGACGGCGAGCTGGGCGTTGATCGGCCGATGGTCGCGCGGGACAGGTTCTGAGCGGAGCAGGGGAATCACGAACATGGGCAGTCGACTCGCGGGCATCTTCTGGGCCCTTTTGTTTCTCCTCGTGCCGGTTCTCGGCGTGGCGGTGTTCGCGGTCGCGCCGGCCTATGACCACTGGCTGCCGAAGAACGTCGCCGCCCACGGTCCGAGCATCGACAACCTCTTCTACTTCATCCTCGCGCTCACCGGCGTGGTGTTCATCGCCACGGAGCTGCTGGTCTTCTGGTTCATGTGGAAGTACGACGCGGCCAAGGCGGCCGGTCCGGCGACCTACGTCCAGGGCAGCCACACGCTCGAGGTGGTGTGGACGATCATTCCCGCCGCCACGCTGCTGTTCATCGCCATCTACCAGATGAACGCCTGGGCCGACGTGAAGATGCGTCGCCCGCGGATGTCGCCCACCGTCGAGGTCGTGGCCCGCCAGTTCGAGTGGCGGCTTCGCTACCCCGGCCGTGACGGCACGCTGGGCACGCCCGACGACCTGTTCCTGGTCAACGACATGCACGTGCCCGTGGACGAGGACGTGCTCGTCCAGCTCAAGAGCATGGACGTGCTCCATTCGTTCTTCCTGCCGAACCTGCGGATCAAGCAGGACGCCGTGCCGGGCATGAAAATCCCGGTGTGGTTCAAGGCCACCGAGACCGGCTCCTACGACATCGTCTGC
>JBIJCJ010000054.1:0-18866 GCA_044344765.1 Pirellulales bacterium | reverse complement strand
TGCCCTCTGCCCTCTGCCCTCTGGCGTCTGCCGTCTGCCGTCTGCCGTCTGAAGCGGGGGTCTCCGACCGTCGTGCCCGGTTGCCGGGAAGCCCGAAGCGCAAGCTGAGGGAATACGCGTCGCTGCACCGGAAACCGTTCCACATTCCCTCGGCTCGCGCCTCGGGCTTCCCGGCAGAGGGCATGCCCGTCGTGCCGTCGTGCCGTCGTGCCGTCGTGCCGTCTGCCCTCTGTAGCGGTCTCCGACCGTTGTGCCCGGTTGCCGTCTGTAGCGGCGGTCTCCGACCGTCGTGCCCGGTTGCCGGGAAGCCCGAAGCGCAAGCTGAGGGAATACGCGTCGCTGCACCGGAAACCGCGGCCTTCGGCCGCTGCGTGCCGGGCGCGGCCCTCCGCCGATTTTTTGACGGCTCGAAGCCCGCCCATTTTCGCGCAAGTCGAACGGCGACTAGGCAGACAGGGTGCTTGGGCGGTCTGCGTAACCTGCGCAAGCGGAAGAGTTTTACAGATTTGCCCCTTCTCGCTAGCCTGCACTCCGACTTTTGACGCTCGGACGCTCGCGGCGGGACTCGTTTCCGCCCGATGACACCTGTCGGGGTTTCAAGGAGGGAAAATGACGACGACTCTTCCATGCCGATCGGTTTCAATCGAGTTTTTTAGCGGCTTCCGCGCGTTGGTCGCGGCATTGGCCCTGATCGGCTGCTGGGCGGGAATCGGTCGGGCCGCCGATGGCTGGCTGACCAGTTACGACCAGGCCCTGGCCACCGCGGAGCGGACTGGGCGGCCGATTCTTACCGTCTTCACGGGGAGCGACTGGTGCCTGCACTGCCGCCACCTCGAGGAAAAGGTCCTGCAGACCGAGGTGTTCAGCCGGTGGGCGAAGGATCGCGTCGTCCTGCTCATGATCGATCTCCCCCAGCACGGCGTTTCCCAGGAGGAGCGTCAGGCCCGGTCGCGAGTGTGCATCAAGTATGGCGTCCGCTCGTTTCCCAGCACCCTGCTGATCGGTCCGGACGGCGGCCGGATCGCCGGCCAGTCGGGCTATACCGGTCAGTCGGCCGATGCCTGGGTGGCCGCGATGGAAGGGCACCTGCCGGCGATCGCCGGGAAAAAGGCGGGTCGTGAGGGGGAGGCGGAGGAGGTGCTGTCGTCCCTCGACGAGGCCGTGGAGACGGCCCGGGATGCCAAGCGGCCGATCCTGCTCATGGTGTCTCGGCGCGGGGATGCCGAAGCCACCACCCGTGTGGCTTCGCTGATGAAAGACCCGGAGTTCGAGTCGCTGGCCAGGGACCACTTCGTAGTGGCGAACTTGCCGCAGGCCGCCGACGCGTCGCCGGCCGCAGCCCAGGCGGGCGACCTGGTGGGCAACGCCGAACTCGCCGCCGACGGCGTCGAACTGATCGTCACCGACGACGGCAAGACGCCGCTCTACACGCAGTCCGGGGCCCAGCCGCCCCATCGGATCGTCTCCGGCCTGCGGAGGTTTCTGGCCGCCCGGCAGAGCGTGAGGCGGTAATTCCGCTCGTCGGGGCCGGATTGCAGTTGAACTTTGCCCGCGGACGCGGGGCCTCTTTTTTCGCCTCTCCCTCTGGGAGAGGCTGGCCGGAGGCCTGGTGAGGGTGCTTCCGATGGCGTAATGGAAAACAGCGTCCTCCTAGCCAGCACCCTCACCCCAGCCCTCTCCCAGAGGGAGAGGGAGGAGGAGCGGGCACCCCCACTCCGATCCCCTTCCGAAGAGGGATCGAGGGGCAGTTGCAATCGTCTTGTCGTGCGTGATCGCCATGGATGGTTTTGACTGCGGGGTGGTAGTCTGCCGGAGGATTCAGCCGCGTTTGCGCGGCCACCGGACTTCCTGCGCGTTCCGAGTTTTGCCGTGTCAG
Organism: Pirellulales bacterium; assembly: GCA_044344765.1. Taxonomy (GTDB): domain Bacteria; phylum Planctomycetota; class Planctomycetia; order Pirellulales; family UBA1268; genus QWPN01. The sequence goes on along the minus strand of JBIJCJ010000054.1, from coordinate 16,990 downwards.
CTGCTTCCGTCCGGGACTGTGACGATGGCGCTGCGCTCGGCGGCGTGGCCGGATTGGCGGCCCTGAGCGGCATCGCGGCGCTCGTGTTCGAGATCGTGTGGTTCCAGCAACTGGAACTGGCGATCGGCTCGTCGTCCATTTCGCTCGGCGTGATCGTGGCCACGTTCATGGGAGGCATGTGCCTCGGCAGCCTCCTGCCGGCCCGGTATGTAAGTCTGCAACGCCACCCGCTGTGGACGTTCGCCGCACTCGAGTCGGGAGTCGCCTGCTGCGGGCTGGTTGTCGTGCTCGCGGCCCCGGCGGTCGGCAATCTGTATCACCGCCTGGGTCCGGTGGGCTCCTGGGGATACGCCTGCCGGGCGGCCGCCGCCGCCGTCTGCCTGCTGCCGCCGACGGTTTTGATGGGTGCGGTCCTGCCGACGCTGGCCCGGTGGGCCTGGGCGCGGGGCCGCGGCCACGCGGTGGGCTGGCTCCAGGCGGCCAACGTGGCGGGCGGCGTTGCGGGCTGCCTCCTGGCGGGTTTCGTCCTGCTGCCCAGGTTCGACCTCGCGATCGTCGGCTGTTTCGCGGCCATGACGAGTCTCACGGCCGCCGCCGCCGCCGTGATGCTGGCCCGCCGTTCACCCTACGTTCCGCCCCGCGCCGTGCCCGCTGCGGAGCGTCGGCCGCGGATCGCGACCGCCCTGGTCATCGGCCTGTCCGGGTTTGTGGCCTTGGCGGCGGAGGTGATCTGGACGCGGCTCCTGGCGTTGCAGGTCGGCGGCACGGCCTATTCGCTGACGCTGATTCTCGCCGTGTTCCTCACCGGCCTCGCCCTTGGAAACTCCGCTGGTGCGGCGGTCGTGCGCAGCTGTCGGGACGCAGCGACCGCGTTGGGATGGTGCCAGCTGCTGGCGGTGGCGGGGATGGCCTGGGCCGCCCACCAGGTCGCCGTGTTCCTGCCCTCCTGGCCGATCGATCCGGCGCTCGCCACGAAGCCGCTGGTCATGTTCCAGGTCGATCTGATCCGCTGCGCGTGGGCAGTCATGCCCGCCGCCGCCTGCTGGGGTGCGAGTTTTCCGCTCGCGCTGGCCGCGACGGCCGGCCCGGGCGACGACCCGGCGCGGCCGGTGGGCCGGATCGCGGCCGCCAACACGGCCGGCGCCGTCGCGGGCGCGATCGGTGGCGGCGTGCTGCTCGTCTGGTGGCTGGGTTCGCAACGTGCCCAGCAGGTGCTGATGACGATCTCCTGCCTGGCCGCGCTGGCGATCCTTTTGCCTGGGGCTGTGTTTCGGCGCGGCCTGGCCTCCGTCGGCGGGCTGGCGGCCGCGGTCGCGGCCGCCAGCCTGGCCATCGTGACGGTGCCGGCCACGCCGGGAGTCCTCGTAGGCTGCGGCCGCCATTCCGCGGTCGCCGACGGCCAGCACGAGTTCCTGTTCGTCGGCGAGGGCCTGCAGGCCGACGTGGCCGTGTCACGCGGCCTCGCCGGACGTCTCTACTACCACAATGCCGGCAAGGTCCAGGCCTCCAGTGAGCCCCAGGACATGCGGCTCCAGCGGCTGCTCGGTCATGTCACGACGCTCGTCCACGAAGATCCGCGGTCGGTGCTGGTGATCGGCTGCGGAGCTGGCGTCACGGCGGGGGCCGTGGCCCTCGACCCGCGGGTCGCCGCGGAGACGATCGTCGAGATCGAGCCGCTCGTGCCGCAGGCCGCCGCGGCCCATTTCGGCGACCACAACCACCGCGTGCTGGAGGATCCGCGGGTCAGTGTCGTCATCGACGATGCCCGGCACTTCATCCTCACGACCGACCGGACCTTCGACGCGATCACCTCCGACCCGCTGGATCCATGGGTCAAGGGGGCGGCCACGCTGTTCACGGTCGAGTTCCTGCAGGCCTTGAAGTCGCGGCTGCGTGCCGACGGCGTGTTCACGATGTTCGTGCAGCTCTACGCGATGAACGAGGAGGCCGTGAAGAGCCAGATGGCCTCGTTCTTCGCCGTCTTTCCCGACGGGCTGCTGCTCGCCAACACGTCCTTCGGCCGCGGCTACGACCTCGTGCTGCTCGGCCGTGCCGGGCCGACTCTGATCGACGTCGAATCGCTACAGGCGCGGCTGGCCCTGCCGGCCTACGAGCCGATCGCGCGGTCGCTCCGCGAGGTGGGCATCGGTTCCGCTATCCAGCTCTGTGCCACGTACGCCGGTCAGGCGGAGGACCTGGCGGGCTGGCTCCGGGGGGCGACGCTCAACCGCGACGCCGGCCTGCGGCTGCAGTACCTGGCTGGGGCCGGCCTGCACCTCCAGCACGGCGGGGAGATTTACGAAGCGATGCAGGATCACCCTTTTCGGTTTCCGGCAGCGGTGTTTCAGGGGACGGAGGCCAGCCTCGGGGCCCTGCGGCAGGCCATGATCGAGGCCCGCGGCCGGTAGCCGTCGTCACCGGGTGGATCGGCATTGTTGGTGGTGCCGCGGCTGAAGTATCCTTCCGACGCGGGCGGCATGTGCCGTCCAATTGCCTCGCCATGGGGATGAGCATGTTCGACCGAGAAAGGTGGATCAGGCAATCGGCCGGCTGGTTGTGCGGCCTGGCTGTGACGGTGGTCGCCCTGGGGTCGTGCATGCCTGCGGCCGTGGCACAAGGCATTGGTGGCGGCGGCATCGGTGGCGGCGGCGGCATCGGTGGCGGCGGCGGCATCGGCGGCGGTGGCATCGGCGGCGGTGGCATCGGCGGCGGTGGCATCGGTGGCCGCGGTGGCCTCGGCGGGGCCGGCGGCATCGTGGTCGATGCCCAGGGCGTCCTGCGAACAGGCATGGCTCCCGATGCGGGTCTGTCTGTCGCGCAGCGCAAGGCAGCCGTCGAATCCATGCCGGGCGACCTGAAGCGGGCGACGCCGCTCCGGAAGGTGGCGCTCTCGCGGCTGGAGGCCGAGGTCGCGAAGGCCGTGACAGCCGGCCGGGGCGTGCCCGAGGAGTTGCAAAAGCTCGCCGGCCTGACTCGCGTGCAATATGTGTTCGTCTATCCGGCGGAGGGCGACGTCGCAGGCGAGATCGTGATCGCCGGCCCCGCCGAGCCTTGGATCACGGATGCCACGGGACGGGTGCTGGGCGTGGAGAGCGGCCGCCCCACGGTGCTGCTCGATGATCTGACGGCGGCGCTGCGCTGCTTTCCCCCCGGGCAGCCGCAGGATCGGCTCCTGGGCTGCTCGATCGATCCGCGCGAGGAGGGCCTTGCGGCGATGCAGAAGTTCCTCGGCAAGATCGGCCGCGTCAACCCGACCGTCGGCCTCGACGCGATCGTCCGCGGGCTCCGCGACTCGCTCGGCCCGCATACCGTGAGCGTGCAGGGCGTGTCGCCGGCCACGCACTTCGCCCACGTGATGGTGGAGGCCGACTACCGGATGAAGCTCATCGGCATCGGCCTGGAGAGGCCCCCCGTGCAGATGAAATCCTGGGTCGAACTGGCCTCCGCCGGGTCGGTCGCGGCCAACGCGCTGCAGCGCTGGTTCTTCGTGCCCGACTACCAGTGCCTGCGGATCAGCGAGGACGACCTGGCCATGGAACTGGTGGGCCAGGGCGTGAAGCTGTGCTGTGCCGACGAGGTGGTGCTGCCGAACGGGCGGCGGATGGCGACCGACAAGCCGTCGGCATCGGCCAAGCAATACGCCGACACGTTCACCCGGAAATACCCCGAGATCGCCGCCCGCAGCCCGGTCTACGCCCAACTGCGAACGCTCATCGATCTCGCCGTCGCGGCGGCCTACATGCAGGAGTTCGACGCCTACGGCAAGGCCCGGTGGGGCGCGGCCACGCTGCTCAGCGAGCAGGCGTTTCCGATCGAACGGCTCAACCGGCCCGCCCAGGTCGAGCCGGCGATCAACGCGGTGTGGCAGGGCAACCGCCTGCTGACGCCGATTGGCGGCGGCGTGACGGTGCATCCGCGGATGGCCCTCGATCCCCCGAACCTGCTGATGGACGAGAAGGGGCAGGTGGGGGCGGCCCGCACGGCGGCGCGGAATCTGCCGGCCGGCAAATGGTGGTGGGATTGACCGGCGCGGGCGTCAGGTTCGAAACCGGGCGGCTTCGGCGTTGAGATCGGTGATCGATCGCCGGAGCTCGTCGAGCGAACCGGTGAACGCGGCCAGCGATGCGGCCGACTCGCCCGCATCGGCCCGCAGCGTTTCCATGGCGTCGCGGATCTGACGGGCGCCCTGTGACTGGCTCTCCATGCCGTGGTGGACCTGCTCCAGGGCCTGGGTCACGGACTGCACCGGCTCGATGATCCGGCCGAGCTTTTCGCTCACGTCCGCCACCTCGCCGATCCGCATGCTGACCTCGTTGCGGAAGCGATCCATTTCCATGGTTCCGCTGGAGACCGCGGCCTGCATGTCGCGGACCATCCGCTCGATGTCCTTGGTCGCCAGGGCCGTCTGGTCGGCCAGCCGGCGGATCTCCTGGGCCACGATCCGGAAACCGCGGCCCGACTCGCCCGCCTTCTCGGCCTCGATCGTGGCGTTCACCGAGAGGAGGTTCGTCTGGTCCGCCACCTTGGCGATGGTGGTCACGACCGACGTGATGCCGCTGGCCCGCTGGCTGATGGTGGAGAGCTTGCGGGTGAAGGCGTTCATCGCCTCGTCGAGCTGCTGCATGGAGGCCGTCATGCTGTCGAGCCCGCCGCGGCCCTCGTCGGCCACATGGGCCGCCTCGCGGGCGATTCCCGTCACGCTGCCGGTCGCCGCCAGGAGCTGCTCGCTCGTGGAGGAGATCTGGGACACGGCGGCCGAGATCTCCAGCGTGGAATGGTTCAGGCTGCGGACGGCCCTGTCCTGCCGACCCAGGGCCACGGCGGCGTCGGCCTCCACGCTCGACAGCCGCTCACCCGCCGCCTGGATGCGGCCGATCAGGCCACCCAGCGACCGGGTCATGCCGCCGAAGGCGGCCAGGAGCCTGCCCATCTCGTGCCGGCCATGCTCTGGCACCTTGACGGTGAGGTCGCCGGCGGCGATCGACTCCGCCACCCGCAGCGCCTTCCACACGGGATCGGCAATCGACCGCACCAGCCACAGGGCGGCCAGCACGCCCGGCAGGCCGACGACGATGGCCGCCGCCGTCGCGGCCGCCGCCTGCCACCAGAGCACGTCGCGGCTGGAGCGGGTCGCCATCGCGACGATCACCGCCCCCGCGGGCCGGCCGTCGCCCTGTCGGATCGGCGCCGCGACGCGATACTCGTCGGCCGTGAACCGCCCGTCGGGACGGCCGGAGGCGATGCAGTCGCGGGCCAGCGCGACGTCGGCCTGGGCCAATGTCGCGGGCTCCGCCGACGGCATGCCCGCCTCGTCGGTTCTGCGGGCGATGACGACCGCGAGCTGCGGGTCGAGAATCCGCACCTCGCGCACGTCGCCGCCGACGAGTTCACCCACGAGCCGCCGCAGTTCGCGGGTCTGGTCCGGTCGCTCGCGGGGCGTCGTCGCGTCGCCGGCCGCAGGGGCCTGGGGCTCCCCGAATGCACGGGCCTCCTCGGCGACGGCCACGGCCCGGGCGAGCAGGCCGGCGACGGCGTCGCCACCCGCCCGAGCCTGGCGGAGCACAGCCTGGCGGGCGGCCAGCGTTTGCAGGACCGTGTTCACCAGGATCGCCGCCAGCACGAGGAGCGTGGCGGTCAGGCCGATGCGTGAACGAAGCGACATGCGGGTTCCTCCGGGGCAGCCTGGCTGGCGCCCCGAGCAAACCTAGTTCGCCATCGAGCGCCACGCCACCGTGTTGTTCGGCGCCGCGATCGTTACGACCGTCCCGACCGGCATGTTGGACGGGGGTTTGGCGGCGAGCGTCGCCCCCTGCGGCCGTCGCAGCGACGCGGCGACCCCGCACCCTCCGACGGGCAGGAGCAAGAACGCCGGCGCCAGCACCCAGGGCAGCCACACGGGCAGCCCGCGGCCGGCGGGACGGGCGGAATCTGCGGTGGGGGGCGGCGGCTGCATGCGGGCGAAATACCCGCGCGGCCCCGCCCGGGGCAAGGCCGATCCCGGAGGCCGCCGCGGCATCGGCCGTGAAAGGCCGGATTCACGCACAGACAGTGGCCGAGGCGGGGATCGAACCCGCACACCCCTCGCGGGATACGGGATTTTAAGTCCCGTGCGTCTGCCAGTTTCGCCACTCGGCCCGAGTCGTGCAGCATACCGCGGCCGGGCGGGGACCGGGTGTTTCCCATTACCGGGCACGTCATCCGGCTCACACTTGATCCGCGCGCGTTCCTCCCCAAAAGCCCCGGACGGAAGCCCGGGGGTGACGCGATCCACTCCGTGGGCATGCTGGATCGTGTTCAGTTGTTTCCCCGAAAGCGTCAGGCATCCCGTCACCCCCTCGCTTCCGCGAGGGGCTTCCACAGCATCGTCGCATCCGCTTGCCGTTCCAGCGGTCAGGATCACGTGAGGATCGCGTGTTGTCCCCGAAAGCCCCGGGCGGAAGCCCGGGGGTGACGCGATCCATTCCGTGGACTTGTGGATCGCCTGCCCGCGTTCTCCCTGTGGATCGACGGTCAGAGACCGCCGCTGCAGACGGCGTTTCCAACAGAGATTGAGGCGTTACGCCCGCGACGAAATCCGCCTTCCGACGCCGTTCGTGGACGGCCCTTTTTTTTCCGGGGTCGTGCCCGACAATCGGCGTTCCACAATCTCCCCGACTGGAACCCGAGCCTTGCCCGACACCGTCCCCGCCGCCGTCTTCCCCGGGATCGATGGCTTTCTCGGCACGCGGGCGTCGATCGGCATGGACGTCGTGCTCGTCGGGCTCGTGGCCCTGCTGCCCGTGCTGGCCTGGAGCGTCGCGGCCGTCCGCCGTGGCCGCTACGGGCTGCACAAGTCCCTGCAGCTGTTCATCGCCGCCGCGCTCGCCGCGGCGATCGTCGTCTTCGAGATCGACGTCCGTCTGGTGAGCGACTGGAAGCTGCGGGCGGCCGCGAGCCCCTGGTGGCCTGGCGGCGTACTGGCGGCGCTGGCCATCCATCTGGTGTTCGCCGTCAGCACGTTCGTGCTCCTCGTGTGGGTGCTGTGGGAGGCCGTCGCCCGCTTTCCGTCGCCGCCCGCACCGGGCACGCACGGCCCGCGGCATCGGCGTATGGCCCGCCTGGCCGCCGCCGATCTCGTGCTCACGGCCGTGACCGGCGCGGTCTTCTACTGGCTGGCCTTCGTCGCCGGCTGAAGCCCACGGGCCGCGGACGGCTCCGCCGCGAACCAGCGGCAGAGCCACAGGCCGCCGAAGTAGAGCAGGCACAGCGGGCCCGCCAGGAAGAGCATGCTGTAAGGGTCGGCCGGCGTGAGCACCGCCGACACGATCACGATCACGAGCACGGCGATCCGCCACTGCGACGCATACGTTTCGGCCTCGACGATGCCGATCCGTTCCAGGAACAGCATCACCAGGGGCAGCTGGAAGCCGATGCCGAAACCGATCGGCAGGATGAGCACGAACGACAGCCATTCACTGATCCGCGGATCGGGGTCGAGTCCCAGCCACTCGTTGAACTGCAGCAGGTAGTCGAGCACGAAGTCGAACACGAAGAAGAAGGCCAGGAATACGCCCGCCATGAAGAGCCCGATGCTGATCGGCAGGAACGTCCACACCCACCGCTTCTCGTGCGGGTAGAGGCCCGCCGCCACGAACGTCCACAGCTGGTAGAAGATCCAGGGGGCCGCAAGCACGACGCCGACCAGCATCGCCGCCTTGATGTAGATGCCGAAGGCCTCCTGGGCCGAGAGCGTGGTGATGCTCACCCGCGGGTCGCGGGCCATCGGCTGCCAGAGGAGCACCGGCACCAGCGCGTCGGTGGCGAAGGCGGCGGCGGTGCCGGAGGTCGGCGTCGGGCCGGTGCCGAGCACCTTGGCCAGCCGGTCGGCGTGCACCTCGCGGAGCTCGAACGACAGCCCGCGGTTCACGACCGCGTCACGGACCTCGGCCCGCGAGTAGGGCAGGGCGGGGCCCCCCTCCGACCGCGGCCGCCACTGGTCGAAGGTCTCGAGCGCCCGTCGCGAGTAGTAGGTGCCCAGGGCCCGCCGCAGCGGCTCCTCGATGAGGTGGACCACCGGCCGGGCCACGAAGAAGCCGAGCAGCACGGCGACGGCCAGCCCGGCGGCGGCGCGGATCAGGCAGGTCCGCAGCTCCTCCAGGTGCTCGCCGAACGTCATCGTCGAGCTTTGGAACAGGTCGTCGTCGGTGGGGCGGGGCATGGCTCGACTCTACTTCAAAATCCGCGCGGCTGCCGGTCAGGCCCCGTATTTGCCGAACCGCTGGGCGTGGGCCATCGCCAGGAGCATGAGGTGCTTGGCGGGGAAGATGCCGAAGCCGCCCCGGAGGCAGTCACGCTCGGAGAACTTCGCCAGCCCGTCGGGCCGGCAGGTGTCGGCGACCAGGAGGGTCGGCACCGGGTGCCAGGAGTGGCTCTTGAGTTTGCTGGGCGTGGAATGGTCGCCGGTCACGATCAGCACGTCGGGCTTCAGGGCCTCGATCTTCGGCAGGGCGGCGTCGAGCTCCTCGATCCGCTGCACCTTCTGGTCGAAGGCGCCGTCCTCGCCGGTCGAGTCGGTGTATTTGAAGTGCAGGAAGAAGAAGTCGTAGTCGTGCCACGCCTTCTCCAGCTCCGCGATCTGCTCGGCGAGCGACTGGGCCTGGCCGACGAGCGTCATGCCCACGAGCCGCGCCAGGCCCTTGTACATCGGGTAGACGGCGATCGCCGCCGCCTCGAGGCCGTAGAGATCCGCGTAGGTGGGCAGCGCCGGCTTGGCGGCGAAGCCGCGAAGCACCATGCCGTTGGCCTTCGGCTCGCTCGCGAGGATCGCGCGGGCCTGCCTGACGAACTCCTGGGCCACCTCGGCCGTCTTCGCGGCGGCGGCGTGGGCCGGCTGCGGGTCGAGCGGGGCGACGCCCACGGCCTGCGGGTCGGTGTCGGCGACGCGGCCGTCGAGCCCCGGCCCGCGAAACACGACCACGAAGCGGTGCTCCTTCACCGGCTTCACGAACACTTCGACGCCCGGGATCTTCACGGCCTGGAGCTTCTCCACGACCGCGAAGCTTTCCTCGGACGGGATCCGGCCGGCGCGGCGATCGGAGATCTTGCCGGCGGCGTCGAGCGTGCAGAAGTTGCCGCGGGCGGCGACATCGTTCGGCCCCAGTTCGAAGCCGATGCCGGTGGCCTCGAGCGCGCCGCGGCCGATCTTGAACTCCAGCGGGTCGTAGCCGAAAAGGCCGAGGTGGCCGGGTCCCGAGCCGGGCGTGATGCCGGGCAGCACGGGGATGCTCGAGCCGGAGGTGCCGCGGGCGGCGAGCCGATCGAGGTTGGGCGTGGCGGCCGTCTCGAGCTCCGTCTTGCCGCCGGCTTGCAGGGGCAGGCCGCCGAGGCCGTCGGCCACGAGCATCACGATCTTCGACGAGTTCTTCTCTGCCAGTTCGCGGATCAGTTCGTGCTCGGTCACGGGCGGTGGGCTCCTGAAGGGGAAGAAGCGGGGCCGGAGACTGGCTGGCAGCCGCCGCATGGTTGTCGCGTGCCGCGCCGGCCGTTTCAAGGCCGGGCCTGCCCGTCGGCCTGCGGTCACAATCCGACGGCAATTCGACGGCGGCGGCAGCGTTATACGGCTCGAACGTGATCCTCGCGGGTTCCGCCCCAAAAGCCCCGGGCGGAAGCCCGGGGGTGACGCGGTCCACTCCATGGGCTTGTGAATCGCCTTCCCGCGTGCCCCCAAGATCCGCGGGGGCAGCCCGTCACCCCCGGCTCCCGCCGGAGGGAATCGGCTACATTCTCCGGCTCGTTCCCGTTCCGGTACGTCACGAGCGAGAGTGGTCATTCATGAGCGTCATCCGCCCCCAGCCGTCCGAGGATCCGATCCAGTACGACCCCGCAGCCACGATCGCCGCGGGCACCGTGTCGCAGGCCGCACTCGACGCCCTCGGGCCGCGGCTCGAGGCCGCCCGCGCGGAGAGCCTCGCCGACCTTGACCGCTGGCGGGACGGCGGCACGCGGGCGGGCGAGGTGCTCGATCCCGCCTTTATCGACCTCCCCGACCGGCTGCTCGCCGCCTACAAGTCGGACCGCACGACGAGCGAACTGTTCGCGATCCTCCAGGCCGCGCGGCGGATCCGCGAGGCGGTGGACCGCGTGATCGTGCTCGGCATCGGCGGCTCCTACATGGGCACGCGGGCCCTGTTCGAGGCCTGCTGCCATCCGTTCCACAACGAACTGCCCCGGGGCGAGCGCGGCGGCCGGCCGCGGCTCTCGTTCGAGGGCTTCAACATGGACAACGACTCCGCGCACGGACTGCTCGACCTCGTGGCTCCCGCCGGCAAGCCGCGGAGCGACGACCTCCTCGACCGCTGGGCCGTGCTCGTCGTCAGCAAGAGCGGCGGCACGCTGGAGACGGCCGTGGCCACGCGGCTCTTCCTCGCCGCGCTGCTCGATGCGGTGGGGGGCGACGCCAAACGGCTCGCGGAGGCCGTGGTGCCGATCACCGGGAAGTCGGGCCGGCTCGCGGACCTTGCCCGGGCGATCGGCTGCCCCGACGTGTTCGACATTCCCGACGGCGTCGGCGGCCGGTTCTCCGTGTTCACGGCGGTCGGCCTCCTGCCGGCGGCGATCGTCGGCATCGACGTCGTGCGGCTGCTCGAAGGGGCGGCGGCGATGAACCGTCGGTTTCGCGAGGCCCCGGTGGCCACGAATCCCATGCTCCAGTTCGTGGGCGTGTGCCATCTCGCCGAGGCGCAAGGCGCCGGCATCCGCGTGCTCTCCAGCTGGAGCAACCGGCTCGAGGCCGTCGGTCTGTGGTACGACCAGCTGCTCTCCGAGAGCCTGGGCAAGGACGAGCAGGGGGCCACGCCGCTGACGGCCGTGACCACCCGCGACCTCCACTCCCGCGGCCAGCAGCACCAGGAGGGGCGGCGCGACAAGCTGATCACGAATCTTGTCGTCGGCGAGCCGCGCCGCGACCGGCTGGCCCTGCCGGGCCTCGGCCCCTACGGCGCGAACCAGGACAAGCTCGACGACCTCGTCGGCAAGACCTGGCCCGAGATGCTCGCCGCGGCCCTCGGCGGCACGAACGACGCCTACGCCCAGGCGCGGCGGCCGACGGCCGACATCCTCCTGCCGCGGGTGGACGAGCACACCGTGGGGCAGCTCCTGCAGATGCTGATGCTGGCGACCGTGGCCGAGGGCCGGCTCGTGGGCACGAACCCCTACGGCCAGCCGGGCGTCGAGGCCTACAAACAAAACATGATGCGCCGGTTGCGGGCGTGACCTCCGTGCGCCGCGTTGCAACGGACCTGCGGCCGTTGAACGCGGGTGCCCTTGTAGCGGCGGTCTCCGACCGTCGTGCTGCGTCGCAGCCTGCGGTCGTAACCTCGATGCGCCGCGTTGCAACGGACGTGCGGCCGTTGAACGCGGTTGCCCTTGGAGCGGCGGTCTCCGACCGTCGTGCTGCGTCGCCGGGAAGCCCGAAGCGCGAGCTGAGGGAATACGCGTCGCTTCACCGGAAACCGTTCCGCATTCCCTCGGCTCGCGCCTCGGGCTTCAACGAACGGTTCCGCCCAATCCGAAAAACCGGCAACCCATCGCCGCGCCCATCCGGCAGGCTGGCGAAACTGCGGTGCGTGACGTGCGAGTTACGCCCTATTCCGGTGGAGCCTTGCGTTCGCAAAATCCGCCGGCGAGCGGAGCGTTTTCACCGCCGGCCGACCGGGCTGTCTGCCGGCCTTCACGCGGCCCGCTGTATAGTTTCAGCCGTTCAAGACACCGCGCGGAGCCCCACCCATGTCCGTCACGCTCACCTGGACCGGCCACGCCACCTGGCTCATCGACACCGGCCACGGCACGCTGCTCGTCGATCCGTTTTTCGACGAGTGCCCGACCGCTTCGATGCGGGCCAAGGACGTCGCGTGTGAGGCGATCCTCGTCACCCACGGCCACTTCGACCACGTCGCCGACCTCGTGGCGATCGCGAAGCGGACCGGTGCGAAGGTGTTCTGCAACTGGGAGATCGGCCAGTGGCTGGGGAAGCAGGGCGTGGAGAACGTGCAGCCGATGAACCACGGCGGCCGCGTGGCCGTGCCGGGCGGCAGCGCGAAGATGGAGATCGCCTGGCACTCGTCGAGCCTGCCCGACGGTTCCTACGGCGGCAACCCGTGCGGCTGGCTGCTCGACGTGGGCGGCTGGAGGATCTACGTCGCCGGCGACACGGCGCTGTTCTCCGACATGGAGCGGATCGGTCGGCCCGACGCGGGCGGCCGTGGCCTCGACGTCGCCATCCTGCCGATCGGCGATCTGTTCACGATGGGGCCCGACGACGCGCTGGAGGCCGTGCGGCTCCTGAAGCCGAAGCTCGCGCTGCCGAACCACTACGGCACCTGGCCGCCGATCGAGCAGGATGCCGCCGCCTGGGCACGGCGGGTCGCGGCCGAAACTTCCGCCACCGCCCGCGCGCCGGCGATCGGCGAGCCGGTCACGGTCGGGTAGACGCGGCGGGAATGTCCACGGGGCGGGGCGGCGGCACGCGGACCTCGACCATGTCGCCGACGACCCGCACCGCGAAGGTCTCGACCTTCAGCTTCTCGTTGTCGCACCAGGCGCCGTCGCAGGTCCGGAATCGCCAGGCGTGCCACGGGCAGGTGACGACGCCGTCCACGAACGGCCCCGAGCCGAGCGACGCTCCCATGTGCGGGCAGAGGTCGTCCATCGCGTGGTAGGCGGTGCCGTCGAAGAACACGGCCACGAGCCGGCCGGCGACCTCGAAGGTGCGGCCCTCGCCGGCGGGAATGCTGCCGGTGCTGGTGACGGGCGTGAAGGGAACGTCGGCGGGCGTGGCGGGTGCGGACATGCGGCGAAGTCTCCCCCGGTATGATACTACCGGGAGCATCCAATAGCTGACATAGTCCGCGGCCCGAAGGGACTTGTCGCCTCTCCCTCTGGGAGAGGCCGGCCGCAGGCCGGGTGAGGGTGCTTCCGATGACGCAACGAAAAACACCCTCACCCCAGCCAGCACCCTCACCCCAGCCCTCTCCCAGAGGGAGAGGGAGAAAATCGATACACATTCGGGCAGCGAGCACGGTCTTGTGCCGCACAAAAAAGTGAACGCCGAGAACGAATCAACGTCAACAACATCGTGCTCCCAGTAGGAGCGGACATGAACATGGCCGCACCGCCGCCCCGGATCCGCCTCCTCGCCCTCGACGTCGACGGCACGCTCACCGACAGCCGGCACGAGGTGCCGGTCGTCGCCCGCGACGCGATTCGCCGGGTGCGTGCCGCCGGCATCCGCGTCATGCTCGCGACCGGCCGCCGCTACCGCGACACGCTGCCGGTGGCCGACATCCTCGGCATCGACGCGCCGATCGTGACCGCGTCGGGGGCGCTCGTGAAGCAGCCGCCCGGCCACGCCACGCTCCATCGGGCGGCCTTCGCCCCCGGGGTGCTCGCCGACGTCGTGGCCCGGATCGTGGCGGCCGGTCACGAGCCGATCCTCTACACCGACAGCTTCGCCCACGGCTACGACTTCCACTGCCGCACGCTCGCCGGTGCGGATGCCGCCGCGAGCGGCGAAGGCCGGGGCGTGCGTGAATACCTGGGCCGCAATCGGCACCTCGCCGACGTCCGGCCCGACCTCCACGCCGCGCCGCCGGCCGAGGCGTTCGCCGGCTTCGCGATGGGTACCCATGAGGAGATGCTCACGCTCGAAGCCGAGCTCCTCGCCGCCCATCCGCAGCGGCTCTCGGTGCACGTGATCCGCAGCCCGCGGTATCGCGACTGGATGTGCGAAATCGCCCCCGCGGGCGTCACCAAATGGTCCGGGGTGACGGCCGTGGCGGCCGGCTGGGGGATCGCGGCGGCGGAGATCTGCGCCGTCGGCGACGACGTGAACGACCTGCCGATGGTCCGGAACGCCGGGCTGGGCGTCGCGATGGGCAACGCCGTGGCCGAACTGCGGGCGGCCGCCGACCGCGTGGTGGCGACGCACGACGACGGCGGCATCGCCCAGGTTGTCGATCTGCTGCTTGCCGGGCTTGCCTAGCCTGCCTGGGCATTGATGCCGCCGGCGACGCGGCTTGTGGCGGCCGTGCGGTGTGCGTATACGTCCCGCCGCCCAGCCGCGTCCCGTTCCCAGGTTGCCGGCCCATGGACCTCAAACTGCATCGCCCGCGCGGAGCGTGCGCCGTGACCGGTCGTCCGTTCGTGCCGGGCGAGCTGTTTTATTCGGCGCTCGTCCGGGTCGGCGGCGATCTCGACCGGCTCGACGTCGCCGCCGAGGCGTGGACCGGGCCTCCCGAACGGGCGCTCGCCTGGTGGCGGTCGGCCTATCCGGCTGCCGACGCGTCCGGCCCCGAACTGGCGCCTGTGGACGTGCTGCTCGACGTGCTCGAGGAGCTCGAGGGTCGCGCGGAGGACGAGCCGCTGCGGTATCTGCTCGCGCTGCAGCTGGTCAGACGCCGGGCACTGCGGGTCGTCGACACCCCCGCCGGGCAGGAGGGCGAGGAAACGCTGGTCGTCGCCTGTCGCAAGCGGGAACGCGAGTATCGCGTGCCGGTCGTGCCGCCGGCGGAGGCGACGGCCGCGGGCGTCGAGCAGCGGCTGATGACCCTGCTCTGGTCGGGAGGTGCGGCATGACCCGCCTCGTCGCTCTGGCGCTCGTCGTCGCCTGCGTCGCGTCGAGCGGCGCGTCGTGCCCGGGCGTGATCCGCGGCTATCAGATCGGCACGATGCCGCTGCCGCGAACGCTGCCGGCCAATCCGTCGCTCGAGCAGATCATCGCCACCGTCCACGACAACACCCAGCGGGTGCGGAGCTACATGGCGCCGCAGGCGGTGCTCGTCGTGCCGGGCGTGCCCCGGCTCTCGGCCCGCGTCGCGTGCGAGCCGCCGCGGCGGTTCCGGCTCCAGGCGCGGACCGCCGTTACCGGCGACGAGCTCGACATCGGCAGCAACGACGACCTGTTCTGGCTTTGGATCCGCCGCCACGAGCCACCCGTGATGCTCCACTGCCGCCACGACCGGTATGCCGATTCGTCGGCCCGCCGGCTGCTGCCGATTCGCGCGGAGCAGATGCCCGAACTGCTCGGGCTCGTCACCTTCAGTCCGGCCGATCGCCACTCGGGCCCGTATCCGCTGCCCGACGGGCGGCTCGAGATTCGCAGCCACGTCGGCGGAGCCGCCGCCGAGCCGCCGCCGGCCGCGGAACGGCTCGTCAAGTCGACGATCCTCGACGGCATCACCGGGCTGGTGCAGGAGCAGCATCTGTTCACGGAGGACGGTCGCCGGATCGCCAGCGCGCGGATGAGCGGCCACCGGGTCGATGCCGCCTCCGGCGCCGCGCTGCCGCGGACCGTGGAGGTGCACTGGCCGGAGCCGGGGATCGAGTTCAAGCTCGAGATCGCGGCGCTGACGACCAACACGCCGACGGGTGATCCGGGACAGCTCTGGCAGATGCCCGCCTATCCGGGCTACGCGCCGGTCGATCTCTCCGATCCATCGCTCACGATCGGGCCGCCGCCCGGTCGATGAGCCGCCTCACCGGGCGTGGGCCTTCATCTTCTCGCGGGCCCGGGACAGGGCCGGGCCGATCGAGCCCAGGGGCATCCCGGTGATCCGGCTGATCTCGCCGTAGCTGCGGGCCTCCAGGTGGTGGAGCCGCACGAGACGGGCCTCGTCGTCCGCGAGATGGGCGAGCAGGGCCTCGACTTCCTCCCGGTCAACCGCGTGTGTGGCCTCGTCGCGGCTTGGAGGGGATGCGGCCGCCGCCGGCACGTGCCCCGACTCGAGCGTCCGCAGTAGGCCGCGGACGGCGACCCGCCGGGCGACCACGGTCAGGTAGGTCGGCAGGCTGGCGCGGCCCGCGAATGCCCGGAGCACGGCGGCGTCGTTCCGCAGGCACTCGAGCAGGATCTCGGCGATGATATCGTCGCGATCGGCGGCGGAGAGCGGGAGTTGCCGCTGGGAGGCGGTGCGGTCCACGACCCAGCGAAACAATCCCGCGAACCGATCCACGAAGGCGTCCCAGGCCTCGGGCTCTCGGGCAAGGCAGGCCGCCGCCAGGCGGGCGTCGGCGACCGCCAGGGCGTTCGCCGCGGTGCGGGCTGTTTCGGACGCGGTCACGGCGCCCCTCGGCAAGGGTGGGTTCGCTCCCGTCGACGGCCCGAATCCGGCCGGCTTTCCGGGGCGGTTGGAACGTCTCCTTCATGATAGGCCCCACCGGCCGCCGGCTCCAACGGCGATCGCCGCCGGGCGTGCAAAACAGGCTCACGAAACCGGCCCGTCCGGTCGATTCCAGATTCGTTGACAGGGTATCCCTATCCACCTAGGATTCGCGTCGTCGGCGGTCCGGCAGGACCGCGGCCAACCGTAGACAGGCACATCCCCAGGAGTCTTCAGACATGACCCACGTCGTCGCCGAGCCGTGTTTCGCCTGCAAGTACACCGACTGCGTGGTCGTCTGCCCCGTCGAGTGCTTTTACGAGGGTGATCAGATGGTCTACATCCACCCCGACGAGTGCATCGACTGCGAGGCCTGCGTGCCGGAGTGCCCCGTCGAGGCGATCTTCCACGAGGACAACCTGCCGGCCGAGTGGAAGGATTTCAAGGCGCTCAATGCCGAGATGGCCACGCAGCTTCCGGTGATCACCGAGAAGAAAGAGCCGCTGTGCTGACTTGAGCGCGAGCCTCGCCATCGTGGCCTCGGCTCGCTTGACGCCTCCGCGACCACGGTCGCTACGGCGATCAACCCGGCCCGCTTGCTTTCGCGCGAGCCTCGCCATCGTGGCCTCGGCTCGCTTTGCGCCTCCGCGACCACGGTCGCTACGGCGATCAACCCGGCCCTCCGGGCCTGGCGCTGATTGGTGCGCGGGGCTGGCGGCTTGGATGGGCCTTCTGTAGCGGCGGTCTCTGACCGCCGTGCCCGGTTGCCGGGAAGCCCGAACCGTGAGGTGAGGGAATACGCGTCGCTCCACCGGAAACGGAACCGCATTCCCTCGGCTCGCGCCTCGGGCTTCCCG
>JBIJCJ010000214.1:0-5604 GCA_044344765.1 Pirellulales bacterium | reverse complement strand
AAGGAGCAGCGGGAGCTCGACTCCCTGCCGGCGTTGATCGAAGCCCTCGAGGCGGAGATCGGCGGCCTGCATGCCGCCATGGCGGGGCCCGACTACTACCGCCAGCCTGGGGAACTGCTCGCCCGGGACCAGACGCGGCTCGGCGATCTCGAGGGCCGGCTCGCCTCGGCCTTCGCCCGCTGGGAGGCGCTCGAGGGGGGCGTCGGGTGAGTGGCGGCTACCGCGTGCCCACGAAGATCGAGTTCCAGCTCCCGCCGGTCGGGTGTGTGCGGGCTTTGACCACCTCCACGGCGAAGCCCGCCTCCTCCATCCGGGTCACGAATCGCGGGTCGCTGCCCGCCGACCAGACGGCGAGGCGGCCGCGCGGCTCGAGGGCCGCCCGAGCCGCTCCCAGTCCCGCCGCCGCATAGAGGCCGTCGTTGGCGGCCGCCGTCAGGCCGCGGGCGCCGTTGTCCACGTCGAGCATGATGGCAGCGAACCGGCCGCGGCTCTCGGCCAGCACGTCGGCCACATCACTGGCGACGATCTCGACCCGCGGATCGTCGATCACGTCGGCCGCCAGTCCGTAGGCCGGGTTGCGGTTCCAGGCGATCACCGCCGGAACCAGTTCGGCCACCACGACGGTGGCGTCGGCCGCGACATGCCGCAGCGTTTCACGGAGCGTGAAGCCGAGCCCGAGGCCGCCGATGAGCACGGCCGCACGCTTCCGGTCACGCAGGCCAAAGCAGGCGAGCTCCGCCAGCCGCTCCTCGGAGTGGTGCTGCCGCGTCGACATCAGTTCGACGCCGCCCACCCGGATCGAGAGGGCACCGTCGTGCTCGTGGAGCGTGATCGGCGTGCCGTCGGGCGTGACGGCACGGTCGAGGAGCCGAGTGGGCTTCATGGTAGCGAGCTAGTATGCGGGCCGGGCCCGCGTGACGCCAGAGATCCCGTGCGATCGTGGAGCATCCGTGCGTGTTCCCCGGATCCGCATCACGCGGGCGTCATGGCGGCGAGGACGTCGGCGAGCGGCACCGTGGCGAACGTCGTCGCGTAGTCGCTCATCGAGTAGGGGACGACGAGCAGGCCGTCGTGGAGCAGGGCGCCGCAGGTATAGACGACGTTGGGCACGTAGCCCGCCCGCTCGTTGGCGTTGGGCGTGAGCAGCGGCTCGTGCAGTCGGGCCCGCACCTGGGCGGGATCGGCGAGGTCGAGGAGGACGGCGCCGATCGCGTACTTCCGCATCGGTCCGACGCCGTGGGTGAGCACGAGCCAGCCCTGGGGCGTCTCGATCGGCGGCCCGCAGTTGCCGATCTGCACGAACTCCCAGGGGTGCGTCGGCCGGAGGACGAGCCGCTTGGAGTACCAGAAGTGGAGCATGTCGGACTGCATGAGATAGATGTTTTCGCCATCCTGCCGGGAGAGCATGGCGTAGCAGCCGCCGATCCGCCGGGGAAACAAGGCCATTCCCTTGTTGGCGATTTCGGGGCCGTTGAGCGTGCTCACGCGGAAGCGGATGAAGTCGTCCGTCTCGACGATCTGCGGGAGCGTGACGCTGCCGTCGAACGCGGTGTAGGTGGCGAAGTGGTGGACCGAGCCGTCGTCCTCGACGAACCGCACGAACCGGGCATCCTCGATGCCGTTGGTTTCCGCCGGCGAGTAGGGAAAGATCACCCGCTCCGAGACGTCGGAGGCCGGGTCGCACTCGATCTCGTAGTTGGCGCGGGCCAGGGCGAGGATCGCGGCGGCGAGCGGCTCCCATTCCTTGCGCCGGGACCGTTGCTGGCGGGTGGCCTGGGCGAGCGCGGCCTCGAGGGCCCCGAGCGTGAACTGGTCGTCGAGCGTGTCGAAGGCGAGGTCCACCAGACCGTCCACGATGCCGAGCTCGGCGAGCTTTTTCGAGAACAGCGGCTTGTCGTAGGTGGCGTTGGCCACGACCCGCGGCGCGGTCACGAACCCGGTCGGCTCGGCGAGCGCGATGGCCCCGGCGCCGTCCACCGTGCCGGTGCGAAAGCCGACGCTGGAGATGTGCCCCTCGCCGGTCGCCCGCAGGCTGATGAGGAACCGCCGCGTGCCCGCCGGGAGCCCCGCCTGGTCGGGATGCCAGACGATCGACGGATTGAAGAGGGCGGCGCTCTCGAGCGCGTATTCCTGCGTGAAGTATGAGCCGATCAACAGCTGGCGAGACTCGGACAGCGGGCGGTCGGTGAGCAGATGGTGGCGGACGGCCTCGAACCGCTCCTGGAGAAACCCGAGCAGCCGCTGGTGGCGGCCGTGGAACTCGGCGAGCACTTCGGCGAGCAGCGCGTCGATCGCGGATTCGGGCAGCTCCATGATCCGGCTGATGATCCGCAGCGCCCGCTGCGGATGGGGCGGGTGGAACGGTCGATACAGCACTCGCGCGTTGTTGGGCCGCAGCAGGATTCCGGTGCGGCGGACGTGCATCAGACGCCCTCGGGGCGGGCCCGCCGTCGGCCGTGCGCCGGCGGGTGGTCCGCGCGGGTCGGCGTCGCGGCCGCCTGCATGTCCACCAGGGCCGCCAGGTAGGCGAGCGTCGACTCCGCGCCCTGGTTGTCGTTGGTGCGGTCCTCGAGGAGCCCGTCCCGGCAGCCGCCGGTGCGCGGGTCGCACAGCGCCAGGCCGAGGACGTTGTGGCCGTGAAACCAGTCGAAGGCCGTCCAGGCGACGTCGATCCACGACGCGTCGCCCGTCGCCCGCGCCGCCTCGACGCAGGCCGCGACCATGCCGTGGGCCTCGAGGGGCTGCTGGTCGAAGGCCGCCGCCACGCCGCCGCGACGCAGAAAGCCGTTGCATCCGACGGGCGCGAAACGGCCCGTCGCCGTGACCTGCAGCCGCGCCAGCCAGTCGAGCATCCGCAGGCCCGCGTCGCCCGCCCCGGCGGCGCCCAGGACGCGGCCGCTGCCGACGAGGGCCTGGCAGATGCGGGCGTTGTCGTAGGCGAGCACATCCTCCAGCCAAGGCCAGTCGCCGTCGGCCGTGGCCCGCCGCAGGCGGAGCAGCCGGGCCGTGAGTCGGCGGGCGGCCGCCGCCATCTGCCGGTCGCCGGCGAGCCGCTCGAGGTAGTCGTGGAGGCCGATCAGAGCGGTCGCCCAGGCCCGCGGGCTCGTGCAGGCCTCGACCGCGGCCACCGCCGGCGCGAAGAGCCGCATCGCCCAGCGGCGCAGCGCCGGGCGGCGCGACCGGCCGATGCACGCGCCCAGCGCCAGCACGGCGCGGCCCAGGGAGTCGTCGGTGCCGGCGTCGTCCCGCCAGCGGCGGTCGAAACCGAGCAGGTTGCGGAACCGTCCCGTTGCCGGGTCGAATGCGTGGCCGAGGAACGTCGCGTAGACGGTGGTCGCCCGGGCGGTTTCGGCGGTCGCGCACCCGAGGTCGTCGATCGCCACCATCAGCGCCAGCGCCCGCGCGTTGTCGTCGGTGCAGTAGCCGTGGTCGGCATCCGGGATGTCGTAGACGGCGTGTTGCAGGAGGCCCGTCGAGTCGGTCAGCCGCCACAGGTGGCCCAGCGCCAGCGAGGGCAGGGTGCGGCGCGGCGGCGGGGCGGGGCGGCTCGCGGCGCCGACCCGCGGCTTCAAGGTCACGCCGGCCCGGGTCTGGCGAAAGGCTTCCGCGTACCGGGCGGCGACGCGGTTCCAGACCATGTCGCGGCCCAGGAGGTAGGCCCGCTTTCGCATCGCGTGCCGCCGTGCATCGTCGGCGAGCAGGCCGTTGACGCCGGCCGCGATGGCCGCCGGATCGCGAAACGGCACGAGCACGCCACGGTCGTCGGCGAGCAGTTCGCGGGCGTGCCAGTAGGGCGTGGAGAGCACCGCCTTGCCGCAGCCGAAGGCGTAGGCCAGCGTGCCGGAGGTGATCTGGTCCTCGTTGAGATAGGGCGTGAGGTAGACGTCGGCGGCGCCGAGGAACGCGAGCAGCTCGGGCATGTCCACGTAGCGGTCGTGAAAGACGACATGCCGCTCCACGCCGAGGTCGGCCGCGAGCCGCTGGAGCGACTCGCGATACCGTTCTCCCTCGCTGCGGACGAGGTGCGGATGGGTCGCGCCGAGCACGACGTACACCGTGTCGGGATGGCGGGCGACGATCTCCGGCAGGGCGGCGATGGCCTGTTCGATGCCCTTGCTCGGCGAGAGCAGGCCGAAGGTGAGCAGCACATGGCGGCCCTCGACACCGAAGCGGTCCTTGTGGAAGGCCGGGTCGATGAACTCCATGTCGGGAATGCCGTGGGGGATGACGTCGATGCGGTCGTCCGGCACGCCGTAGAGCTCTCGAAGCAGCGACCGGCCGCGTTCGGTCATCACGGCCAGCCGCGTCGAGAGCCGGACGATGCCCGCCAGCACCTCGCGCTGCTCCGGGGTGGGGTGCGCCAGGACGGTGTGCAGCGTGGTGTGGACCGGGGCGCGGAGCACCTGCAACAGATCGAGCACGTGACGGCCCGACGGGCCGCCGAAGATGCCGTACTCATGCTGCAGGGAGACGACGTCGGGTTCGAGCAGGTTGACGAACTCGGCGGCCTGCCGGTGGGCCGCCAGGTCGTGGTCGGCGCAGGCGAAGCCGACCTCGGCGGGATAGACGTGGCGGGTCGTCCCGTCGTTCATGGCGACCACGGGGCACGCGGCGGACGGAAGGTGCGCCGCGACGGCGCAGCGGAGGTCCCGGGTGTAGGTCGCGATGCCGCAGCGGCGCGGCACGTAGTTCCCGATCCAGGCGATGCGATTCAGGGCTGGGGCGTGCATGGGGAGCTCCCGAGGGCGGGCGTGCCTGCCGCGGGGCGGCGTTCCATGCAGCGGACTATCTAGCGACCTATTTATAGACCGCGGCCCGATCGGCGGCGCGCAGCGCCGGCCAGGCGCGGGCGGCGGCGGCGGACAGTTGGTGGCGGTCGCGGCCGGCGCCGTGAAGAGCCGCGCGCTGGCGCGGCCTGTTGTGGCGATCGGAGCGACCTGTGCGGCGCTGTCGACGACGGCGCGAAGCGCCACCGAACTGTCCTCGGCCTGGCCGCGGGCGGCGACGCGACAGTCGCATCGGCACGCAAGTCGCGACGCGGCAGCGGGTTGGGACGGCACCTTACAGGTACGCCAGACGCGGTGCGACTTGCCCGCCGCTCGGCGCCCCGCCTAGGGTTCGCGGCCTTCGGGTGGGGCCGCCCATGGTGGGCCGTGCCCCGTTTCTGCCCGAGGGATTCTTCACAGAGGGTTTCCACGATGATCGGCCACAAACTGTTCGTTCGCCTCGTCGGGGCGCTCACCTGTGTTGCCGCGGTCGCGGCCGGCTTGGATGCTGAAGCGGCATGTTGGCACCGCCGGCGGGCCTGTTGCACGTACCAAGTCTCCTGCTGCGATCCCTGCTCCACGCCGGTGTGCACGACGAGCTGCGCCCCGGCCTGCTCGACCGTGTGCGAGCCGACGTACGAGCGGGTGTGCGTCACCTATCGCGACCCGTGCACCAACTGCTGCACCCAGTCGTGCAGCTACCGCGTCGTGAACGAGTGCTGCGTCGCCGCGGCGCCCGTGTGCTGCGAGGGCGTCATCGTCGCGTCGGCCAATCGGCCGACCGAGACCGTCGTCGCCGAGAAGGCCCGGCCGGCGGTCAAGACCGTCGCCAGCAATC
>JBIJCJ010000215.1:0-5604 GCA_044344765.1 Pirellulales bacterium | reverse complement strand
TCCCCCTGGCGGTGGAGCAGCTCGAGGAGAAGGCGCGGAGCATCCTGTCGGCTGAAGCCTACGACTGGATCGCCGGCAGCGCCGGCAGCGGCACCACCGCCCGCAACAACCTGGCGGCGTTCGACCGCTGGCGGATCGTGCCCCGGATGCTGTGCGACATCTCGAGCCGCGATTTCGGGCTCTCGCTGTTCGGGCACGACCTTTCCCTGCCGCTGCTCATCGCCCCGATCGGCGTCCAGGCGGCCGCCCATCCGGAAGGGGAGAAGGCGTCGGCCGCGGCGGCGGCCGCCCTCGGCATCCCGTTCGTGATCAGCAACGTGGCCACGTTTTCGATGGAGGAGGTGGCCCAGGCGGCCGGCCCCGGGCCGCGCTGGTTCCAGCTCTACTGGCCCAAGGATCCCGAGCTCACGTTGAGCTTCCTCGACCGGGCGAAGCGGGCGGGCTACTCGGCCATCGTGGTCACGCTCGACACGCAGAGCCTGGGCTGGCGGGAGCGCAACCTCCAGCTCGCGTTCCTGCCGTTCCTGCAGGGGACGGGCCTGGCAAACTACTTCACCGACCCGGTGTTTCGCCGCTCGCTGGCCCGGCCGCCGGAGGAAGACGTGCCGGCCGCGGCCGAGCGCTACCTGCAGGTCTTCTCCGACCTCTCCCGCACCTGGAAAGACCTGAAGTTCCTCCGCGACAACACCGACCTCCCGCTGCTGGTGAAGGGCGTCCAGCATCCCGAAGACGCGCGGCGGGCGCTCGATCAGGGCGTGGATGGCATCGTCGTCTCGAACCACGGCGGCCGCCAGGTGGACGGCTCGGTCGGCACGCTGGAGGTTTTGCCCGCGGTGGTGGACGCCGTCGCCGACCGTGTGCCGGTGCTGTTCGACGGCGGCATCCGCCGCGGGGCCGACGTCTTCAAGGCCGTGGCCCTCGGGGCCCGGGCCGTGCTCGTCGGCCGGCCTGTGCTCTGGGCGCTGGCGGCGGGCGGTCGCGAGGGCGTGCGGGAATACCTCCTCAATCTCGCCGCCGACCTCGACCTGACGTTCGCCCTGGCGGGCAAGAGCCGGCTGGCCGACGTGACCCGCAGCGACCTCGTGTCAGACCTCTGACGCTCGATCCTCGCGCGTCCGCCCGGCGTCCCGGTGTAGTTCACCCGTCACCCCCCGGCTCCCGCCGGGGGCTTCTGAACGGGCGCACGACGTTTGGGCGCACCGCCGCGATCCCACCACGATCCCTCCACGAGCGCGACGACGTTTCGGCACGCCACCACGATCCCACCGACGGCATCCCGTCACGAGCGCGACGACGGTTGGGCACGCCGCCACGATCCCACCACGATCCCACCACGATCCCACCACGAGCGCGCGACGGTTGCGCACGCCGCCACGATCCCTCCACGAGCGGGCGACAACGTTCCGGAAGCCCCTCGCGGAAGCGAGGGGGTGACGCGGTCCACTCCGCAAAATTCCAAATCATCCTCGCGCCCGCCATCCACATCCACGGATGGCTCACCCGTCACCCCCCGGCTCCCGCCGGGGGCTTCCGGACCGGCGCGCGACCACGGTTGGGCACACCGCCACGATCCCACCGACGGCATCCCGTCACGAGCGCGACGACGGTTGGGCACGCCGCCACGATCCCGCCGACGGCATCCCGTCACGAGCGCGACGACGGTTGCGCACACCGCCACCATCCCACCGACGGCGTCCCGTCACGAGCGCGACGACGGTTGGGAAGCCCCTCGCGGAAGCGAGGGGGTGACGCGGTCCACTCCGCAAAACCCCGAATCACCCTCGCCGATCCCCGCGTGGCTCATCCCTCGGCGGGCGGTGCGCCCAAATCGCGGCGAGCACCGATCCGCTGACGTTCATCACCGCCGAGAAGAGCGCCGGCACGATGGCCGCCGACGGCATCTTCAGCACCTCCGTCGCCAGGTTCGCGGCCAGGCCGCCGTTCTGCAGGCCGACCTCGATGGCGATCGTGCGGCTGTCCTGCACGTTCACGCCCATCAGCCGGCTCGCCCCATAGCCGAGCAGGTAGCCGCACACATTGTGGATCGCGACCGCGAGCAGCAGCACGCCCCCCACGTGCACGATCTCCGCCCGGCTCCGCACGGCGATCAGCCCGCAGATCAGGCAGATCGCGACCATCGACGTGACGGCGAGAATCCGCTCCGCGATCCGCCGGTCCGCCTTGCAGCGGGTGAGCACCGCGTTGGCCACGAGCCCCGCCGCCACCGGCGCCACGACCGTCGCCAGGATGCTCGAAAACATCTCGACGTAATCGAGATCGATCGTCTGCCGGGCGTAGACATACACCATCAGGGGCGTCATCACCGGCGCGATCAGGGTGGACACGGCCGTCATCGTCACCGACAGCGCGACGTTGCCGCGGGCCAGGTAGGTGATCACGTTCGACGAGATCCCGCCGGGGCTCGAGCCCAGCAGGATCATGCCCAGGGTGAGTTCCGGCGGCAGGCCGAGGGCCTTCGACACCGCCCATCCCAGGCAGGGCATGATGGAAAACTGGAGCACGGCCCCGAGCACGACGGCCTTGGGCATCTGCAGGATGCGGACGAAATCCCCCGCCGTCAGCGTCGCCCCCATGCCGAACATCGCGATCTGCAGGAGCCGCGCCACGATCAGCGGGTTTTCCAGCGGCAGCCAGCCGAGCGCCGACGCCGGGGCGAACAGCCCCGCCAGCACCGCCGCGACGACCCACGCGGCGAACCCGTAGGCGCGGGACCGCGGGTGGACCGCGATCACCGCCGCGGCCGCGACGACGACGAACACGGCGAAGAGGCTGGTGGTCGGGTCCATGACGGCGGCGAAAGCCTACCGTTTCCGGGGCCCGACCGAAACTCGTGCTCCGTCTGGAGCGGCGGTCTCCGGCCACCGCTGCCCGGCCCGCGCACCCTGCCCGGCCGGTGTTGCCCGTCCGTCTGGTATTCTCCGGCTTTCGTCCCCATCCCCGCGGAGCCAGTCCCATGCAGCCGTCGCGTGCGCGTCCGTTCGTTCGCCGTCCGTTCCTGGTCCGCGGGCTGTTCGCGGGGGCCGTCCTCGGGGCGGCGTTGGCTGGAACCGCCGGCCTGCGGGCGGAGGACTCCTGGACGCCGCTCTTCGACGGCAAAACGCTCACCGGCTGGGAAAAGGTGGGCAACGAGGCGAGCGTGTGGGAGGTGGCCGACGGCGAAATCCGCGGGTCGGGGCCCGCCTCGATGCTGATCTGCACCAAGGGCCCCTACAAAAACTTCCGCTATCGCGCGGAGGTCAAGATCAACGACAACGGCAACTCCGGCCTCTACTTCCGCACGACCCGGCGGCCGACCTTCGCCGACGGCTACGAGGCGCAGATCAACAGCACGCACAAGGATCCGATTCTCACCGGCTCGCTCTACGGCCGGAGCCACGTCTACAAGCAGCTCGTCAAGCCCGACACCTGGTTCACCTACGAAGTGCAGGTCCGCGACGACGTCTTCCGGGGTCGCAACGTGACGCGGATCAAGGTTCTCGTGGACGGCAACGAGCTCTACGAGCATCTCGATTTCACGCAGGCCTTCAAGGAGGGCCACTTCGCGTTCCAGCAGCACGATCCGGGCAGCCGGGTGAGCATCCGCAAGGTCGAAGTCTCGCCCCTCGCCGACTGACCCCGCCCGTCGTGCCCTCCGACCGTCGTTTCCCGAATCGCGACGCTGGCACGCGGCGCGGCCTCTTGGAGCGGCGGCCTCCGACCGTCGTTGCCCGGTTGCTGGGAGGCCCGAACCGCGAGCTGAGGGAATACGCCACGCTCCACCGAACACCGATCCGCATTCCCTCGGCTCGCGCCTCGGGCTTCCCGGCAGCGGACATCCGCCACCGTCGGCGCTGATTCTCTGCCGCCGGCGTCAGCCGACGCCTCGCCCCTCGTGCCATCGCGGCAGCGGCGCTCTCCGACCGTCGTTGCCCCCCGCCCCGTTTTTGGACCTTTCCCTCCGGCGCGTTACACTCTCCCCCGGGATAATTGTCCGACACCCACGGCAATCGGGGGCTCGGGGGATGACGACACGCAGGCGGACCGGCGCTGCGCCCGGCCAGGCGGCCGTGCCGGCCCGTAAAAGACGCGGCGGCTCGATCTGTGTCATGATCGTGCACCACCAACCGATGTTTCGGGATGGCCTGGCGCACGCGCTCGCCGCGGAGGCCGATTTCACGCTGGTGGCGGCCGTGGCGACGGCCGAGGCGGCCCTCGCGGCCTGTCAGCGGCACCGGCCCGACGTCATCCTCCTCGACCTCGACATCCCGGGCGCGCTCGACTTCGAAACCCCCCGGCGGCTCCGGGCGATCGCCGCCGCCGCGCGGGTGCTCGTGCTCACCTCCTCCGCGTCGGGCGAGGACGCCGGCCATGCCGCCCGGGCCGGGGCCTGCGGGTTCGTCGCGAAAACCGCCGCCGGGGAGGAGATCCTGGCGGCGATCCGATCCGTGCATGCCGGCGAAACCCGGTTTCCCCAGGTGTCCATTGGCCGCCGCGGCGTCCGGGCCGCCGCGGGCCCCGGTCCGGCTGAACTTTCGGCCCGGGAGGTGCAGGTGCTCACGTTTTTGCGGCACGGCCGCAGCAATGCCGCGATCGGCCGGGCCCTGGGGCTCAAGGAGCGGACCGCCAAGGCCTATGTGGCCGGATTGCTCGAAAAACTCAACGCCGCCGACCGGGCCGAGGCGGTCGCCCGGGGGTTCGACCTGGGGGTCCTCAAGGTGGCCCCGCCCGGCTGATTTCCGGCCGAAACCCGCCTGTCGAAATTTTTAGGGCCATGCACTTTCGGCCACTTGCGACGGGGGGTGACGAAGTCGTATTCTTCTCGGGGGGATAGGGAATCGTCAATCTCTATCGAGCAAAAGAGGATCGTGCCATGTCGCGCCAATTCGTTCACCGCGTCCTTCGATCCGCTGCGTTCGCGGCCATGCTGGCAACTGCATGGCCCGCCGCCCACGCGCAGAACAACGTGACCTGGACCGGCACCTCCTCGACGTCGTGGAGCGACAACCTGAACTGGTTGGGGAACACGGTGCCCGGTCTGAACGACTCGCTTTTCTTCACCCAGGGCAACCCGACTTTCAGCCCGTCAAACGCCCCCACGAGTGGCACCTACCGTTCGCTCAACTTCCTCAATTCGACCTTCACCGGCCCGCTCACACTCGGCGGCGCCTCACTCACGCTCACGCCTGCCATCGCCGGCGGCACGACGATCAACAACGCCAACACCACCGCCGGCCGCAACGTCACGATTGGCAACAATCTCGTTCTCTCGGGCAGTCAGAATTGGGTAGCGGCGACCAGCACAAACGCCATCACGATCATCTCGGGCAACCTCTCCGGCAGCGGCACTGTTCGGATCGCGGCGGGTTCGGCCTCGAACACCAGCACCGCTCTGCCAAACTTCCGGCTCACCGGCGCCAACAGCTCCTACAGCGGCACGATCAACTTCGCGAGTAACCTCGGCCTCCTCCTCGGCAGCCCGAGTGCGATGACCGGCGAACTGGTCAACATCAACGGCGCCAATCTCTGGCTCACCGGCAACACTTCCGGCTCCCCATACACGTTCGGCATCGACGGCACGGAGACCTCTGGCGCTCGCGTGGGCTT
>JBIJCJ010000213.1:0-5606 GCA_044344765.1 Pirellulales bacterium | reverse complement strand
TCGATCAGCCGGCACCCATCGATCAGCCGGCACCCATCGATCAGCCGGCACCCATCGATCAGCCGGCAGCCGCATCGACGTCGAACCCCCAGATCCCGGAGCCCGTGACCGCGTCGCCCGTGCCCGCGTCGGAGATGCAGTTCCGCGACCCGGTGAAGACGGTGGGTCGCGGCCCGAACGCGATCGAGCTGCGCCGGCTGACCCCGGAGGAAAAGGACGCTCGTCGCCGCCGACGGAACATCGTCATGCTGCTGACGGGGGCGGCGATCCTGATCGCGATCGCGGTCGTCCTCGGCACCGGCGGGCGCCGCCGCTGAACGTGCCCGCTACAGCCGCTCACCGATGGCGAGCAGATCCTCGGCGTCGAGAAACGCCGTCGGGTCGGCGAAGATGCGGGCGACGGCCGCCTTGTGGATTTTCATCTTCGTGCCTCCCACGCCCAGCGCCCCGTAGAGCACCGTCTCGCCGTCGGCTCTCGCCTTGTCGGTGGCGAGGATCCCCGCGATCCCAGCGGGCGGCACGGCATTGAGATCGATGATCACGCGGGCCACCGCCCGGCGCCGGCCTGCCTCGGCGAGGAGCGTCACGCCCGCCGCACCGGCGGCCACGATCACGTCGGCCGCGGCGATCGGCGCCTCGTCAGCGACACTGGCGGAGATGGTCGCGTGCGGCACGGCCGCCTTGATGCGATGCACGGCCTCGGCCGCCCTGGCGAGCGACCGGGACACGAGGCTGACGTGGGCAGCCTTGCCGGCGAGCAGGCGAGCGACCCGCTGCCCGACCGGGCCGGTGCCGCCGAGCACGACGGCCCGGCAGCCGGGGCCGATGGCGACGTGCCGCGCGGCCGCGATCACGGCGGCGCTGGCGGTGGTGTTGGCGCCGTTGGGATCGACGAGCACGCCGACCCGCACCGACCCGAAAAACGTCCGCCGCACCTTGTCGGCGACGGCCTCGGCTGCCGCGACGTCGGATCCGCCGACGAAGATCGCCGTCGCCTGCAGGTCCGCGCCGCCACGGGTGAACATCGCCCCGTGGACGAGCGGCTCGACGTTCTCCGGCGTCACCCCGCCGTGCCGGAGAAGCACGTCGGCCCCGGCATCGACGGCCACGATGGCATCGAACGTGCTCGGCTGGGGGTCGCAGTCGAGTTGAATGAGGACGTTTTTCGGCATGTTGTTGGCGGGAACGACGGTCGGAGAGCCCGAGGTGCTCAGAGGCAGGATCGTTTCCAAGAGCCCACCGCGGATTCCCTCAGCTTGCGCTTCGGGCTTCCCAGCATGGAGCAGACGTGGGGACCACGCAACCCTGTCGCCGTCGATCGACTCAGCCGGCCGCAAGGCCGACGGTCGGAGTCCGCCGCTACAGAGGGAAAAGGCGGCGGGGGCCTAGCCCCACCACTACACGCAGTTGTCCCAGCGGCCGCCACGATGGCGGCCTGGCCGTCCGGGCACACCTTGGCTGTGCCCGCGACGGCCGAGGCTGCCGGGGCCTAGCCCCACCACTACACGCAGTTGTCCCAGCGGCCGCCACGATGGCGGCCTGGCCGTCCAGGCACACCTTGGCTGTGCCCGCGACGGCCAAGGCTGCGGGGGCCTAGCCCCACCACTACACGCAGTTGTCCCAGCGGCCGCCACGATGGCGGCCTGGCCGTCCGGGCACACCTTGGCTGTGCCCGCGACGGCCGAGGCTGCCGGGGCCATGGATGGCCCGGCAGCCTTAAAGTCAAAAGCCGCGGAACGGATGCGCCGCCTTGTCCTTGCCGGCGATCATCTCGTCGGCCGACGGGCTCCCCTTCATCGCGTTGGCGATGGCGAGTTTGGTGGCGTCGTAGTTGTAGTCGTAGATCTTCTTGTCGTCGGCCGCGGCCGGGTGGATGAACACGCCGCACACGATGACGAGATTCTCGGCATCGCTCTTCGGGATCACGCCGGCGGCGACACTGTCGGCGACCGCCTTCGCGACCGCGGCCTGCGCCGGGCCGAACATCTGCACGGCCTGCTTCATGCCCTTGATCGTCACCTTCGTGATCATCACGGTGGCCGGCTTCACGGCGAGATTGGGGGTGAGCACGGCGAGCAGGTTGGTGTGCCCCTCGCTCTGCCGGGCGAGTGCGTTGGCGAAGGCCACGCCAACCGGGCCGTCCTTGCTGCCGATCAGCAGGTCGATGTGGGCAATCTCATTCCCGTCACCGCTCAGGGCCTCACCGATGAACATCGACATGGGCAGAATCTCCGTCGTAAGAAAGAGGGCACACGTTCCCGAGAACGCGAAATCGGGCGAAAGAATACCATGGAAGCCGTTCCCGACAAGCCGCCGACCGCCCGCGAGTGACGCCATGCACGACGCTCCCACGCCCCTGGTGGTGATCGGCGCCGCCGCGCGGGCGTTCACGGTTTCGGCCGCGCGTGCCGGGTGTCGGGTGTATGCGGCGGATCTTTTCGCCGACCTCGACCTCCAGGCCGCGGCGGCCGCGACGGCATGCGTGCGTGACTTCGCCGGCGGCTACCCGACGGGGCTCGTGGCCGCGGTGCGGTCGTTTCCGGAGGCGGCCTTCTGCTACGTCGGCGCGCTGGAAAACCATCCCGCCGTCATCGATGCGATCGCCCGCCACCGCCGGCTCCTGGGCAGCCCCACTGCGGCGCTGGCCGCCGTCCGGGATCCGTGGTCGCTGCAGCGGCTGGTACGGAACGCAGGACTCGCATCTCCCGAATGCCGCGCCGACCCAGCCGGTCTGCCCCGTGACGGATCGTTCCTCGCCAAGCCGCTGGCCGGGGCCGGCGGCCGGGGGATCGTGTCCTGGAACACCGCGGCGCGGATGCCTGTCCACGAAAGCGTCTGGCAGCAGCGGATTCTGGGCGCCGCGTGGTCGGCCTCGTACATCGTCTCGGCCGCCGATGGCCGGCTCATCGGCGCGAGCCGGCAGCTGAGCGGCCTGCCGTGGTGCCAGGCCCGCCCGTTCGCCTACTGCGGTTCGATCGACGAGCCGCTCGACGGCGTGCCGACAGCGGTGCATCGCCAGTTCGCCGCTCTCGGCCCGGCCTTGGCGGCGTGCGGACTGCGAGGGGCCGTCGGCGTGGACGCGATCGTCGATGCTTCCGACGCCGTCTGGGTGGTCGAGGTCAATCCGCGGCCCTGTGCGTCGATGGAGCTGATCGAACGGGCGACAGGGCTGTCGCTCGCCGCCGCCCACCTCGCAGCATGTGGATGTGACGGAGTCGAGCCGCCAGGGCATCCGGCCACGCCGCTGCGGTGGGCGAAGGCGGTGCTTTATGCGCCGCGGGAGTTCGTCGTCGATTCGGCCTGGCTCGCGCTCGTGACCGCGTGGCAGCGCGACTGGTCCGCCGACACCGGACAGCCGTCGATCGCCGACATCCCGACCCCGCACCGCACGGTGCCGGCGGGCGGTCCCGTGTGCACGCTGTTCGCGGCGGCGCCGACCCCCGCGGCAGCGCTGGATCAGCTGCGCGAGCGGGCCGCCGCCTTGTATGCGTCCGTCAGCCGGCGAGCCGACGCGGCAGGGCCGCGGGCTGCGACTCGAAGCAGTATTCCATGAGATACGCGTCTTCGGTGGTGTCCTGGTAGAAGTCCTTGAGCACCGAGGTCGCGCGGAAGCCCAGCGCGCGGAAGAACAGCTGCGCGGGCAGGTTGGTCTCGCGCACCTCGAGCACGACACGGCTCCGCCGTTCGGGCGTCAGCTTGCCGCACAGCTTTTCCATCATGTGGGTGCCGACTCCCAGCCGCCGGTGCGACCGGGCGACGGCGAAGTTGATCATGTGGAGCCGGGAGCGGTGCAGCTCGTAGATCATGAAGGCCACGACGGAGTCGGCCACTTCGGCGACCATGCCGATGCAGTTCCGCTGCCGCAGACAGCGGGTGAAGTCCTCGTCGGACCAGGGAAACTCGAACGCCTCGTGCTCGATCGCCAGCACCTCCGGCATGTCCCGGCGGATCATCCAGCGGACATGAACACCGAGACCATTCTTGTGCAGGGCCGTCACGTGCTGCGCTCCATGAGAAGGCGGAACGCCGGTCGCGGTCTGCCGCGTTCCCGGCGTCGGGGGGCGGAACCTAGCACCGCGCGTGATCCGGGCCAAGCCGGTTCCGCCGCAGAAAATCGCCGAGCGTGGAATGGCAAACCCGCGTTGACCCTGGCCGCGGCGCGGCCTACCTTCCCCACCCGTTCCCCGGCGACCGACTCCCGGCCACCGCCGCGCCCTTTCCCGCCACGGACCGTCGCCCCATGCGTCCCGTCCGCACGTCGCCCGCACCGCTCGCCATGCTCCTCGGATGCGCGGCATCCGTGCTCGCCGCGGGCTGTGCCGGCCCCGCCATCCGCAGCCAGAGCCCCGAGATCGAAGCCCTCGCCGACATGGAAGCCGACACGCGGCTCGTCGGCGATTACGCCATGCCCTGGGGTCTGAATGCCCTGCGGGTCGAGCGGGCCGCTCTGATCACCGGCCTGGCGGGCACCGGCAGCGACCCCGCCCCGGGTCCGCAGCGGCAGATGCTGCTCACCGACATGCAGGAGCGGGGCGTCATCGAGCCCAACACCCTGCTGGCCTCGCCGGCGACGTCGCTGGCCTGGGTGCATGCCTATCTGCCGCCCGGCATCCGCAAGGGCGACCGCTTCGACATCCACATCGAGGTGCCGGCCGACAGCGATACGACGAGCCTCGCCGGCGGCTGGCTGATGGAGACCCGCCTCACCGAGATGGCCGTGCTCGGCAACGCGGTGCGTGAGGGCCGCATGCTGGCCATGGCGGAGGGGCCGCTGCTCGTCGATCCGGTCACCAACGGCACGCTCGACTCCGTCTCCCGCCTGCGGGCCCGCGTGCCCGGCGGCGGGGTCTCCACGACGACCCGCAACATCGGCCTCATCGTCGCGCCCGAACACCGTTCGGTCGCAATGTCGAAGCGGCTGGGCGACTGCATCAACCGGCGGTTCCATGCCGTCGTCCGCGGCAGCAAGCGTGGGGCCGCGACCCCGAAGACCGACCGCTACATCGAGCTGCAGATTCCGGCGATCTACCGCCACAACCTCGCCCGGTACGTGAAGGTCGTGCGCTGCGTGGCGGTGATCGAGCCGCCTGGCGGCCGGCACGCGCGGCTGGAACTGCTGGCCCGCCAGCTCGCCGACCCGGTCACCGCCCCCGCCGCGGCGCTACGGCTCGAGGCCATCGGCAAGGAAGCGATTCCCACGCTCCGCCAGGCGCTGACGGCGAAGGACGCCGAGATCCGTTTCGCCGCGGCGGAGGCGCTCGCCTACCTCGACGAATCGGTGGCCGCCCCGCATCTGGCCGCCGCCGCCGCGGAGATGCGGAGCGCCCGCCCCGCCGCACTGGCCGCCCTCGCCGTGCTCGACGACGCCAACGGCATCGATGCCCTGCAGTCGCTGCTCACCAGCCCCAGCGCCGAGACCCGTTACGGCGCCTTCCGGGCTCTGTGGCGGATGGATCGCGACATGCCGCTGGTAAAGGGCGAGCGGCTCGGCGACGCATGCTCGCTCCACGTGCTCGACGTCAAGGGCCCGCCGCTCGTGCACGCCACGCGGAGCACGCGGCCGGAAATCGTCCTCTTCGGCACGGAGCATCCGCTCGCCGACGGCC
>JBIJCJ010000087.1:0-14592 GCA_044344765.1 Pirellulales bacterium | reverse complement strand
CCAACGCGAGTTCCGGCATGGCATGCCCGCGACTGTGCGCGGCTGCGGCGACGGCTGCGAGCGTGTCGGCGTCGGCCGCCCAGGTGACCGCGGCCGGCGGGCGGCCCCAGCCGTCCAGCCAGGCCGCACACGTGCCGCTGCGGACCGGCCGCGGCAGCGTCGCACAGACCACGAGCGTGGCCGGATCAACGGACCGTCGCATGTTCTTCTCCCCCCGCCCATCGGAGCCGCGGCGGACCGCCGCCAGCCGCGGAGCATATCGACGCGGGTTTCGGCCGGGCTGCAATCGGCCGGTGCCCGGACGGCCTTTCCGCCCCGGATCAGCCCGACCGTGCCGACTCTGCGGGTCGTACGGAGGCCGTTGCTTCCCAACGGCCGATCGCGGCGACGATGCCGGCGGCCGTCGCCTCGTCGGCCTCGACGGTAGCCCGGAGGCCGAGCCGCTCCAGGACGGCGGACGTGATCGGGCTGATGCTGGCGATCCGCCAGCGCCGCATGCGGTCGCCGAACAGGCGGGCGGCGGATTCGGCGATCGACGAGCTCGTCACGGTCACCCAATCGACGCCGGCATCCAGCGCGGCCAGCGTCGCCGGATCGACCGCGTCCAGGGGCCGGCTCACGTAGGCCACAACCTCGTCCACGTGGTGCCCGTGGCTTTCCAGTTCGCGGCGCAGCAGGTCGCGGCCCTTGTCGGCGCGGATGAGCAGGAACCGTCCGCCGGGCGGCAGCGCGGCGAACGCGGCGGCGAGGCCTTCGGAGCGGAAGTCCGCCGGCGTCAGATCGCACATCAGACCCACGGCATCGAGGCCGCGGTGGGTGGCCGGTCCGATGGCCGCGAGCCGCGCGGTGCCCAACGCCCGGGCATCGCGGCCGGCGGCTCGGAGCCGGGCCGCGAACGACCGCACGCCGTTGCCGCTGGCGAACACGATCCAGTCATAGGTATCGGCCCGGGCGATCGCGTCGTCGAGTGGCTGCCACGAGGGCGGGTCGGCGATGCCGACGACCGGCACCGCCACCGACTCTCCACCGGCCGCGCGGACCAAGGCCCCGAGCTCGTCCCCCTGCCCTGCCGGTCGGGTGACCAGCACCCGCCGGCCCGCGAGCGGACCGACGGTCGCGGGCCGCGCCGCCGCGCCCACGATCACGACGGCGGGGCTCTGCCAGCCCGCGCGGTCGAGCCCGGCGGCACAGTCGGCGAGGGTGCCCGTGGCGATCCGCTCCGTCGGCCAGGAACAGCGGCTGACGACGGTCACCGGCGTGCTCGCCGGCTTACCCGCCTCGATCAGCGACTGGGCCCAGCGGCCCGCCTGTTCGACGCCCATGTAGATCACGAGCGTGCCGGGGATCGCCGCCAGGGAACGGAAGTCGAGGCCGGCAGCCTTCGCCTCGGCCTCGTGGCCGGTGACGATGGTCAGGCTCGACGCCGCGGCGCGGCTCGTGAGCGGCACGGCCGCCGCGGCGGCCGCGGCCAGCGCCGCCGTCACGCCCGGCACCATCAAGACCGCGACGCCGGCGTCGCGCAACGGCTGCAGTTCTTCCGCCAGGCGGGCGAAGACCGTCGGATCGCCTCCCTTGAGCCGCACCACGCGGCGACCGGCGAGGGCAAGTTGCACCAGCAGCCGGCCGGTTGTCTCGCCCGGATCACCGTCCCCGGCGTCGTCGCGGACCACCGCGATCCGTTCGGCGGTCGGGCAGAGGGCGTCGAGCAGCGCCGCCGGCACGAGCCGATCGTGGACCACGACCTCGGCGGCCCGCAGGGCCTCGGCCGCGCGGAGAGTGAGCAGGTCGGCCGCGCCGGGGCCGGCGCCGACGAAACTCACGTGGCCGAGCGAAAGCGGGGGAGACACGGGCATCGGAGGCCGCGGAGCGTGTCCGCGGGCGGCTGGAGGGGGCGGTGTTTCAGGGCGTCACGCCCGCCACTACAATTCGTCGCCTGCGGCGCCGCAAGCGTTCGGAAGGAGCGTCACAACCCATGGCCAACGAGTCTACAGCCTCCGGCGGAAACGTCGCCGTGGTGCCGGCCGACCCGACGTTGGCCGCCTCCTGGGGGAGCCTCCCGCCGGCGGACCAGAAGCGGCTCATGCAGTGCTATCGCACGGGCACGGTGGCGGCTGCCAACGTCGACTACGCGGTCGACATGTTCGCCCAGTGCGTGCTCGGCGATCCGGGCAATCCGGTCTTTCTGCACGCCTTCCTGGAGGCGCTGAAGCGGAAGTTCGCGGGCAAGAAGGCGGGCTCTTTGACCGCGCTGTTCGCGACCGGCGGCCGCGGGCTCAAGAAACTCGCCGCCACCGCCCAGTGGCGCGAGGTCCTCAAGCAGGGCGTCGAGGCGATCAAGGCGAATCCGGGGGACCACGCCGCGCTGCTGACGATGGCTGAGGCCGCGGGAAACATGATGTGGCCGGAGGCCCAGGGGCGGTACCTGCGGGCGGCGCTCGACGCTGCTCCGGCCGACGCCGAGGTCAACCGCCAATGCGCCAAGTACGCCGCCAGCCAGGGCAACTTCGACCAGGCCATCGAGTGCTGGCGGCGTGTCTCCCGAATCAAGGGGCTCGGCGAGGAGGCGGAACG
Source organism: Pirellulales bacterium (assembly GCA_044344765.1). Lineage (GTDB taxonomy): Bacteria > Planctomycetota > Planctomycetia > Pirellulales > UBA1268 > QWPN01. The sequence goes on along the minus strand of JBIJCJ010000087.1, from coordinate 12,021 downwards.
CGCGATCGCCCAGCTCTCGGTCGACAAGACGATCGCCGCTGGGCATGGCCTGATCGGGCGGGGTGCGGGCAAGCCGGCCGCCGGGCCGGCCACCGGGGCCGCCGCCGATCCGATCGCCGCACTGCGGCAGCGGATCCAGCAGCAGCCCGCCGACATCGACGCCTACCTGGAACTCGCCGACCTCTTGGAGCGCGATGCGAAGACCGACGAGGCGGAGAAGGTGCTGGCCAAGGCGCTGTCCGCGTCGGGCAACGAACTGAAGGTACGCGAGCACGTCGAAGACCGGCAGCTCCGCTGGGGCCGGGCCAAGGTGATGGTCGCCGAGAAGCGGGCCCAGGAGCAGGACACGCCGGAGAACCGGGCGACGCTCGAGCGGCTGCGGGCGGTGTACATCAAGCAGGAAATCGACGTCTACGCAGCCCGCTGCGAACGGTACCCCGAGAACACGACCTGGAAGTACGAGCTCGCCATGCGGCTCAAGGCCGCCGGCAACTACGCCGAGGCGATCCGCGGCTTTCAAGAGGTGCTCCAGGACGCCCGCCGCAAGGGGGCGGTGGCGTTGGAACTCGGCGAGTGCTTCCAGAAGATCAAGCAGTACCCGTTGGCGATGCAGAACTACCAGACGGCCGTCGATTCGCTCACGGACCGGGAAATGGAGCTGCGGAAGCGGGCCCTGTACCGGGCGGGCGTGCTGGCGACGGGGCTGAACGACGTCGATGCCGCCCAGAAATACCTGGGCACCCTGGCCGGTCTCGACTTCGGATACCGCGACGTGGCCGAACGACTGGACAAGTTGGGGCCCGCGAGGGATAAAGGAACCTCGGAAACCGAGGGATGAGGCCGGTCGGCCACCCTCGCCCCCCGTCCCCCCGCAAACGTCACCCCGCAACGAGTAAGGATTCGGCATGCCCCATTCGGCCAGCGCCAAGAAGCGTCACCGTCAGAACCTCCGCAACCGCGAGCGCAACCGCGCCGTGAAGAGCGACCTGAAGTCCCAGGTTCGCAAGCTGCTGGCCGCGATCTCGGAAGGCGACGTGGCCAAGGCGAAGGAAGAGTTCCGGACGGTCGCCAAGAAGGCCGATCGGGCCGCGGCTTCGAAGACGATTCACAAGAACCGCGCGGCGCGGATCAAGTCGCGGCTCTCGACCCGCGTCAAGAACGCCGGCCAGGGCGGCACCGCCGCCGCCAAGGGCCGCAAGACGACGAAGGCCTGAGACGGGCCCCCGCCTCACCACTCGATGAGGCGGGAGTCGAAGACCGGTCCCTCGATGCAGGTGCGGCGGTAGTCCCAGCCGCCCTGTCCGTCGCGGATCTTCGCGACGCACGTGAAGCAGATGCCGACGCCACAGGCCATCGGGGCCTCGAGCGAGACGTCGCACGGCAGCCCGCGGGCTTCCGACCAGCGGCCCACCGCGGCCATCATCGGCTCCGGCCCGCAGCAGGCCACCCGCGTCGCGTGCGGGTCCGGCGCGCCGGCGGCGAACAGGCCGTCGAGAAGGTCTACGACCGTCCCACGAACACCGGCCGACCCGTCGAGCGTGGCGAGGTGCACGTCACAGCCGGCCGTGCGGAAGTCCTCTACGTCGCCGAACATGCCGGCATGGCGGGCTCCCCAGCAGAACGTCACCCGGCGCGCCCGGGGCGGCGTTCGTGACGGGGCGCCGTAACGGGCCAGCCCGAGTCGTTCCCGGCCCAGGGCCAGCAGGGCGGTCTGGCCGATGCCGCCCGCCACGAGCACGAGGTGGTCGGCCGGCTCGGTGCCGAAGCCGTTGCCCAGGGGCCCCCAGGCCACCAGTTCGTCACCGGGCACGAGGGCCGTCAGCGCCGTCGTGAACTTCCCGTGCACGAGGTAGATGAAGTCCACATGCCGCGGCCCGGCGGCGTCGGCGAAGGTGTCGTAGACGGCCAGCGGCCGGGCGAGCAGCGGGTCGCAGCGATCGGGGATCCGCAGCATGGCGAACTGCCCAGGCGTGGCGGCCCCGGCGATGGCCGGGCAGTCGAGCCGCAGCCGCCAGGTGTTCTCGGCCACGCGGGCGTGGGCGACGATCACCGCCCGCTGATACGCGGCGTGGTCAGCATGGCAGGCCATCGGGGGCGGAGGCAGCGTCATCGGTCACTCTCCGCCGCCCGCAGGCCGCTGCTTCCGCCAGGCGGAGGCCTTGCCCGGTCGCTTGCGGCCGACGGGACGCTTCCCCTTCACCGGCTTGAACGGACGGGGGCGATCCTCCCCATCGGGACGGCGCGGCGTCGGCCGTCCCGGCACGCCGCCCCCGGGCTTTCCCGGCCGGCCACCACCGGGCTTTCCCGGCCGGCCACCACCGGGCTGCCCCGGCCGGCCGGCGCCGCGGGGACCGGACGGGAACGGCTTGCCGCGGCGCGGCGGTCCGCCACGCCGGGCCGGGGGAGGCGGTTCACGTTCTGCGTCGGGGCCCACGGCCGCCAGGGCGTCGCGCCGCAGTTCCTCGATCTCGCTCCATGCCAGCTGCCGGCACTGGCCCGGCAGCAGGTTGCCCAGCGACAGCCCGCCGACGGCGACCCGCTTGAGCTGGTGCACCTTGTGGCCGAGCCGGGCGAGCATGCGGCGAATCTCGCGGTTCTTCCCTTCGTCGAGAATCATTTCGAGCACGGCGCTTTGCTTGTGCTGCGAGCGGATCGACACCCGCTTCGCGTGCACCTCCCCCTCCGCCAGCCTGATTCCCCGTCGCAGCCGGTCGAGCAGTTCCTCCGTGGGCACGCCCGCGACCTGGACGAGATACTTCTTCTCCACGCCGTAGCGCGGATGGGCGAGCAGATTCGCGAGGCCGCCGTCGTTGGTGAGGAGGATGAGCCCCTCGCTCATCCGATCGAGGCGGCCGATGGCGAACAGCCGCTGGTCGCCGGGCACGAGGTCCACGACGCGCGGCCGGCCGGAGGGATCGTAGTTGGTCGTCACCACGCCCACCGGCTTGTTGAGCATGAACACCACCCGCTGCGGGTGCGGCAGCCGCTCGCCGTCCACCCGGATCTCCTGGGCGTGCGGATCGACGCGGGTGCCGAGCTGGGTGACCACCTGCCGATCGACCTCGACGCGTCCGGTGGTGATCAGTTCCTCGCAGGCCCGCCGGCTGCCGAGGCCGGCCGCCGCGAGCACCTTCTGGAGCCGTTCGCGACCGTCGTCAGGAACCTCGGGCCGGGGCCCTTCGTCGGCGAAGGTGGGGGCGGCGGCCACATGGCTGCGCTTGGAGGTGATCCGGATCGGCCGCTCGGGGCGGGACGGGCGTGCCGGCCGGCCGGGTCGGCGGCCACGAGGGGAGCGTTGATCGGTCATGGAGGCTCGTCGGGAAGGGGCGGGCGGAAGGCGACCCCGGCACGGCCGGGACGCTCAGATCATACACGCCGCGATTTCACCGCGTGGGCTGCGACCACCACCGGGACCGCGTCACCTCCGGCGTGGGCTCGACGTAGTCGCGGGGCCGGCTGCCGTCCATGATCGAGAGCTGGTCGTGGCGGACATCGGTCTGCAGAAACGGGTCGAACCGCACCGCCCGCCGCTGCTGGTTGCGGGCCGGGCCGGGATCGAGCCAGTCTGGCTTGCCGAGCGACGCGCAGCCGCCCGCGGCGCAGACGAGCAAGAGCACGCAGGCGGTCGGACGATGGGGGAGGCGCATGAGCTGGCATCCTCGGGGGGCGGGAAGTGTAGGGCCACGCCGCGCCGCTCCCAAGGGCGGTTTCCCGCCTACGGCAGCGCCACGTGGAGAAGCTTGGCGGGCCGGCCGCCGTCGGCCTCGGCCAGCAGCTCCTGGCTGCCGGCGGCCGCCGGCAGAACCGCGCAACCCCCGCGGCCCAGCGGCGGCAGGTCGGGATGGGCGGCGAACCGCACGCGGCCCGAGAGCACGGCGAGGAAGTGGCAGCCGTCATCGCCCCCCAGCTGCCAGCGGGCCGGCGGCGCGACCTCGTCGAAGAGAAAATAGTCGCAGGCCACCAGCCGGCGCACGGCCGGGTCGGACGTCGGCGCGGGCGTCACTGGCGCCACCGGGCCGAGATGGGTCGTCGCCTCCAGGCCCGCCTCGACGTGCAACGGGCGGGACTTCCCGTCGGGCCCCATGCGGCCCCAATCGTGGAGCCGGTAGGTGACGTCGCTCGACTGCTGGATCTCGGCGACGAGCAGTCCGGCGCCGATCGCGTGTACGGTGCCGGCCGGGATGAAGATGCAGTCGCCGGGGCGGGGCTCGAAGGCGTGCAGCACGTCCGCGCAGCGGCCCTCCCGCAGGGCCGCGGCGAAGCCGGCCGCGTCGACGCCCGGCGCGAGCCCGGCATAGATCCTGCTGCCGGCCACCGCGTCGATCACGTACCAGGCCTCGGTCTTGCCGAAGTCGGGCGGCGTCAGCCGGGCCGCCCGGGCGTCGTCGGGATGGACCTGGACGGAGAGGTCGCGGCAGGCGTCCAGAAACTTGAAGAGCAGCGGGAAGGCGGCGCGGGGGGCGTGGCGGCCGAGGAGCTCGGGGCCGCGGTCGCGGACCAGCGTGCCGAGGCTCGTGCCGGCGAGCGGGCCGGTCGCGACCAGGCTCTGATCGGGGCCGCGATCGACGAGCTCCCACGACTCGGCATAGTCGTCGCCCGGTGGCAGCTCACGGCCCAGCCCCGTGGCGAACCGGCGGCCGCCCCAGATGTAGCGGCGGTAGAGCGGGCGGAGGATGAGCGGCGGCATCATGATCCGGCATAGCCCTCGAGGATGCGGCCGATCCAGAAGCAGCAGACCGCGGCGACGAGCATCATCAACATCTGGCCGAGCGAAATCTGGTGGTTCAGTTCGAGCAGCACCGCGACCGCCGGCACCGTCAGTCCCAGCCACTGCCCCGCCTTGCCGATCACCCGCATCATCGATGGTTCCTCGCGCGGCGATACTGTAGCCGATGCCCACGGGATCCGGCCATTTTGCCGGGCCGCAGCGGCCCCCACCCCCCGGAATCCCGCAGCCCGCTTGCCGAACGGCCGCGGGCGACAATACTGCCTGCGACGTTCAGGCACGGCATTCATCCCCGAGGAGACAGTCGCATGGGTCGGCACGGCGCGGTCACGTTCAAGGGCAATCCGCTCACGCTCGTCGGCGAGGAGGTCAAGGTCGGCAGCCCCGCCCCGAACTTCTCCCTCGCCTACTTCGAAGGGGGCATGAAGCAGCTCACGAAGGCCGACCTCGCGGGCAAGCCGACGATCATCAGCGTCGTGCCATCGCTCGACACTCCCGTCTGCCAGGTGCAGACCAAGACCTTCAACCAGCGGCTCGCCGCCCTGGGCGACAAGGTCAACGCGGTCACCGTGAGCCTCGACCTGCCGTTCGCCATGAACCGCTTCTGCGGGGCCGAGGAGATCAAGGCCATGCGGTCCGGCAGCGACTACATGGACCGGGCCTTTGGTCGCGATTGGGGACTGCTCATCGACGAGCTCAAGATCCTCGCGCGGGCCGTGTTCGTGCTCGACAAGGACGGCGTCGTGCGACACGCCGAGGTCGTCAAGGAAGTGGCGAGCGAGCCGAACTACGACGCCGCCATCGCCGCGATTGAGAAGCTCGCGTGAGGTTCCGGACCGTCCCCGTCAGGCGTCGAGCAGTCGCTCGATCGCCTGGCGGGCCGCGGCGAGCGCCTCCGGAAGCTTGTCCACGAGCTTGCCGCCGGCCTGCGCCAGGTCGGCCCGGCCGCCCCCCTTGCCCCCGACGATCGCGGCGGCGTCCTTGATCCATACGCCCGCCGAGAGGCCGCGGTCCTCGAGCTCACGGGAGATGCCTGCCACGAGCGTGACCTTGTCGGCCTCCACGCTGCCCAGCAGCACCGCGATCGGGCTGGCCTTCCGACGCAACAGATCGATGCACTGCCGCATCGCGCCGGCGTCGCTGCCCTTGGCGTCGGCGACGACGATCCGCGTGCCCCCGACATCCACGGCGGCCGCCAGCAGCTCGTCGGGCGTGGCGCCGCCGGCTGCGGCGGCCGGCTTGGCCTTCTTCAGGTCGCGGAGCTCCTTGACCACGGCCGCGAGGCGGTGGGCGAGCTCGCCGGCCGGCACCTTGAGCGCCCCGGCCGCCTCCGCGATCGTGTGCTCGGCCTGCCGGAAGCGGTCGAGGGCCCGGGCCCCGGTGACCGCGGTGATCCGCCGCGTGCCGGCCGACACGCTCTCCTCGCCCACGATCCGCACCAGCCCGATCTGACCGGTGTTGGAAACGTGCGTGCCGCCGCAGAGCTCACGGCTCACGCCGTCCATGGTCACCATCCGCACGACGTCGGGATACTTCTCGCCGAACAGCATCATCGCGCCGGCATGCCGCGCCTCGGCCAGCGGCAGGAGCTGCGCCGATACGGCCACGGCCTCGAGCACGTGGGCGTTGACCTGGCTCTCGATCCTGTCGAGTGTCTCCCGGCCGATCGCCGAGCCGTGCGAAAAGTCGAACCGCAGCAGGTCGGCATCGACCTTCGAGCCCTGCTGCACGGCGTGCGACCCGAGGAAGTGCTGGAGGGCCGCGTGGAGCAGGTGCGTGGCGGAATGGGCCCGCCGCAGCGCGGCGCGGCGGGCGACGTCGACCTTCGCCTTCACGGTCGCACCGAGGTCGAGCGTGCCCTGCTCGAGGTGGCCGATGTGGAGCATGAAGCCCCCCTCCCGCAGCGTGTCGACGACCTGGAACGCCCCGCCCGGCCACTCCAGCCGGCCGGTGTCGCCCACCTGGCCGCCCGACTCCCCATAAAACGGCGTCCGGTCGAGCACGACGGTCACGGGCTTGGAGTGCCCCACTTCGGCCAGTCGGTCGCAGAGGGCATCCTGGGCGATGATCCCGAGCACCTTGCCTGCGGCCTCGGTCGCGTCGTAGCCGAGGAACTCGGAGCCGTGCATCGTCTTCTTGAGGGCGTCGAGCGGCCCGGAGGTGAACACTTCCACCCGGGTGCCCGCCCCAGACTTCAGCCCGTGCTCGTCCATGGCGGCCCGGAAGCCGTCCCAGTCGAAGCCGCAGTTGCGCTCGGCCGCGAGCGTCTCGAGGAGCTCCGGCGGGAAGCCGTAGGTGGTGTAGAGCTCGGCCGCGTCGCCGCCGGCCACGACGGCTCCGCCCGACCGCCCGATCGCCGCGAACAGCTTCTCGATCCGCTCGAGCCCGCCGTCGATCGTCGCCAGGAACGATTCCTCCTCGCGCTTGATCACGCCGCCGACCCGCTCGACGGTGTCGGCCAGTTCCGGATAGGGCTTCCGCATCATCTCGGCGACGACGGGCGGCAGCCGATGGAGAAACGGGTCGCGGACGCCCATCTGCCGTCCGTCGAGCACGGCCCGCCGGAGGAGCCGCTTGACGACGTACTTCTCCTCGTTGTTCCCCGGCATCACGTTCTCGTGGATCGCGAACGTGCAGGCCCGCACGTGGTCGGCGATCCGCCGCATGCGGCGACCGTCGTCGGTCGCGGCCTCGTACTGCTTCCCGCACACCTCCCCGACCGCCTCGACGAGCGGCCGGAGGATGTCGATGTGGAAGTTGCTGTCGACGCCCTGGAGCATCGCGCAGGTGCGCTCCAGGCCCATGCCGGTGTCGATGTTGCGGCTGGGGAGCGGGTGGAGGTTGTCGGGCGGCGGGCCCACGCGGTTGAACTGCGTGAACACGAGATTCCAGATCTCCACGTCGCTGCCGTCAGGCATGCGGTAGAAGATCTCGCTGCACGGTCCGCAGACGCCGTCGGGCCCTTGACTAGGGGCGCTGGCGGGCCAGAAGTTGTCGTCCTCGCCCATCCGCGTGATCTTGGCGGCCGGCACGCCGATCTCGTCGGCCCAGATGCGAAACGCCTCGTCGTCGTCCTGATAGACGGTGATCGAGAGCTTTTCGGGGGCGATGTTCAGCCAGGTCCGCGCCGTGAGAAACTCCCAGGCCCAGTGGATCGCCTCCCGCTTGAAGTAGTCGCCGAATGAGAAGTTGCCGAGCATCTCGAAAAACGTGTGGTGTCGGGGCGTCCGGCCCACGTTGTCGATGTCGCCCGTCCGCAGGCACTTCTGGCAGGTCGTCGCCCGGGTGAACTCGAGCTTGCACTTCCCCAGGAAGTGGTCCTTGAACTGGTTCATGCCGGCCGGCGTGAACAGCACCGACGGATCCCACCGCGGCACGAGCACGTCGCTGGGACGGCGGACGCAGCCCTTGGACTCGAAAAACGCCAGATACGCTTCGCGAAGATCGTCGGCCTTCATGGGGCGGGAGGCTCCCGGGAACAGAGGATGAATCGGGCCCAACACTATACCCGCAGCGGGTTCGCGACCGCGATGCCGGCCGGGGCCGGCAGACCTGAAAAAAACGACGCCACCCACGGTCGGCCGCTTGGGTCGGCCGCCCGTGGGTGGGTGTGAGGAAGCGTCAGGCCGTGATCGCTACTCGCCGCCGCCACCGGCTTCGGCGGCGGCCACGGAAATCACGGCGTCCTTGCTGGCCAGAATCTTGTCGCGGAGTTCCTGGGCGACCTTGGGATTCTCCTTGAGGAACAGGCGGGCCTTCTCCCTCCCCTGCCCCAGGTGCACCTCGCCATACCGCAGCCAGGTGCCCGTCTTGTCCACGAGTTTGGCGACGATCGCCAGGTCGAGAATGTCGCCCTCCACGCTGATCCCGTCGGCGTGCATCATGTCGAACTCGGCCACGCGGAACGGCGGCGCCACCTTGTTCTTCACGACCTTCACCTTCACCCGCTGGCCGACGACGTCGTCGCCGTCCTTGAGCGTGCCGATCCGGCGGACGTCGATCCGGCAGGACGCGTAGAACTTCAGCGCCTTGCCGCCCGGCGTCGTCTCGGGGCTGCCGAACATGACGCCGATCTTCTCGCGCAACTGATTGATGAAGATCACGGTCGTCTTCGACTTGGCGATCGCGCCCGTGAGCTTCCGCATCGCCTGGCTCATGAGCCGGGCCTGCAGGCCGACCACCGAATCGCCGATGTCACCCTCGAGCTCCTTCTGCGGGACGAGGGCCGCAACGGAGTCGACGACGATGATGTCCACGGCGTTGCTCTTGATGAGCATCTCCGCGATGTGCAGCGCCTCCTCACCCGTCGTCGGCTGGCTGACAAGCAGCTTCTCCAGCGAGATGCCGAGCTTCTTGGCCCAGCTCGGGTCGAGCGCGTGCTCGGCGTCGATGAAGGCCGCGATCCCGCCCGTCCGCTGCGCGGCGGCCACGGCATGCAGAGCGATCGTCGTCTTGCCGCTCGATTCGGGACCATAGATCTCGATGATCCGCCCCCGCGGAAAGCCCTTGCCGCCGAGGGCCAGATCGACCGACAGACTGCCGGACGAAATGCCCTCGATCGGCGCCTGGGCTTCGACACCCAGCGGCATGATCGATCCAGCGCCGAACTCCTTCTCGATCTGCGCCAGCGTGTTGCGCAGGTTGGGATTGTCGTCGAGGAACGACGCCGCGCTCTTGGCCGGCTTCTTTGCCTCCCGCACGTCTTTCGCGGCCTTCTCTTTCGCTTCCTTCTCTTTGGATTCCTTGGCCATCCGTCCGTTGACTCCTGCCGTTGCCGTCACCATGGCGACCTTCTCCCACGGTCCCCGGCACATCGTCGGGGTGGTTGCTTCGCCACCATGAATCGAGCGATTTGCCGGAAAACCGTACACTGAACGCGGGTATACTATCGTCTTTCCCCCGGTTCGGCAAGCAGAATTTCCAAATCGCGGGACTTGGCCCTTTCGAGCCACTGCCCGGTCACTCGCCCTGGTCGGCTCCGGCACTCGCCTTCGGCACGTCCTTGTTGGGAGGCAGGACCGGCGGTGGGCCCACGGCAGGCACGGCCGGCTTCGTAGTGACGGCGAACGTCAGACCATCCTTGGCGACCGTGATCTTCTGGCCGCCGATGGTGATCACCGCGCCGTCGGCGGTCGGTGCGGCCACCTGCTTGCCCTTGGCGAAGGCCAGAATCTGCACCCGCCTACCGTCGGCCTCGACCTCGTGCAGCGTGGCATCGCCCCCCCCCTTGAGATTCGCACCCACCGCCACGAGGAGCGCATCGGCCCCGGACGCGCCGGAGCAGTCGAACCCGAGGATGCCCGCACCGCCGTCGGCCACGGTGACGCCGCCCGCCGGGTGCGGGGTGAACGCCCCAGCCTTGGCCGTCAGGTTGCCCAGCGTCATCTTCGTCCCGTAGGCGAAGGCCAGGATCGGCCCACCGCCCGGCGTGTAGCCGTCGCGGGGACCGTAGCCGAGCAGACTGGTGATCACGATGTCGTCGCCATCCTGCCAACGGTTGCGAAAGACGGTGTATCCCTTGTTGCTGTCGAAGACCGCGTGCGGCAGCACCGTGCCGGGGTTCGCCGGCTTCACGCCGGCGGGCCAATTCACGAAGCTGACGACCGCATGCCACGGCTGCCGAATGGCGTCGTAACTGCGGTCGCCCTGTTTGAGCCAGCCGTACTGGGGATAGACCACGTTCCGTGGCGGCCAGTAGCCGGCGATTTCCGCCGGCTCGACGACCTGCTGGTACGTCCACAGCATCGCAGGGGCGTACTTGGGATCAACGGTGCCGAAGCCCTGCGCGAACTGGCCGCCGTGCGACCAGCCGCCTCGCCAGAAGGCGTCGTCGCCATACGACTCCTGGGCCTTCTGCCGATTCAGATACATCGGCCGGCCGGCGATCGGCAGGGTCTCCATCACCCAGCGCAGGCTGATCCACTGGGCATTGGGCCGCGGCGTGATGAAATCCTTGCCCAACACGTTGCGCCAGGCCTGGAGCATGGGGAGATACCCGGTATCGGAACTGACGTGGCTCGGCCCGTGCCCCTCTGCATAGAACCCGTAATCACCGAAGCCGCCGGTCATCAACGCCATGGTGGACTTGCTCATGGCGGGAACGAGGGCCTCGAAGTCGGTGCCCTCGGTGCCTGGATCGTTCATGACCGCCAACACCGCCATGCTGGCAGCGGCAATGCCACCGTAATGGTTTTTGGCCGGACCATACTTGGGCTTCGTGGCGCACTTCACGATGCCCGCACTGCCCTGTTCGATCTTCGCCGCCAGGAACGCCTTGGCCACTTGCTTGCGGAACTCCTCGTCCCATCCGTCGTAGCACAGGTCATAGCCGAGCGCGGTCACAGCCCAACTCGACCCCGCCCGCAATTCGCCTTCCGGCGCCACGAACGAATAGCGGCTATCCACGTCGCGGACTCCGTCCATCATCTTCTCGAACGACTTTCGCCCCAGGTCGGCGTACTTCTTGTCGCCAGTGAGCTGGTACAAAAGGCCGTAACCCGCGGCGTGACTGATCGTGAGGTAGCCCTGCTCATCGATGACGAGGTTTTGATATTTCCCGGGGCCCGGGTATCCCTTCGTGGCCGGGGAAACCTTCTCCGGGAAGGTCTCGCCATTGCCGCCCAAGACATGCCGCAGGCGGGCGACGATCGCCTTGCCCTCGGGCGTTTCGGCCTTCTTCCGCAGGGCGGGCACGTCCGCCTTGCGAAACAGGAGCCGCGGATGCTCACCCGGCGCCGGCTTCACAAACCCCGGCACGTCGGCCGGCCAGGGCTCCGCCGCCCGCGCGACACTCACGGCCATCAACGCGACTGTCAGGATCATCATCAGGCAGTTCCGCATGGCAGGGTCCTTTTGGTGTGTGCAAGCCTCACCGCATGAAGGTATCGAGAGCGCCGGAGGCCCACAACTCTCCGGAACCCCTTCCGATTGACCGTGATGGCCGTTTTCCGCAGATTTCGCCGCCGGCAAAAAATTTTTTGTCTGCTCCCGCCGGGACCGGTACTTGGATGGCGAGGACGCAGGAGTCGACACCGTCGGCGGCGGACTCGGGTTCCCACGGGAACCTTCCAGCAAGTGTCGGAATGATCCGAGAAAGGACGTGCGTGATGAAGACGTTTCAGTTTCTGGTGGCGATGGCGGTGATCGTGGCGGTTGGCGGCGTGGTGAACCCGGCGTTTGCCGGAATGAACTCCGGCAAGCGCCCCGTGGCGGCCGCGAGCCGGGCGCCGAAGTCGGCCGAGAAGGTCACGGAGAAGTCGGCCGAGAAGGCCACGGAAAAGGCCCCGCGGAAGGCC
>JBIJCJ010000235.1:0-4820 GCA_044344765.1 Pirellulales bacterium | reverse complement strand
CGTGGGGCTCGCCCGGGCGAGCCCCACGGGCGGTCCGCCGATGTCGTACCATCGGCGGGTGAACACCACGACCTGCCAGGCGTCCCCCATGAGTGCCCCCCAACTGATCCGCAACCTGCTGCGGCACCAGTCCGACTTCATGGCCTATCTGATGGCCATGGTTCGCGACCTCGATGCGGCGGAGGAAATTTTTCAGAATGCGGCCGTGGTGGTGATGCAGCATGCCGACGACTCGACGGCCGAGCCGATCCGGGACTTCCGCGCCTGGGCGAAGGAAATCGTGCGGCGGCAGGCCCTGCACTACCTGCGGGCGAAGGGCCGTGCCGCCCGGTTCGCTCCCACGGAGCCGGAGCTCCTCGAACAGATCGACCGCGCGTTCGACGAGGACGACACCGACCCCGGGCTGCGGCAGCGGGAGATCGAGGCCCTCCGCGAATGTGCGCAGCGCCTGCCGGAGAGCCAGCGGCGGATGGTCGCCATGCGATATGAGGTCCGCGCGTCGTTCGACTCGATCGGTGAGGCGGTCGGCAGGACCGCAGCCGCCGTCCAGCGATCGTTGTCGCGAACCCGCCAGATACTGCACGACTGCGTGCAGTCGAAGCTGACGGGCCCTGAAGGAGTCTCGCCATGAACGCGATGGAGCCTGCGGGAGGAGCCTTCCCCCGACCGCCGAGCCGTGAACTCGACAACCTGATTGCCCGGCATCTCGACGGCGACCTCGACGCGGCCGAACAGCGGCGCCTGGCAGAGATGCTCGCGGCCTCGGCGGCGGCCCGGCGCTGCCTGGCCCGCTATCTGCGGCTCGAGGCGGCGACGATCAGGCTCGCCTCCGCCGGCCAATGGGGTGCTGCCGCGCTGCACACCGCGACCGCGGCGCCGCCTGCGGTGGTGGCCCATGGACTCACGCGGGCGGACCGTCCGGAAGCCGCGGCTCGTGGGCGGTCGCGACGCTGGCAGGGCGCGGGGGTCGCCCTCGCCGGTGGCCTCGTGGCTGCGGGCGTCCTGGGTCTGCTCGTGACCGGCGGATGGCGGCTCGCTCCTCGTGGCGGCGGCGAACTCGACCGACTCGCCGCCGGATGGATCGATCTGCAGCAGCAGCAGCAGCAAAACCCGGCCGAACTCGTGCCCGCCGAAGCTACATCCGATATGGCCCTCCCGGAGCCCGATCCCGCGGCGCCCCCGGGATGGCTCGTGGCGGCTCTCGCCCTGGAAAACACTGAGGCGGCGGCGCCTGACGAGAGCTGACACGGCACGACCCATCCGCGCCACGGGAGAAGAAGCCCGCGGAGCGCAGAACCTGTTGCAGGAGTTGAACCATGAATGTGGCGACGACCAGGACGACGGCGACGCGGTTTCGGTCGCTGGCCCGGCCGATCGGTGCGGCCCTGGTGATGTTCGCGACGTTGCCGGGGATCGTCTGCCAGCCCACCGTGCGGGCGGACGAGACCGCGACGGCGACGACGGATGCAGCGGCCCGCGAGCAGCGGGTGCTCGCATTCGTCGAACGCCACCAGCCCGAGCTGGCCGCACTGCTCTCCAGGCTGGCCAAGCGGAAGCCCGACGAGTACGCCGCGGCGGTCGCGGATCTCGATCGCAAGGTGCTGGCGCTCGAGGCCGACCGATCGAAGGACGAGCGGCTCTACGAGGCGGGGCTGCGGGCCTGGCAGGCGCGGACGCAGGCCGACCTGCTCGTCGCCCGGTGGATCGCCGGCGGCAAGAAGGATCGGGCGAAGATCGAGCCGCAGCTGCGGGCCGCCATCGACGCGGAACTCGACGCCCGCGCCGAGCACCTCGAGATCCGCAAGCAGCGGTCGGCGGACTGGTACGACCGGCAGATCGTGCGGCTCCGCGACAAGCGGGACAAGGCGGTGGAATCCCGGATGAACGACCTGCTCGGGTCGCAGGAGAAGAAGCCGAAGCCGCCCGCGGCCGGCCGGCCCTAGCAAACTTTCGCCACCCGAGCGGACGTCAAAACGTGAGCATCTGCCGGTACTCGGCCACCCGGCGGTCGAGGTCGCCGCGGTCAATCTCCGCCAGCCGGTCGAGACTGAAATCCTCGACCGTGAAGCTGGCCGTGATCACGCCGTAGGCCAGGGCCTCCTTGAGGGCCTGCGGGTCATAGCGGTCGAGGGCCGCGAGATGGCCCATCATCCCGCCGGCGAAGCTGTCGCCGGCGCCGGTCGGGTCGAGCACCTGCGGCGTCGGGTAGGCGGGCATGACGTACATCTCATGCTCGCTGAAGAACATCGCCCCGTGCTCGCCCTTCTTGATGACCACGAACTTCGGGCCCATCTGCCGCACGGCGTGCCCCGCCCGCACGAGGTTCTCGTCCTCGGCGAGGAGCTTGGCCTCGGCATCATTGAGCACGAGCCCGTCGATCCGCTTGAGCAGGGTCTCGAGCTCGTCGCGCTGGATGTTGATCCACAGGTCCATCGTGTCGGCGACGGTCAGCTTGGCGTCGGGCACCTGGTCGAGCACGGAGAGCTGGGTCACGGGCGAGGCGTTGCCGAGGAACAGGAACTTGCTCGCGCGGTGGCTGCCGTTGAGCTTCGGCTTGAACTCGCCGAACACGTTAAGGTGCACCTCCAGCGTCTCGCGGTCGTTCATGTTGGGCAGGTAGCGGCCCCGCCAGCGGAACGTCTTGCCGCCGGCGATCGTCTCGATGCCCGAGGTGTCGATCCCGCGGGCCTCGAGAAACCGCGTGTGCTCCGCGGGCCAGTCGTCGCCGACCGTGCCGATCATCTTGACCGGGGAAAAGAAGCTCGCCGCGTAGGAGAAAAACACGGCCGAGCCGCCGAGCACGTCGTCACGCTTCGCGGTGGGGGTCTCGACGCAATCCAGGGCGACGCTTCCGACGACGAGCAAGGGCATGGGGTCACGGCCTCCTTGGTGGCGATTTCACGGAGCCCGGAATGTACGGTCATCGCAGCACGCCGTCCACGTGCGGCCGCCGCGCGGCCCCGGCGGCAGCGATCCCGTCAGCGCCGCCGCCGCCGCTTTCCTTATGCGGAGACGGGGTCTACGATTCCCCGCCGCATGCTTCCGCGGCAGCGCAACACGAGGGCACGACGCCGCCCATCAACCGACCGGCGTCCCCATGCTCAATCGCAGTGCCGTGGTGATCGGCCACGAACCCGCGTTCTACGGCTGGCTCAGAACGACGGGCATCGCCGCCGAGACGATCGAGAAGCGGCGCGAGATCGCGGATCGCGTCGTCTATCTGATTGCCGCGTGCCATTTTCCCGAAGAGATCGAGGAGGTCGTGGCCGACGCCTTCGAGGAGATCTTCCGGCGGGAACTGGCCTCCTGGCAGCCCGACACGAAGACCTGGCCCGACACGGCCGACTTCGACCTCTTTGCCCGCTGGTTCACCGTCGACGGCATGTCGGTGGTCGAAGACTGCGGCCACGGGCGACTCGAGCCCGAGCCGCCCGAACTCCCATGAGCAACCGGGCCTCGACCGCCGATCGGCTAGACTTCCGTCATGGTGTCCTACCGTGACAACGACGACGAAGACGACGACTGGGACGACGAGGCGGAGTTCGACGAAGACTCCGATGACGAGCCGACGGTCCCCTGCCCCTACTGCCGCCGAGAAATGCTGGAGGACTCACCGCAGTGCCCCTCCTGCAAGCGGTTTCTATCGGCGGAAGACCATGCCGCATCACGGCAGCCCGCGTGGGTGATCATCACGGCCCTGGCCTGCCTGGCGATGGCGATCTGGTGGGCGTTGACCGGCAACTGAATCCGCTGTCGCGCACGCGAATTGAACGAGATGGCGAGCAGGCGACGATCGCAACTCGCGCGAACCCTCGCACTCGTGCGGGGCTCGCATCGAGGGCCTGTCTTGATGGGAACCATTTTGCCACCATAATGAAACCGAACCGGATCGCCCCCTGCAGAACCCTTCCCTAAGGCCTGTAAACCCGATGAACCTGACCCTCAAAAACATCCCCGAAGAGGTGTACCGGAGGCTCAAGGCCGCCGCCGAGGCACATCGACGGAGTCTGAACAGCGAGGCGATCGTGTGCCTCGAAACGGCGCTCCTGCCGCGGCGTGTGGCGGGCGTCGAACGGCTTGCCGCGGCTCGGGCGCTGCGGGCGACGCTACCGAAAGCGGCGTTCCGGGCAAAAGAGATCGCCGATTTCAAGCGACAGGGCCGCGCGTGATCGTCGTCGATACCAACGTCATCGCCTACCTTTATCTGCCCGGTGTGTTCACTCCCAGGGCTGAGGCCTTGCTGGAGACCGACGCCGAGTGGGCCGCACCTTGGCTGTGGCGGAGTGAGTTTCGGAACATTCTCGCCGGCTACGTGCGTCGCAAGACGATCAGCCTCAGGGCTGCCATCGATCTGCAGACGGAGGCAGAGCGGCTGCTCGCCGGCGGGGAATACGAGGTTGATTCGCGGGCCGTCCTCGAACTGGCGGCACACAGCGGCTGCACCGCCTACGACTGCGAATTCGTCGCGCTTGCCGTCGCCCTCGGCGTGAAACTCGTGACGATGGATGCACAGGTCGCTCAGGCCTACCCGGCGCTGACGATGTCGCTCCGAGACTTGTGACAAACCCCCGGTCGGCGGACGAAAAAGCGGCACCGAATCCGGCACAGTCAGTGCATGCAGAGAGCCGCACCGACTCGCACGGCGAAAGCAAAACGGCCGCGCCACTCGCATGTGCGGGCGGCGCGGCCGTCGAAGTACCCCCACGGGGAGTCGAACCCCGGTTTTCGGACTGAGAACCCGACGTCCTGGGCCACTAGACGATGGGGGCGTCTGTCGGTCGCTCGGACCGACTCAGTGGTTCTAGCACTGTCGGTCGCGG
>JBIJCJ010000212.1:0-5664 GCA_044344765.1 Pirellulales bacterium | reverse complement strand
CGAACCGGCTGGAGGCGGCCCGGGGCCGGGCCGCCACCGCCAGACGTCGCCTGGAAGCAGCCAGTGACGCCAGGGTCAGGCTGGCAAAATCGGCTGAGTCAATCCAGGACCGGCTTGCGGCGGCGGCGACGATCGTCACGGCCGGCAAGGCGCCACGCGAAAAGCCCACCACCAAGCGGGAACTGGCGGTGATGCTCCGGTATGGGCGGCTGTATCAGATGCATCGCTACACCGCGGGCAGCCGCACCGTGAATGTCGCCGACTTTGCCGTGGAGACCGGGGCCGCCTTCAACCGGGCACGCCCCCGGCCCACTGCGGGTGTCGATCTTGTGGCGACCGGGGCGGCCCAGCGGGTCGCTGCTTTGTTCGAGAACTTTCCGCGTGACCGCTGGCATGTGTGCCTCGTCGTCCACCCGGACTCATTCGCTGAATTTTTGGCCCTGAAGACCTGGCTCGTCGGCCAAGGCTACGAGTACCGATTGTTTCCTTCTGCGGATTCGGTGGTCGATCGAGGCGCAAGCCCCGTCGATGCAAAAGTTCAGTGAATGAAGCGAATGATATCGCTGGGAGGGGCAGGGGCTTTCAGCGGGTTTGTCACGCTCCCGTCGAATCCGGATGAGGTTCTCACCTAGGCGCATGTCAGCCGGCGTGCATGACCGCCGGAATCAACGCCTGACCGCTGGCAATCTTCACGGAGCATCCTCCCGATTGCATCTCACGATTGACAAAGACAGGCTCTAGTCCCATTCGCAGATAAAGCCGCACTTGCTGTCTTGTGCCATGTCATCCATGCCGACGCTGAAATCCCCGTTGGAAGTTTGCTTCAGCCATACGGTAAGCCCATGCTGACGCTGCCTGGCATATCCTCCATTGCTTGGTTCTCCGGCATGCCACGGCAACAGAGCCGGGAGCGGGGTTTGATTTAAGAGCGTCCAAGAACCTTCGTGCCCGGCGTCTGTTCCGTCAATCCAGAAGTGGATGTCTCTGCGCAATGGCAATAACTTTTTTTGAATCATCGCCAGTTCGGCCCGCTCAGTGATTTGTGCCAAATATCCGCCCAGTTTTTTGCATTCCGCAACGGCCTCAGCCTGGGTGACTGGATCGGTGTAGAAGTAATAACGGTGCTTGCCGATTTTGATCGTGTCACGAGGGATTTTGCGGTCGTTTCCTACGTCTGCCGCGAGCTCTTCCCATTCGCTTTTGACCTTATTGGGAATTGATTCCTCGATGGCCGGATCCTTGAGCATTTTGTCAACAACCTGGTCATAAGCCTTCCCAAGTTGTTCCGCTGCATTCTTCAATTGTTTCTGAGCGTCGTTGATCTGCTTCTGCAGTTTGTCATGTTTTGCGGGAAAGCTCCCGTCTTTCTCGAGCGACTCCAGCATCGTCTTGTATGACATTGCAGCTTCCAAGTCGCGAGCATTGCGCGACGCTTGTCGCTGATCGTTCATTGCCTGCTGGAGGTCTTTGAGGACGTTTTCGATCGCTTCATCGTATAGCTTCCAAGCGTTGTCGAGATCGGCATGTTTGAAACCGTCAGTCGGACGCTCGCAGGCTCCATTCGGGCGTACTGAACGTGGTGCGGCTGTGTCTGCCTTCGTATCCTTGGCCGGTTTGTCGGATGAAAGATTGTCTAACGTCGGTAGCCCTGACGACTGCTGCGCAAAGCAGGCAGGGGCTGCCGTGCAAAGAACTGCACTGAGTGCCAATGCGACTTGGGCACTTCGCATAGTTTCTGTCTCCTTCCCCAAATAGCCCTAAAAACGCGTTTACACCGCACCGCGTCGGATTTTCTTCGGGGGGATATCCTACCACTTCTGCAGAAGCCCTCCAACGGGTAGACGGCTCCCTCTCTCGGCATCGCAGATTTCTTCTTGGCGGAATGAAGGCGGTCTGGGGTGCAGAGGCGGAATGCCGTGTCTTCGTGCCGAACAAAAACGCTAGAGGGATCGGAGGCCATCAGACGGCCTTGCGACCCGCGACGGGGCCGCGGGCCTTGATGGCCGCGGCGATCTCGGCTCGGGCCGCGTCGTCGAGATCGCACCGTAAGGCGGCGGCGTTCTCCGCCACCTGATCCGGACTCGTGGCCCCGAAGAGCACGCTCGTGATCCCCGGTTGCTCCGCCGTCCATGCCAGCACCAGCGCCGTCAGCGTGCAGCCCAGCCGCGCCGCCACCGGCCGCAGGGCGTCCACGAAGTCGAGATTCCGCGCGAACTCGTCGCCACTGAAGATCGGATACTTGCGCCGACTGTCGTCGGCGGGAAACTCCTGGCCGCGGTGCATCTTCCCCGCCAGCAGGCCCTTCATCAGCGGCCAGTAGGCGACCAGGGCCACGTTGTGGCGGATGCACCAGGGCAGGACCTCGGCTTCGATCTCCCGCTGCAGCATGTTGAACTGCATCTGGCAGGCGGAGAGCGGGCAGGCCGCGGCGAACCGCTCCAGGTTTGCCACCGACGCGTTCGAGAGGCCGATCGCCCGGGCCTTGCCCGCTTCCATGAGCCGCCGCAGCTCCCCCGCCGATTCCTCGATCGGCACGGCCGGATCGGGAGCGTGGAGATAGAGCAGGTCGAAGCGGTCCGTGTCCAGCCGCCGCAGGCTCTCCTCCACCTCCGCGCGGATCCGCTCCGGGCGGCCGTCCACGACCTGCCGGCGCGGCGGCGACAGCGCCGCATCCGCCTCCCAGTGAATCCCGCACTTGCCCGCCAGCACCACGGCGTCGCGCCGCCGGCCGCCGGCTCCCGCGCCCGCCGCGGTTAGTCCGAGGGCCTCGCCGATCGCCCGCTCGCTCTCGCCCCGCTCGCCGTAGCAGTAGGCCGTGTCGAGATGCGTGACGCCGGCGTCGACCGCCGCGCGAACCGTGGCCACGGCCGCGGCATGCGTGACGCCTGCGCGGGTCATGCCCGCCAGCGGCCAGCAGCCCAGGCCGAGCGGGCCGACGGCGACGGCGGATGATCCGAGGGGCCGGGATGTGCGATTCATCGCAGCCGTCCGTCAGGCGGAACGGCTGCGAAGGACTTCCCGCAGCGCCTCGTTGACGGCTTCGTCAGTGGGAAACGCCTGTCG
This sequence comes from Pirellulales bacterium, assembly GCA_044344765.1. Lineage (GTDB taxonomy): Bacteria > Planctomycetota > Planctomycetia > Pirellulales > UBA1268 > QWPN01. The sequence goes on along the minus strand of JBIJCJ010000212.1, from coordinate 2,601 downwards.
CACTTCCTTGTCGAGGCGAGCGAGATTTGTGCCTTCCCGGTAGCGGTCAAAATATTTCCCCCGCACACCCCGGCCAAGTCTGGCAAGGTCATACTCGTCGCGAATATCGTCCGCTTCGTGCGGAGCGGGTTCAGTGGAGTTCTTCATATTGCTTTCTTTCGCGGCGGGGCATGTTGCGAGCACTGATGATTCGAATGCTATCGCTGCGGTCCGCATGCACGACCGCCACGAGTCTGCCTGCCGCGGTCGTGCCAAAGGTGATGAATCGGTCCTCTTGATCGGAATGTTCAGGATCATGTTACGTCATTGCCAGCGGGTCGCCGAAAACGGTCGCCGCGTCGGAAAATGCGACTTCGTTCCTTGAAGCCCGAGGCGTGAGCCGAGGGAATGTGGAGTAGTTTCCGGTAAAGCGATGCGTATTCCCTCAGCTTGCGCTTCGGGCTTCCTGGCAGCGGCGATTCTGAAGTCGTGCACGATGCTCTCGGCGCCGGAGAAGCGTCGGACTTCATGGAACACCCGTCGGTTATGCGCGTGTGGCATGCGCGGCGGACTCGCTGACGGATGGAAACCGTCCCGTCGCCAGGAACTCGGCCACGAGGTGGGCGGCGTCGCGGCTGAAGAGCAGGCCGGTGTGCCAGGTGGGCAGCGCGGCGAAGGCATGGGGCACGTCGGGACGCGTGCTCGCCTCCGACACCAGCGCGTCGTACTCCGCCGCGATCACGCCCAGGTCGAGATCAGGCGGCATCGGCAGCTCGTTCACGAGGCTGCCGGGCGCGGTCGAGAGCTCGACGACGGGCTTGAGAAAGCGGCCGAACGTGCCGACCGCCCGCGTGGCCACGAACGAGCCGTGGTTCGGCGGCGCCAGCATCACGATCCGGCCGAGCTTCCGCGGCCGGTAGCGGTCGAGCGCGGCGCGGGCCACGATGCCCCCCATGCTGTGCGTGACCAGATGGAGCACGCTCACGGCAGGGTCGGCGTCGAGCGCCTCGAGCCGGCGGGCGAAGCGGTCGGCGTGGGCGAGGATCGAGCAGGCGGGATTCCAGTAGCCCCACGGGGCCGGCGAGTAGCCGCGGCGCCGCAGCCGGGTGGCGAGCGGCGCCAGCATGAACCGGTTGGCGAGATAGCCGTGAACCAGCGCGACGCCGGGAGCCGGGCTCATGCGGGCCGGCCTGCCGGACGGCCGCCGGCGGGCATCTGCGGCCGCTGCGGGGCGGGGCAGCAGTCGAGCGGGCAGACGTCGTGGTTCGCCGGCAGCCGGCCGATCGCCACCCGCTCGGGCAGATGCAGGGCCCGCTCCGCGATCAGGTCGCGGACCATCGCCACGAACTCCGGCGCCGTGCCGACCGTGGCCGCGCGGGCCATCGTCACGCCGAGTTCCTTGCAGAGATCGGCCGCCTCGGTGTCGAGATCGTAGAGCACCTCCATGTGGTCGGAGATGAAGCCGATCGGGGCGATCACGAGTCTGGTTCGTCCTGCGGCGTGCTGCTCGCGGATCGCGTCGCAGATGTCGGGCTCGAGCCACGGCTGCGTGGGCGGGCCGCTGCGGCTCTGGTAGACGAGCCGCCAGGTCGCCACGCCGGCCGCCTCCGCCACGAGTCGGCACGACTCCTCGAGCTGGGTCACGTAGCGGCAGCCGTCGGCCATCGACGTGGGGATGCTGTGGGCCGTGAACAGCACCGGCACGCTCGGCCGGTCGGCCTCGGGAAACGCCTCCAGTGTCCGGCGCACGTTGGCGGCCATCGGCCCCACGAAGCCCGGATGGTTGAAGAACACGCGGATCTTGTCGACCTGCGGCGCCCGGTCGCCGAGTGGTGCCAGGGCGGCGGCGATGTTCTCGCGGTATTGCCGGCAGCCGGAGTAGCTGCTGAAGGCGCTGGTCACGAAGGCCAGCACCCGCTTCACGCCGGCGTCGGCCATCTCGCGGAGCGTGTCGGTGAGCAGCGGATGCCAGTTGCGATTGCCCCAGTAGACCGGGAGGTGGGGGCCGCGGCGGTCGAGCTCCGCCCGCAGGGCCGCCAGCAGGGCGAGGTTCTGCTCGTTGATCGGGCTCTTGCCGCCGAAGTGGTAGTAGTGCTCGGCGACTTCCAGCATCCGCTCCCGCGGCACATTGCGGCCGCGGAGGACGTTCTCCAGAAACGGGATCACGTCGTCGGGCCCGTCCGGACCGCCGAACGAGACGAGCAGCACGGCGTCGTACGCGGAAGACTCACTCATGTTTGGTGTTCCGAGGGGCGAAGTTGCCAGGGAGAGTTCACGGCTCCAGGGCGGTACGAGTTGCGTCGCTGGCGAAGCTCCGCCACGCTCGCCATCCTCGCACCGACCCTGTCGCCTGCCCGAGCGTCGAGCCCGCCTCGCGACAGGATACAGCACCGGCGCGTCGCAGGATGCGACGCCTATCGACCCAGGGAACCCTCGGCGTTCCCTGCGGTCGATGGAGCCGAAAAAGGCCAGGGATGGCTTTTTCGGCGGGAGAGAAAGAAACGCGTCGCAGGATGCGACGCCTATCGACCCAGGGAACCCTCGGCGTTCCCTGCGGTCGATGGAGCCGAAAAAGGCCAGGGATGGCTTTTTCGGCGGGAGAGAAAGAAACGCGTCGCAGGA
>JBIJCJ010000211.1:0-5685 GCA_044344765.1 Pirellulales bacterium | reverse complement strand
GGCAGGCGTAGTTGATCGCCATCGGATCGGCGGCGCCCCCCGTGGTGCCGCTCGCGCCGCCGTGCCGGGCGCGGATCGCGTCGTCGTCGGCAGCCGGCTCCCGGAACTGCCAGGCGACGATCTGCTCTTCGAGGATCTCGGCGGTGCCCGCCCGGCCCCCGAAGAGAAACCGGCGCATCTGTCCCGGAAACAGGCTCGTGGCCGCGAGCAGCTGTCCGAGGCCGCCGTTGCGGAACCGGAGGATGGCCACACATGTGTCTTCCACCTCGAGCCGCGCGGGGTCGTGGGACCGCACCGCCGTCAGCGCCACGACGCTCTCCACGGGATTCTCGCCCGCGGCCAGGTCGGGCATCGTGGCGCCGACGATCCACTGCAGGGCGTCGACGCCGTGAATCGACTGGTTCATGAGGGCGCCGCCGCCGTCGAGGGCCTTGGTGCCCTGCCAGCGGCCGGGGCCGTAGTAGGCGTCGTCGCGCCACCAGGGCACATAGCTCGCCGCCACGGCCAGCGATCCGAACCGCCCGGCGGCCGCCGCATCGTGCACGGTGCGGACGACGGGGTTGAACCGCTGCGGGAAGATCGCCCCGAGCGTCACGCCGGCCTTGTCGCAGGCGGCGATCATGCGGTCGATCCGCTTCAGCGAGATCTCCAGCGGCTTCTCGCAGATCACGTGCACGCCCTGGCGGGCGGCGGCGAGCACCGCCGGCAGGTGGCCGCCCGAAGGCGTGGCGACGGTCACGAAGTCGGGCTTCTCGCGGCGGAGCATGCGGGCCGCATCGCCGTGCCAGCGACACCCGAACTCCGCGGCGAACGCCCGCCCCTTCTCCTCCGTGCGGCAACAGGCGGCCACGAGTTCGACGCCGGGAATGTCGCGCAGGGCTCGCGCGTGCATCCCTGCGATCGCTCCGATGCCGATGATCGCCGCCCGCATCCTCTCGCCTCCACGAAACCGTCGGGCCCACAGTGTGGCCGCACGCGGGGCGGGAGACAAGCGTGGCCACGCCCTCGGGGCCGGCCGTCGATATGATGGAGAGGCCGACAGACTGCGGCCGGTGGCTCCCGGCCGCACGGGCAGGCGAAGTTCGTCCCGCATCTTCGTTCGACTGGTCTTTGGCCATGCAACTCACCGACGCGGCGACGACCATCGGCGGCCTGGAGCAGGCCGGGGCGAAGCTCGTGGTCGCCGCCACCGGCGGCGGCGCCCGGGCCATCGCCCACCTGGTGGGCACCCCTGGCGCCAGCAACGTCGTGCTCGAAGGGCTCGTGCCCTACGCACGCGAGGCGATCGACCGCCTCCTCGGCGGCCCGCAGGAGTCGTATTGCTCGTCACGGACGGCCCGCCGCCTGGCGGTGGTCGCATGGCAACGGGCCCGCGACCTGGGCGCGACCGCCGCCGCCGCGGTGGGGTGCGCCGCGACGGCCAGCCTGCGGTCCCGCGAGCCGAAGCGTGGCCCGCATCGCCTGTTCGTCGCAGTCCAGACCCTGCGGGCGACGGCCACGGCGGAACTGATCCTCGAGAAGGGCGCGCGGTCGCGCGACGAGGAGGAGTCACTGGCGGCGGCCATCCTGCTCGCCGAACTGGCGGCGGCCGCCGGCGGGCCCGCATGCACCCTGCCGCCGGACGCGCTCCGCGGCACCGAACGGCTGGTGCACGACCGCTGCACGCCGCCTCAGGCATGGCAGGACCTGTTCGCTGGCACGCGGGATGCCGTCCGCGCCGACGGCGCCGAGGAGCCGCCCGCGGCCCGGGCGGGACGCCTCATCTTTCCCGGCTCGTTCGACCCGCTCCACGAGGGCCACCTGCTCATGGCCCGGATCGCCGAGGAGATCGCGGAGCGGCCGCTGGAGTACGAACTGTCGATCACCAACGTCGACAAGCCGGCCCTCGACTACCTGGAAATCCGCGCTCGCGCGGCCCAGTTCGCGGGCCGGCCGCTGTGGCTCTCGCGGGCCGCCCGCTTCCTGGAGAAACTGGAGACGTTTCCCGGCGGCACCTTCGTGATGGGGGCCGACACCTACCTGCGGCTGGCCGACCCGCGCTACTACGCCGGATCGGCGGCGGCCGCCGCCGATGCCGCACGGACGATCGCCACGCGGGCGGGAGGCCTGATCGTGTTCGGCCGTTCGCAGGGCGACGCGTTCCTGGACCCGGCGCAGCTCGACGTTCCGCAGGTCTTGCGGGACGTGACATACTTCGTGTCGCAGCGGGAGTTTCGCCTCGATCTTTCGAGCACCGAACTGCGCCGCCGCCAGCGGGAGGCGACATGCGAACCCTGACCTCCATCGTGACGCCGGCATTGGTCCTCGCCGTCGGGCTGGCGACGTCCGCGGCCGGCCGTGCCGACGAGCTCGCCGACAAACTGCGGCCGCACATCGGCGCGACGCTCGACCTCGTCGAGCTCGGCACGGGCAAGCGGTTCGTGCGGCCGACGCTGGAGAAAGTCGTCGAGAAGGAGGGCCGGGCGTCGATGCTGCGGCTGCGGCCGGAGGGTGAAAAGGCGGTCACCAGCCTGCCGGTCGGGGTCATCGTGAAGATCATGGCCGGCCGCGAGACGATCCACGAGGCGGAGGGGAAGGGGAGGGGCGTGGCCCAGGTGAAGGGCCAGAAGGCGAAGGAGGCCTACGAGAAGAAGGTGGCCGAATCGCTGGCGCGGATGCGGGAGCGGGGGGTTCGCCCCTGGCCGACGCTCACGGCCGAGGAGCATGCCGCCGAGGTGGCGAACCTGAAGGCGTTCGTCGCCGCGGTGCAGGAGGCGTTCCCGGGCCTCCAGGTCACCGAGACCCACGAGTTCGTCGTCGCCACCGACATCCCCGCCGGCCAGATGGCCCCCTATGTGGCCAGCCTCGACGCCATGCACGACTTCCTCTGCGACCTCTACGGCATCCCGCGGGGCGAGCCGGTGTGGAAGGGGAAGTGCCTGGTGGTGGCCTTTCTCCGCGAGCAGGACTTCCAGGCCTTCGAGGCCCGGTTCATGAAAACCCGGATGCAGGGTGCGCACGGCCTCTGCCACCAGAGCAGCGACGGCCGCGTGATCATGGCCTGCTACCGCGGCGACGACGCCCCCGCCTTCGCCCACATGCTCGTCCACGAGACCAGCCACGGCTTCAACCACCGCTGGATCTCGCCGGAGCGGCTGCCCAACTGGCTCAACGAGGGGATCGCGGAGTGGGTGGGCACGAAGGTCGTGCCCGGCTCAGCCCAGGTGCCGCTCAAGGAGGCGGAGGCGCTGGAGTTCATGCGCCGCACCGGCACGCTGGGGCAGGACTTCCTCAGCCGGCCGAACATCGACGCCGTGCAATACGGCATGGCCTCGAGCCTGGTGAAGTTCCTGGCCCGCGACCTGAAGAAGTTCGCCGCCTTCGTGCAGGGCATCAAGGAAGGCGTGCCGGTCGAGGAGAGCCTGCAGGCGGCCTACAAGGCCTCGCTCTCCGACCTCATCAAGGCCTACGGCGCCGCCGTCGGCGTGCCGCACTTGAAGCCGTAGGAAACTCTGTGGAGCGGCGGTCTCCGACCGCCGATCCGCCGGCTCACCGCACCCGCTTGCAAAGCGCCGGCGGTTCGCCATCTCGCCTCTCCCTCTGGGAGAGGCCGGCCGCAGGCCGGGTGAGGGTGCTTCTGACGCTGCCCAAATTCCCTGCACCCTCACCCCGACCCTCTCCCAGAGGGAGAGGGAGCTTTTGCCACCAACGTGTCGAACAGGAAGGCCCGGAGGGCTGGAGCGAACGTCCGGCTCCCGGGGCACCGGCAACCCCGGCCCGCGTCGGCTCAGCGTACCCGCTTGGCGAGGCCGGCGGCGAGGCGATCGAGCGTGTGACTGCGGTCCTCGAGACCGATGTGGGCGCGGATGACACTCATCCCCGACGTGTCGGCCAGCGCGCGGGCGAGCGCGACGTCGAACTCCCCTTCCGTGCGCACCTCGTAGCCGGTGCCGCCGCCGAGCACCTGCGGGAGCAGCTGATACTGCCACGGGTTGATGTCGTTGAACGAGCCCTCGTGGAGCAGACGCTCCGTGCCGTAGCCCTTGTTGTCGAGCACGATCACGGTGACGGCCAGGCCGCGGCGGACGATCGTCGAGAGCTCCATGCCCGTCATCTGGAAGGCGCCATCGCCGACCAGGGCGATCACCTTGAGGTCGGGACGGGCCATCTTTGCGCCCAGGGCCGCCGGCGTGGCGAATCCCATCGACGTGTAGTAGGCCGGCGCGATGAACTCCGTCTGGCCGCGGATCACCAGCTCGCTCGAGGCGAAGAGGGCGTCGCCAACGTCGGCGATCACGATCGTCTTGTCGTCCAGCGACTCGTCGAGGCGGCGGACCAGCCGCGTGGTCGTGATCGGGGCGTCGGGAACGAGCGTGAACGGGCCGGCCGCCGCCGCCGGGCCGGGCGGCAGCTGCCGGGGCGTCGCCCGGGGCCGGGCCGCGACGAGCCCGCGGATGAAGTCGTCGAGGAGGATGTCGTGGAAGTGGTGGTGGCTGATGCGGATGTCTTCGCTGGTGGCGCAGATGCTCTTCGTGGCGTCGAGCTTGGCGGTGAAGATCCCGAGATCGATGTCGGTGAGGATCGTGCCCAGCAGGATCAGGCAGTCGCTCTCCTCGACGAAGTCGGTCACCTCCTGCCGCCCCATCGCCCCTTCGTAGAGGCCCACGTACAGCGGATGCACCTCGCTGACCACGCTCTTGGCGAGCATCGTGGCCGCGATCGGGATGCCGGACGCCTCGGCCAGGGCCACGGCGTCGGCCTGCAGGCCGTAGCGATGCAGTTCGATGCCGGCGATGATCACCGGCCGCTGGGCGGCAGCGATCCGCGCGGCCGCCTCGCGCACGGCCTCGGCGAGGGCGTCGGGATCGCTGCGCCGCTCGGGCGGCGCGTAGGGGCGGATCTGATCGGGCACGACGGCCACCATGTCCCGCGGCAGCTCCAGGTACACGGGCCGCTTCAGACGCCAGGCCGTGTCGAGCAGAAAGTCGATGTCACGGAAGGCCGTGGCCGGATCGACGATCTCCAGGCTCGCGGCGCAGATCTTTTCGAACACTTCGAGCTGCGTCCGCCACTCGCGAACGCGGTGATGGAGCAGCGGGTCGCTGGCCCGCTCGGCCACACCGGGCGCCCCCGAGATCATCACCACGGGGCTCTTCTCCGCGTAGGCCCCGGCGACCGAGTTGGCCACGCTCAGCCCCCCGACGCCGTACGTCACGCACAGCGCTCCCATGCCGCTGACCCGCGCATACGCGTCGGCGGCGTAGCCGGCGCAGTCCTCGCGGGTGCAGTTCACGAGGTCGAGCGGGCTGTGCTCGAGCATGCTGTAGAAGGAGAGCACGTAGTCGCCCGGCAGGCCGAACACGTGGCGGATGCCATAGTCGGAGAGCCGGCGGATGAGGTACTGGCCGATCGACAGGCTGGTGACGCTCGTGGCCCGCTGCACCGCGGGCCGCGTCGCCACCGGCGGGGCGAGGCCGTTGTCGAGGCTCGAGCCGAGGACGATCGACATCATTCCCTCCCTGCGAGCCGCCGTCGTCTGACGGCGAGCATCGCGAGCCAGAAGCCGAGGAACCCGAACACGCAGGCCAGCACCATGAGCGGGCGGCGGGCGTCGTGATTGAGCGTCCACGCGCCGACGGCGTGGATCGCGCCCCAGGCGACGATCGCGAGCATGATCCACCGGATCAGCCGTTCGGCGTCGGGAGG
>JBIJCJ010000052.1:0-19514 GCA_044344765.1 Pirellulales bacterium | reverse complement strand
CCCGCTCCGGCCGGAAGTCGAAGGGCGTGCCCGCGACCGGCGCGAACGCCCCGGTGGGGATGCTCGTCGCATCGACCGGCAGGTAGCGGTCGGCGGCGACGGCCAGTTCGTGGCCGGCGACCGAGCCGGACGCGTGGCCGGCGAGGTTCCAATAGGAATGGTGCGCCATGTTGACGATCGTCGGGGCGTCGGTCGTCGCCGTCATCTCCACGAGCAGTTCGCCCGCGGGCGTGAGCGTGTACACGACCCTGGCGACGAGCCGCCCCGGATAGCTCTCCTCGCCGTCGGGCGAGACGAGCTCGAACTCGACGGCCGGCCCGCGGTCGCTGGCCCGCGGCGTGGCCTTCCACAGCTTCTTGTCGAAGCCGACGACGCCACCGTGGAGGTGGTTCGGGCCGTTGTTGGTGGCCAGCGTGTAGGTCTTGCCGGCGAGGTCGAACCGGCCGCCGGCGATCCGATTGGCGCAGCGGCCACAGGTCGCCCCGAAATAAGGATTGCCTTTGAGGTAGCCGTCGAGCGTGTCGAACCCGAGGGCGACGTCCACCGGCTCACCCGCCGCTCCGTCCTTGGGCGGCACGAGGAAGCTCGTGAGGATTGCGCCGTAGTCGGTGAGCGTGGCCTGCCAGCCCTCCGGCACCGCGAGCGTGTACAGCCGAGCCTCGCGGCCGTCGGGAAGTTTTCCGAACGTCTTCACGGTGGGCATCGCGGTCACGGGCGGATCCTGGGTTGGCGGTTCGGCGGCTGGTGCGACGCCGGCTAGCAGCGTGGTGACGAGGAGCAGAACGACGGCCCGCACCATGGCATCACCCCTGCTGCGGCTTGGCGGTGACCCGGGGCTTCGCGGCGGGCGACGCCTCGGCCTCGGCCTGCTTGAGCCCGATCCAGCCGTCCACGCTCCACGGCCCACCGCCGAAGGCGATCAGCGAGAGCAGGCCACCGCCGATGGCGAGGTTCTTCATGAACTGCACGGTCTGCAGCTGCCGCTGCACGGGGTCGGCGAACCGCCAGAAGTCGTGGAAGTAAAAAGTCGCGGCGCCGAGAAAGACGAGCAGGAAGATCGCGCCGAACCGGGTCCATGCCCCGAGGATCACCGACAGCCCGCCGATGAGCAGCAGCCCGATCGCCCCGAAGAGCGCGAAGGTGGCGTTGGGCACGCCCTCGGCGGTCATGTATTCCACCGTCTCCCTGAAGTGCGGAATCTTGTTGCCCACGGCACTCGTCAGAAAGATCGTCGCGAGCAGCAGCCGGGCGAGCAGCGACACGAATCCCTGCACGGCGGTCGCAAACTGTTCCATGGGAAGGCCCTCTCCTGGCGGTCGATGCCATCGTCAGCCGGGCCCAATCGTCGCGAACCGGCCGCACCGGGACAAGCCGAGCTGGATGCGGAGGCCATCGACCCAGGAAACCCTCGGCGTTTCCTGCGGTCGATCAAGTGGACAAAGGCCATGGAGGGCTTTGTCCACGGGAAGCTAAGCCGGCTCGTCACGCGTGATGCAATGCAATCCCCCGCGGCCGCGGACGATTTCGCGGCAGTCGATCGGCACCGCCTGGCGGCCCGGGAAGCAGCGTTCCAACGTTGCCAGCGCCGCGTCATCGGTGACACCGCCGAACACGGGCACGCCCACGAAGCCGTTGCCGACGTAGAAGTTGAGGTGGCTCGCCGGCAGTTGCACGCCCTGGAACGAGAACCGCGGCGGAATGTCGATCGGGATCACCTCCAGCCGCCGGCCGGCGGCATCGCGGAGCGTCGCCACCAGTTCCAGGTTCTCCGCGAGCGCGGCGTGGTTGGGGTCGAGCCGATCCGGCTGCCGCGCCGCCACGACGCGGCCGGGAGCCACGAACCGCGCCAGCTGGTCGATGTGACCGTCGGTGTCATCGCCGGCGAGCTCGCCCCCGACCCAGAGCACCTGCTCGACGCCGAGGTTCTCCCGCAGCGCCCGTTCCATCTCGGGCTTCCCCAGGTCAGGGTTCCGCCGCGGATCGACGACACACCGCTCGTTGACCAGGAGCGTGCCCGCGCCGTCGGTCTCGATCGCGCCCCCTTCGAGCACGATGCCGGGCGCGAAGGCATGAAGGCCGAGGTGGGCCGCGATCGTGGCCGCGACGCGGGCGTCGGCGTCCCACGGCGGATACTTGCCGCCCCAGGCGTTCCAGCCCCAGGTGACGGCGGCGATGCGGCATGCGTCGGCCGCCGCCTTCGCGACCTGCCGCTTCACGAACACGGGGCCCGTGTCGCGAATCCACGAGTCGTTGGTGGGGATGTCGATGAACGTGACGGCGGCGACGTCGGCGAGGTGCCGCCGCGCCTCGGCGAGCACGGCGGCCGTGCCCACGATCCGCACCGGCTCGAAGGCCGCGATCTGCCGGGCGACCCGGGCGTAGGCCGCGGGGATCACGGCGAAGTCGCCGAGCCAGGTGGCCCGGCGGCAGGGCCAGGCCAGCCATGTCGCCGCGTGCGGCTCCCACTCCGCGGGCAGCCGGTAGCCGAGTTCAGCCGGCTTCATGGCGTCACCGCCCCCAGCGGTCGAGGAGGCCGCCGTAGGCGTCGATCCGCCGGTCGCGAAAGAAGGGCCAGCGGGTCCGCGACCATTCGATGCGATCGAGGTCGCACTCGCAGACGAGCGTCTCAGGGGCGTCGTGCCCCGCCTTCACCAGGCACTGGCCGTTGGGAGCGTAGACGACGCTCGCCCCCCAGAAGCGGAGCGGGCCCTCGCGACCGGTGCGGTTGACGGCCACCACGAACACGCCGTTGGCGATCGCATGGCTGCGGAGCATCGTGTCCCACGACTCGTACTGCTCGCGGTGCAGCTGCTCCTCGCCGTCGAGCCAGCCGATCGCGGTCGGGTAGAAGATCGCCTCCGCACCCGCCATCGCGGTCAGCCGGGCGGCCTCCGGATACCACTGATCCCAGCAGACGAGCGGCCCCACGGCCAGGCGGCTCGTGGCCACGCTCATGAAACCCGTGTCGCCCGGCGCAAAATAAAACTTCTCGTAGTAGTGCGGGTCGTCGGGGATGTGCATCTTCCGATACACGCCCTTCGTCGAGCCGTCGGCGTCGAAGATCACCGCGGTATTGTGGAACAGCCCGGCGGACCGCCGCTCGAACACGCTCCCCACGAGCACGACGCCGTGCCTGCGGGCCGCCGCGGCGAGCGTCTCGGTGAGCGGCCCGGGCACGACCTCGGCCGCGGCGAACTTCCCGTGATCCTCGGCCTGGCAGGGATACTCGCCGGCGAACAGCTCCTGCAGGCAGACCACCTCCGCGCCCGCCGCCGCCGCCTCCGCGATCCCAGCGATCGCCTGGGCGACGTTGTGCCCCCGATCGGCCGAGCAGGCCGACTGCACGAGGCCGATCCGCACGACCCGGGACGCCGACTTGGATGTTTTCGCCATGCCCGTATGGTACGCCGGAACGCCGCCGACGCCACCGACCCACTCGGCGTTGCCTGCGGTCGATCAAGTGGACAAAGGCCAGGGAGGGCTTTGTCCACGGAAAGTCAGCGGAACTTGGAACAAGTCTGCCCGAGCAGGATGCGAAGGCCATCGACCCAGGCAACCCTCGGCGTTGCCTGCGGTCGATCAAGTGGACAAAGGCCATGGAGGGCTTTGTCCACGGAAAGTCAGCGGCCGCGGATCCGCAGGCTGCGGGCGTTGATGTAATCGACGAGCACCTCCGCGGGGTCGCGACCGGTGTCGACGACCACCCGCTCCACCTTGTTGCGGGTGCAGGCATCCGCGAGCTTTTCGTTGAACCGCGCGAGCGCCTCGAGATACCGCTTCCGCAGCTCGGCCGGCTGCGTCAGCAGCTGCTCGTCGACCTCGAGCCCCCGGAACTTCACGTTGCCTTCGAAGCGAAACTCGAGCTCGTCGGGATGGAGCACCTGGAAGAGCACGACCTCGTGGCGGGAATACCGCATCCGCTCGAGGGCCGCCTCGAGCTGCGCGACGTCGGTGAAGAAGTCACTGAAGACGAGCACGATGCTCCGCCGCCCGAACCGGCCGCAGAGGTCGAGGAGGCACTCCGGCAGGCGGGTCTTCCGCGTCGGCTGCACGGTGTCGAGCCGCTCGGTCATCCGCACGATCTGCCCCATCGAGTTGCTCGGCGGAATGAAGTCGAGCACCGACTCGTCGACGGTGGCCAGCGCCACCTTGTCGCCCTGCCGGATCACCGAGTAGCCGAGCGTCGTCGCCATCCGCGCCGCCGCGAGGAGCTTCTGCTGCGGCCCCGCGCCGTACCGCATCGACGCGCTCGTGTCGAGCACGAGATGGCAGACGAGATTCGTCTCCATCTCGTACTGCTTGATGAAGTACTTGTCGCGGGTGAAGTAGACCCGCCAGTCGATGTGCTTCGGGTCGTCTCCCGGCACGTACTCGCGGTGCGCGGCGAACTCGACCGCGAAGCCGGAGAAGGGCGACTTGTGGTGGCCGGCGAGCGTGCCGGCCACCAGGCCCCGCGGCTCCAGGCCGCGGCCCGCCAGGCGGGTAAGCGTCTCCGGATCGACGTACTTCGAAAGCACCGACTGGGCCATGGGCTCCTCCTCACGCCGCCGGACGCTCGTAGACGCGGTCGGCCGGCACCGCCTCCATGAGCATGTCGATCAGCTGCTCGCTGCCGATGTTCTGCGACTGGGCCGCGTAGTTGGGGGCGATCCGGTGCCGCAGCGCCGGCTTCAGCATCGCCTGCACGTCGCCGACCGTCGCGTGATAGCGGCCGTAGAGGACCGCCCTGGTCTTCGCGGCGGTCACGAGCGTGAGCACGCCCCGCGGCCCGGCGCCCCAGGCCACCCACCGGTTGACGAAGTCGGGCGCCTCGGCCGAGCCGGGCCGGGTCGCCCGCACGAGGGCCCAGGCGTACCCGAGCACCTGGTCGCTCACCGGCACGCGGGTCACGAGCTCCTGCACGGTGAGGATCTCCTCGACGCCCAGCACCGGCTCGATCCGGCCCAGCTGGCCGGTCGTCACGCGGCGGGCGATCTCCCATTCGTCACGTCCCGACGGGTAGCCCACCTTGATGTGGAGCAGGAAGCGGTCGAGCTGCGCCTCGGGGAGCGGGTAGGTGCCCTCCTGCTCGAGCGGGTTCTGCGTGGCGAGCACAAAGAAGGGCCGCGGCAGCTGGTGCGTCGTGCCGCCGGCGCTCACCTGCCGCTCCTGCATCGCCTCGAGCATCGCGGCCTGCGTCTTCGGCGGCGTGCGGTTGATCTCGTCGGCCAAGACCATGTTGGCGAACAGCGGGCCGGGGAGGAACGTGTACTGCCGCGCCCGCGTCTCGAGGTTCTCCTGGATGACGTCGGTGCCGGTCACGTCGCTGGGCATGAGGTCGGGCGTGAACTGCACCCGTTTGAACGTCAGCTGCAGCGCCTGCGCGAGCGAGCTGACGAGCAGGGTCTTCGCGAGACCCGGCACGCCCTCCAGGAGCGCGTGCCCCCGGGCGAACATCGCCACCAGCGTCTGCTCGACGACGTCCTCCTGACCGACGATCGCCTTCGACAGCTCGTCGCGAATCCGGTTGTATGCCTGCTCGCACTGCTGCACGACGGCGACGTCGTCGCCGGACGGTTTCTCACTCATGGATCCAGGTCTCCTTCGGGGTGGCGGTGTGCTCGAAAACGATTCATTCGAGGTTCTTGAAATATCGGTCCATCTTCTCTTCGTAGCCGCGGGGCGCGCGGCGCTGGCTGCCGGCGCGGATCGCATTGCGGACCTCGGGGGGCAGCTTCGTGAACCAGGCGTCGCGCTCGAACGCCTTCTCAGCGACATCCGCGTCGCCCCCGCGGCTGCCGGCGTCGGCCTGCTTGTTCACACCGGCCATCTCGCGAAACGGGACCTCTTTCCCTTCGTCATCGGCGGATCCCCCGCTGCCGGACTGCTCGGCGACCTGCTGTGCATTACCCTGGCCCTGCGACGGCGGCGAGCTCGACGGCATTCCACTGGCCTGCTGGGAGCTGGACGACGGTGACGACGCGGCCGCCGACGCCGACTGGGCCGACGCCGCAGGCGACGACGGAGACGACGGCGTCGATGGAGATGCGGGAGACGAGGAGGACGGCGCAGACGCTGCAGCAGACGAAGCCGCGGGGCTGCTCGGCGACGAGGCCGCCGGCGTGCCGGCGAGCATGTCGGCGGTGGCCTCCGGCGACTCCGGCACGAAGCCAGTGCCCAGAGTGCCCTGCTGCGATGCCGCCTCGAGAGACTCCCGCAACGCCTCGTTGCCAATTTCCTGCTGATCGAGCGCGGCGGCGACCCGCTCTCCAACGGCCCGCTGCGCATCCGCGAACTGCTCCTTCGCGAGGTCGAGCGCCGCGGCCGCCGCGCTGGCCTGGGCCGCCGGCGTTCCGGCAACGCCACCAGCCGGCTGCTGCTCTATTTGGCTCGCGGCCGCAGCGACCGCCGCGCGTGCCGCCGACTGCTCCGCGAGGGCCGCGGCGATTTGCTCCGCGAGCAACTGGTCGCGGGCGAGTGCCGTTTCACGCGCTGCGAGCGACTCCGCCTGCCGCTGGAGCGGCGATGAAGGCGACGCAGGCGATGAAGGCGACGCAGGCGACGCAGGCGACGAAGGCGTTGAAGGCGTTGAAGGCGTTGAAGGCGTTGAAGGTGTTGAAGGTGTTGAAGGTGTTGAAGGTGTTGAAGGTGTTGAAGGTGTTGAAGGTGTTGAAGGCGCGGCATCAGCCGGTGAGGTGGGCTGCGCGGCGGCGGCGAGCTGCTCGGCAGCCTCCCGGGCCTGCCCCGCCGCAGCGGCCTGCTCGGCAGCCAGGCTGGCAAGTGCATCGGCGGCCTGCTTCGCATCCTCACGCATGGCAGCGGCGGCCTGCGCGAGCGACTCGGCAGCCTCAGTTGCTGCCTTCGCGGCCGCCTGCGCAGCCGGTTGTGCAGCAGCCGGTTGTGCAGCAGCCGGTTGTGCTGCGGCCTGTTGGCCCGCGGATTGTTTGCCTACGTCTCCTGCCGCGAGCTCCCGCCGCACCGCCTCCATCGCGGCCCGCGCGTTTTCGATCATCTTCGCGGCCTCCGGCGAGAGCCCGTCGACCGCATCCTCCACCGTGTCGGCGACTGCCGCCATCTCGGCCTGCCGCGCGGCGAGTTCTTCTGGCGAGAGAACAGGCTTTTCGCCGGTCGCCGTCCCGGCCTTGCCGTCAGCGCGGCGCGGCTGAGACCCGGTCGCCTTCGCCATCTCGGCGATGCCCCGCTCGACGCTCGCGACCCGCTCCGCCACCTCGGCTGCTCTCGACAACTCTCCAGCCTTCGCCGCAAGCGCCGCCCGCTGCGCATCGGCCACGGCATCGGCGAGCTCTCGGGCGGCCGCCTGTATCGCATCGGTCGCGGCCTGCACCGCCGACTGCGTAGCCCCGTCCTCTCGGGCCTCGGCAACCTGCGCCGCGGCTTCCGCCGCCATCCGCAGCCGCTGTTCGACGGCGGCCGGCAGTGCCGACGCGCCGGCCTCAGCGGCATCGGGGCTTCCCACGCCCGGCCGCGGAGCGTCGCGCTTCCGCTCGAGCAGCTTCGCGACCGCCCCGGCCAGCCGCTTCTCCGCCTCGACCGCGGCCCCCGGCTGGGTCGTCGCGACGCGGCCGATCTGCTGCTGTTCCCGGGCGAATCCCTCCACCGACTGGAGCACCTTCCTCAGTTCGTTCGCCCGCCGCGCAAACTCCTCCGCGCTCGCGGCTCGCGGCCGCTCCGCGTCGAGCAGCGCCGCCAGCTCATCCAGGCTGCCGACGACGGCATCCTGGCTCGCCACAGCCCGCTTCTGATCCCCTTCCAGCAGCGCGGCCGCCGCGTCCACCGCCGCGTCCTTCGCCTGCTTGACGATCCTTGCCGCAGCCGGCTCCCCGCGAACCTGCTCCGCCAGAGTGGCGAGCGTCTCCTGCAGCGCCGACTGTTCGTCCAGCAGCTTCTCGACGGCCGCATCCGTCAGCGGCACCTTCGCGATCTCGCTCCGCATGGCCGCGGCCTTGCCGGCGATCGAGGTGAGTTCCTTTCCGGCGGCGGCCGTATCGCCGAGCTGAACGGTGCGATTGCTCTCCACCGCCTTGAGCACGGCTTCGAGCCCGGCGATGGCACGGCGCTGCTCCGCCGCCGCCGCGGCGGCGTCGGCTGCGGTGAGCCCGGCCTCGGCGGCCGCCACCGCCGCGGCCACCCGCTCCCGCTCGAACTCCCGCAGGCCGGCGAGGCCGGTCGCACCGATCTCGCCGCCCCAGCGGCTCACGTCCTCGAGAGCCGCCCGCAGGTTCACCAGGAGCGTGTTCACGTTTCGCTCCTCCTCGATGGCGCCGAGCATCGCCTGCTCGCGCCGTCCGTCGGGAAGCGCGGGGAGCGATTCGGTCGCCTTGAGCAGCCGTGACTGCCGCTCGAGGACGGCGCGGACCTCGGCGGCGAGCGTGGCCTCGCGGAGTCGCCGGACGACCTGCTGCCGCTCCGCGGCGAGTCGCGTGACGATCGCCCGCGCCCGGGTGCGGGCGGCGCCGAGGATCTCGCGGCGGTCGGCCGGCGCCGCGGATTCGGCGCGGGCGAGAAGTTCGATCACCTCCCGCATCTCCCGCTGCACGAGCGAATCGATCGCGCCGCGGAGGGCGAGAATGTCGGCGTGGATCGGCCGGTCGGCGAGACCGTTCTCCTCGAGCTGCCGCAGCTGCGCGTCGAGCACGCCACGCACGAGCTCCGCAGCGAGCGACCGGGCCCGCTCCTGGGCCGCAAGCCCCACGGCCGGTGCGGCCGCGTCGGCCGCCGCCGCGGGGCGGCCCGCGCCGAGCGCCGCCACCACGAGGCATGCGGCGAGACACGGCATCAGCCCCGGCTTGCGCGGCAGCACCACCGTCTTCAGGAATTGAGAACAGGGGCGGTCAGAGATTCTCGTCGATGAGCGAATCCGGGAGGGCTTTCCCCCGACCGATACCACGCTTGGGGCGACTGAAAAAAAAGCTGCGTCGGCTCGATTCATCGTGCACCTCCCACCGAAAGTTCGCGGTCGATGATGGCATCGAGCTGCTCGATCGCCTGCTCGTCCGATTCGTTGATCGCGGCGACGACTCCCCGCTCGTCGGTCACCTGGAGCAGGATGGGATCGCTCACCGCCTCGCGACCGGCCGCATCGCCCCGGTAGTCGACCGCGCGGACGACCACCCGCACCTGATCGCCGACCTCGAGGCCGAACCCGCCGAGCTTCACGGTCGCGGTTCCCTCGAGCGGCAGCCGGTCGCCTCCCACCCAGCCGTGACTCCCGGAGCCGCCGCCGCTCGCGGCCACGCCCCCGCCCGTCGGCAGTTGAATCGGAATCGCCACCGAGCCGGCGGACTGTGACGCCGGAGCACCGGTCCCCGGCTCCACCGCCGGGTTCGACTCTCCGGCCGGCACCGGCTCCACCAAGACTTCCACCCTGGCGATCGCATGATCGTCGGCCACCTTCCAGGCGACCCGCGGAGACGCCGCGGGAAGCACGAGCCGCGTCTGCACCTGGGCCGTCACCCGCGGCGGCGCGTCGGGCTTCACGCGGATCGACCCGACGAGCGGCATGTCGGCGCCGAGGCCGTCTTCGTCCACGACCCGAACCTCGTAGGCCACCGTCCGCTCGAGACGCGTCAGCGGCGCTGCCGAGGCCGCCAGCTCCCACTCGGCGGCCGAATCCGCGGCCGCCATGCCGGCCGCGTTCCGCGGCCGCAGCGGGTACTCGGCACCGTCGATGACGAGCGCGGCCGACTGCAGCTTCTTGTTCGTGCAGCGGAGGCCGAACTCGACCCGCGACCCTTCGGACACGGCCACCTGCCGCGCGCCTTCAGGAGCCCGCTCGACACGCCCGCCCGCATAGCCGGGAGCAGTCGCCGAGATGGCGAGATCCACCAGGGGCGGTGGGATCGCCCGCACCCGCACCGGCTCGGTCCAGGCATCGCCCGCGAACACCTGCACGTCGACCGTCTCGGCGAGCCGCGGCACCCGCGCGGCGTAGGTCGTCGTGGCCGGCGGCCGCTCTCCAGAGGGCACACCTGCCGCCTGCCCATCCGCGGCCTGCAGCGCGGCATCACTCGACAGCTCGATCTCCGTCGTGCCCCCCGTCGCCACCGACTGGAGCCTCATCCGCACGATCCGCGGCTGCTCGCCGCCGATGCCGACCTCGAACGCGATCGGCCTGCCGAGCGGACAGGACGCGGTCGCCGCGGCACCGGGCGTCGGATCGACGCCCCGTCCGGCGATGACGAGCGACTCGATCCGCGTGCGGGTCGGATAGTGGGCCACCCCGAGCAGCATCCGCCTCACGAACGTGGCGGCGAAGTCGGGCCGCATCAGGACCGCCACCCCGACGATCCCCGCCGCGACGGCGAGCCATGACAGCCGCCGCCGGAGCTTCGCGTCCACCGGCTGCCGCGGCATCTGCCAGGAGCGGCCGTAATCGGCGACATACTCGACCACCGCGTCGCGCAGATCGGCGGAGCCCGCGGCCGCTCCGCCGCGGGCGAACTCGAGCGCCGCCACGAGGTCGCTGTCGATCCCCTCCTGTTTCTCGATCAACAGCGCGACGTCGGCCTCCGACTCGCGGACCAGGGCTCCGCGGCGCCGGAGCCGCCAGCAGACGCGGGCGATCCCCGCCGCCGCCACGCCGAGCATCAACAACCGGGCGAGCCGCCCCGGCGCGAAGAACCAGTCGACGAGAAACAGCGCCACCGCCGCGATCACGACCGCGAGGGCGACCCGCGACGCGACAGAGAGCCGCCGCATCAGCCGGCGGTGACGGCCGACATGCGCGATCCGCGACCGCAGGACCGCGAGCCGATCACCGGCCGCGCCGCGACGCTGCGCCACCGTCGTCGGTTCGTGGTTCAGGTGCTCGCTCATGGCAGGCTCGCGCTCTTGCGGACGACCCATTCGCCGACGAGCAGCCCGAGGCCCAGCAGCAGGCAGGCCCAGGTCATGCCGAGCGGGAACACCTTGACGCTGTGCTCGGCACGGGCCACGGGATCGATGTCGGTCGCGAGCCGCGCGGCCGTCGTCAGGTCGTACGAGCGGCCCCCGGTGGCGGCGGCGACCGCCTCCTGCAGGGCGACGTTGCGGACCGCCGACCGCCGCTCGACCGACACGCCCGTCACGGTGAAGGCCACCTGCGACCGCTCGCGGGTCACGGGATCGTCGACGATGATCCGATGCTCGCCCGCGACGAGCGCCGGCACCCGCGCCTCGAACAGGCCGGGCCGCACCTCCGCGATCGTGAGCCGCTCGGGCTCGTCCGCGGGCGGCTTGTCGGGACGCACGAGCCGCGCGGCGAGCGTGCGATCCGGAAGCTTCGCGGCCGAGAGCGGCTCGAAGTCGGCGTCGAACGCCTCGACGGTCACGAGCACCGTGTCGTCGGTGCGGTAGGTGTCGGCGTCGGTCCGCACGACGAACCGCTTCTGGCTGCCGAGGGCGTGGCTGAGGCCGAGCCGGTGCATCATCTGGCCCCAGAACTGACGGTAGTACCGCTCGCCATACTTCCGTCGCAGCCGCCAGGTTTCGTTCGTGCCGACGTAGACCACCTCGCCGCGGCCGTAGCGGCGGATCGCGATGATCGGCTGCGGCGTCTTGCCGTCGGTGCATTTCTCGGTCGGGTGCACGGCGAGCACGGTGGCCTGCGGATGCGGCCGCGACACCGGCTGCCACCACGGCAGCGGCCCGAGGTTCTTCCACGCCTTCCGATTCTCGGCCTCGTCGCCGCCGAGCTGCATGAAGTCGACGACCGCCGCCTCCGGCGTGATGGCCAGCCCGAACGGCCTATCGTCCCGCGGCCGCCGGGCCGAATCGAAGACCACCGGCAGCATGTCGCCGATCGCGGTCTCGGCGAGCTCCGCCGGACCGAATCGCGGCCCGGCGATCACGACCAGTCCGCCGCCGAACTCCTCGACGAACTCCTTCGCCAACGCACAGAACCGGCTCGAGAGGGCGGCCGCCGGGGTGTCGCCGAGGAACAGCACATCGTTCGCGAAGAACTCGGGCCGCGGCCCGGCGGGCGTCGAGAGGAAGAGCTCGTTCGAGAGCCGCACCTGCGGGTCGGACGAGCGGAGGAAGGTGCGGAAGCCGCGCTCCCCGACGAGCGGATCGCGTTGGAACACCTCCTTCACGAACCGCCACTCCCAGGTCGGCTCGTACTCGACGTACTGGAGCCGGAGAAAATCCTCGCGAACGATCGTCTCGCGGAGCGCCTCGTTGTCGGCCTCGACCGACTCGCCCTCGACTCGTTCGACCGTGGCGATCACCGCATGGCGGCCGGTCGCCGTGGGCGTGAACGGAAACTCGACGGCGACCGTGCCCGCCGAAAGCGGCACCGACCGGGTGCCGACCACGGTCGCCGCGGCTGGCGTGCCGTCGGCCCGCGTGTCGAGCGGCCGCACGGAGAGCGTGACCTGCGCGATGCCGTCGTCGAGACCCGACTGCCGCAGCGTCACCGCCACCGTCGAACGCTCGTCCTTCTTCATCAGCGGAGGCGGCCGGACGTCGATCGCCACATTGGACGCGAGCGTCGGGCCGACACCCACGCAGTAGAACGGCACGCCCAGCCGCCGGGCGGCGGCCGCCGCCGGCGGGCCCGCGTTCTGGTCGAAGTCGCTCACGAGCACGACGCCCTGCAGGTTCGCGGCCGAGTGACGCAGCGAAAGATCCTCCAGCGCCCGCCCGATCGCCGTCACCTGCGCCTTCGTGGAGAGCTCGGCCGCGAGCTTTTCGCCGTCGAGCGCGTCGGGGGCATCGGCGGCCGCCGCCTGGAGCGGCCGCACGCCATCGGCCGAGTCGATGGAGAACGCCCGCAGCCGAAACTTCTCACCGAGCGTGTCGAGCACGTTGTCGGTCTTCTTGCCCAGCCACTCCGCGACGAGCGCGGACCGGGACTTCTTCTTGCCCTCGGCCTCGTCCTCGATCGCCATGCTTTCGCTGCCGTCGAAGAGGAGCCAGAGGAGCGGCCGGGGCGAACTCCGCATCGAGAGCTGCAACACCGGATCGGCGAGCAGGAGCACGAGCACGGCCGCCGCCGCCGCCCGCAAGGCCGCCAGCAGCCAGCGGGTGCGGCGGTGCATGGGCGGCTGCCAGCGGAGGTAGAACCAGGCCCCCGCGGCGGCCGCGACCGCGACGAGGATCGCGACGAGCAGCGGAAACCGGATCGCCCACGGCGCCGCGAGCGTCACCTGCCAGGCGTCGACCCGCTCCAGGCCCTCGAGGCCGAACAGGCCGCCGAGCCACCGTGCCATGCCGGAAGAGAAGGGAGCGGTCATGACCGTTCCTCCCGCGGCCTGGCGAGCAGGAGCGACTCACCGACGAGGCACAGGCCGCAGGCCGCGAGCATCCACCACCAGGCGTCGTGGCCCACGACCCGGGCGCCGCTGAACTCGATCGCGTCCTCGGGCCCGACCCAGCGCAGGCCCTCGATGCCGGCATGCCGGACCGCGAACGACTTGGCGTCGAAGACCGCGGGCTCCGACTCCCGGGCCGGTCCGTTGACCGCCAGCGGCTGCCGCCAGAGCACTTCCTCGGCAGGCATCGGCCCGTCGGCGCCAGCCCGCCCCGCGGCCGCCGCATCGCGGCTCGCCGTCGCGCTGACCATGTACAGACCCCGGCGGGTGAGATCGCGGAGCGTCGCCCCGTAGGCGTCGCCGCCGACCGCCTCGACGGAAAGGGATTCGGCGAGGCCCGCGGGGCCGCCGCTCTCATCCGGCCGGGTGAGCTTGAGGGTCGCCCGCCGGTCGCCCGCGGCCACCGGCAGCATGAACCGGTCGGCCGAGGGAATCGTGTGCTCCGGCAGCGTGTCGGCGATCATGCCGCGGAGCAGCCGGTCGCACAGCAGCATCGCGTTGGTCTTGGCGAGCGTGTTCCACGGTCCGGTGAGGCCACTGGCCAGCCAGGCCACGCTCCCCTTGCCGATGCGGCGGGTGACGAGAAACGGCGTGCCGTCGTCGAAGGATGCACGTACCTGCGGCCGCAGCGCCGGATCCTCGACGGCGTCCGCCCCCGCGCCGGCCATGTCGGTGACGACGGTCTTGAAGAAGAGCGGGGCCGCGTAGAGATCGGCCAGCTCCTCGACCGGCACGTCGGGCACGCGGAACAGCGGTTCGTCCCGCATGCTGTTCCAGGCAAGCCGCCGCGGCTCGAGACGGCCGCTCTCGTCGGGCAGCCGGCCCGACGTGCCGCCCAGCGGCGCGGGGAGGATGCCGGCCCCGTCGAGCCAGGCGGTTTCGGTCCACGCCGCGGGATCGAAGTCGCCGCCGGCCGCGATCACGAGCTGCCCGCCGCGTTCCACGAACGACCGCAGCAGCGGCACCGCGGCGCCGGGATCGCGAACGCCCGCCACCACCGCCAGCCCGACGTTTCGCAGCAGCTCTTCGTCGAGCGCATCGGCCGTCACGTGCCGCACCCGCACGAGCTGCTGCTGCGTGGCGTCGCGGGTCGTCACCGGCGCCAGCAGCCGCCGCACGCTGCGGGTCTCGCCGAGCCGGCCGCGGCGCAGGTCCTCGTTGGCCGCGCCGTACTGGTCGGCGAACACGACCGGCAACGACGCCACCACCGGAACGACGAGGCAGCGGCGGTCGTCTTCCGGAACCGCATCGGCCGGCAGCACGACCATCGCGGTCGCCCATGCCGGGCGGTCGGCCCCGGGAGCAGCCGCGAAGCGGTGCGCGAACGCGATCTCCCGCGCCTGCCCGGGCTCGAGATCGACCGTTTCGGTGGCCACCTCGGCGCCGTCGATCACGAGCGACGCCTGCACCTGCCGCCGCGGCCCGCGGCCCTCGTGGCGGAGGACGGCCGTCAGCGTGGCGGGCAGCTCCACGTCGGCCACGCCGTCGACGACCGCGAGCGACTCGACCCAGGTGTTGTCGGGCTCGGGCAGGGCGACCGCCACCGCCTGCACTTCGAGCGGCGGCCGGCCGGCCGGGTCGCCCGTGCCGCCGAGCAGCGACGTGGCGTCGGCCGGCCAGGCGGCGACCTGCTGGTCGCCGATGAACAGGATCCGCTTGTCGGCGAGATCGACCACCCGTTCGGCGGCCTGCGCGGCGAGATCGACCGCCTGCGCGACAGTGCCGGCGCGATCGACCACGCGGATCGCGTCGATCGCCTCGACGGCGTCATCCGGCGTGCGGAATGGATCGAGGCTGTAACTGCCGGCCGGCCCGCAGAGCGGCATCACGCTCGCGCGGCTGCCGGCGGGGAGCCGCCCGAGGGCGTCCTTGGCGCGGGCCTTCGCGTCGTCGAGGAGCGTCGTGCCGCCGAGCCGCTCCCGCCCCATGCTCATGCTGTTGTCGACGACGAGGATCGCGTGGATCGGACCGCGGCCGACGGTCGCACCCGCGCCGAGCCGCAGGAACGGACGGGCGACCGCGAGCCCGAAGAGGACGACGGCGGCCGTCCGCAGCACGAGCAGCCAGAAGTCGCGAAACCGCAGCAGCGACCGGCTCCGCTTCGCCGCCTCCATGAGGAACTCCATCGCCCCCCATTCGATCTCGCGAAACCGCGACTTGTTCAGGAGGTGGATGACGATCGGCGCGGAGGCCGCGGCCACGCCGGCGATCGCCAGCGGCAGCGCACCCGGGGGAAAGGCGATCATCGCGGCCCTCCGGCCGACACGGCGGTGCCGCGCGAAACCCCGGCGGCGGAACCGCTCGCCACGCCGTCCTGCACGGCGGTCTCTTCCCCGCGCTGGAGAATCGGCAGGTAGCGGTTGGGGATGGAGAGCACGAAGACGGCGACGGCGGTGCCGTAGAGGTGGTCGCCGGGCCTGCCCCCCAGGTGCGCTCCGGCCGCCCACCTGCCGTCATTGGCCGGGTTCCGGGGATCGATCACCTGCGCCCCGACGATCGCGTCGCGGAGCGTGGGATAGTGCCGCCGCCAGCCGGGGCCGCCGACCTGGTAGAGCGCCTGCCCCACGTATTGGAGCGTGTAGGCGTCGAAGGGCAGACGGCCGTCGCGGGCCTTCCGCGGCTCGAGCTTGGTGATTTCGGCGTTCACCCGCTCCATGCTCTTGGCGATCCGCCAGTCTTCGTACTGGCCGAACTCCTGCAGGCAGACGACGCCCGCCGCGGCCATCGCCACGGTGGGGCCATTGCCACCTTCTTGATAGGTGAACTGGCCGGGCAGCTTCCGCAGCTCGGCCTCCGGCATCGACTGCTTGCCCCCCTTGGGGTGATAGCGATCGCGGATTCTCGCGATCGCCTTCTCGATCACCGACGGTGGGATCTCGAAGCCGCTGTCGCCGGCGCTCCGCAGCGCCTTGGCCTGCATCACGGCCAGGCTGAGGTCGTGATCCCCCGGCCTGGCGACGTAGTCCCAGCCGCCTTTCGGGCCCTGCGTCCTCGCGATCAGGTCGAGGGCCCGGTCGAGCGCCTTGCCGATCCGCTCGTCGCCCGTCATGCCGTAGGCCTGGCCGAGGACGAACGTGGACAGGCCGTGGTTGTACATGTCGCGCTGCTGGCCGGCGATGTTGAGCAGGCCGCTGGGCTTCGCATGCTTCACGACGTAGGCCAGCGGCTTTTCGCACGCCTCCCCGTACTCGCCGATCCCCGGCATGTGGCCGGCGGAGAGGAAGGCGAGGCCGCCCATCGCCACGAGGCCGAGGTCGTCCGTCTTCCAGTTGCCCTCCTTCCCCTGGTTGGCAGCCAGCCAGCGGAGGCCGCGATCGACGGCGGCCTGGCTCTCGGCCGTGATCTCCCAATCGCCGTCATCCTCGAGGGGGGCCGCCGCCGCGAACGGAAGCCACCAGGCGACGGCGCAGGCAAGCACCGCCGCGCGGCCGAAACAGCCGAATCCGTGCCGAACCCTGGAAGCGAAGGGAGACATGCCGCCCTTCGTATGAAGTTTCCGCCGGTTTGGTTACGCGGGTGGCCGAAAAAGGTCGCGGCGTCAGCCCAATTCCGGGATGCCCTTGTCCAGGTGGTTGAACTTCGGGTCGGGAACGCCGGCAACCTTCAGCATCTGGACGAACAACGTGCTGAGGGTCGTCTTCTCTTCGGGGAAGAGCAGGTGCTGCCCCTGGTTGACCCCCAGCTTTCGACCGCCGACCAGCAAGAGCGGCAGATTCCGCACGGAATGGGAGTCGAACGTGCTCTTGAAGGGGAACCCCTGCCCCCAGCCCGTGCCGTTGTTCATGTGGCTGCCGAACATGATGCAGGTGTAGTCGAGCAGGGTGCCATCGCCCACTGGGGTCGCCTGCATCGCGGCGACGAACTCCGCGAACATCTTCACGGCCTTCAGATCGCGGGCCGCGACCTTGTCGAGGCTCGACTGCTGGCCCTTGTGATGGGTGTCCCCGTGATGCGAACCCAGTCCGGACGTGAACATCAGGGTGCCGACCCGCGACCGCTCGGTGAGCAGCGCCAGCCGCATCAGTTCGTACATGGGAGGCTGGCGGCCCTGCTTCTGGGCCGCCACGAACGCGGCCTTGTCGACGTCCGGCGGCGCCTTGTGCAGCCAATCGCGGTCGCGGGCGATCTGCCGCTCCATCTCCCGAACGGCATCCAGATACGCCTCCACCTGGCGGGCGTCTTCCGCCGAAATCGCCTTCCGCAGCGATTCGGTCTGGGCCTCCAGGCCATCGAGAATGCTCTCGTTGCGACTCTGCCGCGCCTCGGCCTCACGAACGGCCGCGCCCGTCGGGGCGACGAACAGCTTCTGAAACAGGGCGCCGGCATCGCTGATCGACGGGATCGGCCGCCCCTTGCGATCGAAGGACAGGGTCTGCGCCCACTTGACCGTGCCCGTCCCGCCCGGGCCGAGGACCAGGGAAGGAAACTGCACGTCTTTCCCCAGATGTTCGGCCGCCACCTGGTCGACCGAGACGGCGTTGCTCGTCGCCCGGGCGCCGGTCAGGAACGAGTCGGCCGCATGATGCCCGTTGTCGTCGAAGGTCTGCCGCAGCCCCGACAGCACGGTGACCTGGTCGCGGAACGGCTCCAGCGGACGCAGTGTCTCCGTGATCTCCCAATCGCGACCGAGTTTCGTCGGATACCAGCGGACGTTGTCCACGCCGTTGCCGATCTCGTCGATGAACAGCAGCCGCGGCTTGGGCACGCTGGCCGTGCCCGCCTGGTCATTCGCGAGCACCCGGGTCCGCATCGACTCGAGCAACGGCAGGCCGAGAAGGGCGCACGTGCCGCGCAGACAGGTCCGGCGATCGATCTGATGGTTCACGGCTTGGACTCCTTGTTTCTGAAACTCACGACTTCGACCCATACGGAGCCGGTGCGAACATCATACCTATGCTTCGTCGTCGTCTGCCCGGTCTCTTGATCGATGGCATGGACGAGGATCGCCCGCCCCGTGCCTCCGGCCACCAAAAATCGGCCGCTCGGGTCGATGGCAAAATCACGCGGCCCGCGGGCCGTCGCGGTCTGCCCCAGCGGGGTGATTTCGCCCGAATTCTGGTCGATCGCAAACCCGGCGATGGAGTCATGCTCCCGGGTGGATGCATAGACGAACCGGCCGTCCGGCGTGACGTGAACGTCGGCGCCGGAGCCCTTGACGACGTCTTCGGGCACGGTCGACAGGGTCTGCACGGCAGTGAGCCCGCCTGTGTCGGGAGCGACCCGATAGAATGTCAGCGAGCGGCCGGACTCGTTGACGACGTACAGCCAGTCCTTGTTGGGGTGGAACCACAGGTGCCGCGGCCGGGAGTCCTTGGGAGCCTTGTGCCGCGCCACCGCCTGGGCTCCCAGGCCCGTGCCGTCCTCGGTCCACGCATACTGCCAGATCTCACCGGCGCACGGGACATACACGAACTTGTCGTGCCGATCGCTGAGAATCGAGTGCGGCCGGAGGCCGGAAGCGAGCACCTGGACCTGATCGACCTGCGGAAGCCCCTGGCCGTCGAGGGGACAGACCAGAACCTGCTGCTGGTGATACATCGCGGCCAGCAGGAACCGGCCGCGGCGATCGAGCGCGAGGTATTCCGGCCGCCCCGGCAGCTGGACCTCGGCCAACGATTTCAAGGCCCCGGAGCCGGCATCGATCTCATAGGCATGAATCTTGTCGGGATAGTTCACCGCGTAGAGCCTGCGGCTCTCCGCGTTCACCGCCATGGGACCGGGGCCTGCGAGCGGCTGTTCGACGAGCGGGGTCAGGCCGCCGTCGTCCGTGGACAGCCGATAGACCCCGATGGCGTTCGTTTTGCCCCCGGAGAAGTTGCTGCCCGCGAAATACGCGAACGTCGCACCGTCGCCCTTCGCGCCAGCCTCCGGCCCCTCGCCGCGGCAAGGCAGGCACTGCAACGCGACCGCCATCGCGATGCCGACCCACACCGCGCTCGCCCGACCACCGATGCCTCTCATGTCGCGGGCCTTTCCCGTCAGTAGTTTCTGAAACTGTCGCTGAGCACGATCAACTCGATGATTTCCCGCAACCGATAGCCGTTCTTCGCCGCCGTGGCGACGATGCCGTCGATCACCGCCTGGTCCTGATGACGCAGGCTGCGGCCCAGTCCATACACCATCAGCTTGCTCACCAGGCACCTGGCAAAAACGTCTTCCTTGGTGAGGAGCAACGCCCGCAATTCCCGCGGGCCGTCCACGGGGACGCCCATCACGACGCCC
>JBIJCJ010000210.1:0-5711 GCA_044344765.1 Pirellulales bacterium | reverse complement strand
GCACGATCGCCCTCCTCGGCCCGCTGGCGTCGGGAGCACTCGCGGCCACCGTGATATCGGGACGCGGGGCGGGCGATGCGGGTGCGGGCGGTGGCCGCAAGACACTCGAGCAGTACACGCTCTACGCGCTGCCCTTCTTCTGGATCTCCGCCGTGCTCGGTCTGGCGACCTGCTACTTTCAGTGGAGCCGGGCGATCGGCCAGGAGGCGATCCCCGTGGGCGGCGTCGCATCGCGGATCGCCACGGCCGGCATGGCGATCCTCTTCTACCTGTGGAAGGCGATCTGGCCGTTCAATTTGATGACGATCTACCCCAAGTGGCAGGTCGATCCGCCGCAGGCCTGGCAGTTTCTTCCCTGGCCGATCTTGATCGCCACGGGATGGTGGCTGTGGAAGAACCGCGGGACGGCGGAACAGCCGACCTGGCAGCGGCACGCGTTGTTCGTGCTCGCCTACTTCCTGCTCATGCTGCTGCCGGTTCTCGGCTTCATCACCATCTCCTACATGCGGATCACCTGGGTGGCCGACCACTTCCTCTACACGCCGATGGTCGGCGTGATCGGACTCCTCGCCGCCGCCATCGCGGCCTGGTACGCCAAGGCGCAGGCCAGTGAGCGGCCCGTGGCCTTGGCGCTGGGTGCGGTCATCCTCGCCGTGCTCGGGTTCTCGTCGTTCCGCTACGCCCACGCCTGGATCGACGAAGAGTCGCTCTGGCCCCACACGATCGCCGGACATCCGAACCCCTGCCACCAGGGCTGCGGCTGCTGGCAGGCGCACAACCGCCTGGGGGCGAAGAAGTTCGCCAAGGGCGACCTCGAGGCGGCGCACTACCACTTCCAGAACTCCACCCGCCTGCGGCCCGACCTCGGCGAGACACACAACAATCTCGGCACCACCCACTCGGCCAGGTCGCAGATCGCCGCCCAACAGGGCAACCAAGAAGTAGCGAAGCGAGAGATGAACCTCGCGATCGAGCAGTTTGGCGAGGCCCATCGCGTCACCCCGTACGCGCCGATGATGCAGGTGAATTACGCCAACTCGCTGGCCACCGCGGGGCGGTTCGGCGAGGCTGCGGACCAGTTCAAGCAACTGCTGACCAAGATGCCGAGAGAGGCGGGGCTGTGGAACAACTACGGTGTCTCCCTGTTCAGGAACGGCGACACCGAGAAGGCGATCGCGGCCTTCCGTGAGGCCTTGGCCATCAATCCCAACTTCAAAGACGCCAAGGAAAGCCTGGCCGTCGCCACCGGGGAAAAGCCCGCCCCGCCGCCGCCGCCCACCCCGGTGCCGGGTGGGCAGCTGCAGCTCCAGCCACCGACGTCGCCGACGCTCGGGCCCGCGCCGCTCGGGCCGCGTTGATCAGCGGCCGGGCGTGGCCGGTCCGCGGTCGCCGCGGCGGAGCCGGGCGAAGAGGCTGCGGTAATCGCCCGGACGGACGGCCGCGACCACCGGCCGCCCCGGCGGCGCAAACGCCTCCAGGTCTTCCTCGATGACGACCATGTCGGCATCGTCCGCGCCGCACTCCACCGCCGCCGGCTCCACGTCGGCCGGCGGGCCGGCGGCGGCTGGCCCAGCTGCCGGCGGCGCCACCGCCGGCAGCGAGATCCGCTCGCAGGCGGCGAGCTGGCGGGCCATCGTCTCGCCCTCACGGCTCGACACCTGCTGGCATTGGCGGAAGTCGTCGGGCCCGCGCATCAGGAAGCGTTCCACGGCGTCGCGCTCCTGCTCGAAGAACTCCTCGAACGGGTCGCCCGATCCGTCGAACACGAGCTCCACATCGGGGCCGCTCCAGGGATCGCCGCCGCGGCCCGCCCGCGGTGGCGGGGCGTCATCGGCCACGGCGATGCCGTCGTCGAAGCCTCCGAACTCGACGACGTTTCGGTCATCGGTCGGGGATGTGTCGGCGAACGGATCGAACTCGTGCACGGCGTCGGTCCCGAACTCCAGGCACGGCTCGTCGCCGGCCACCCCCAGGGAGTCGTGTGCCGTCGGCGCCGGCAGCCGCTGGATGTCGCGCCAGGCCGCGGCGATGGCGGCGGGCGTGACCGGCGTCGGCGAGTCGCCGCGCAGGACCAACGCGTGATCGCAGAGCTGGTTGATCAGCCGGGGCACGCCGTCGGTGGCGGTGAAGACGGCGTCGTCGCAGCCCGGGGCGAAGAGCGCGTCCCAGTCGCAGCCGGCCGTCTTCGTCTGCGTCCGCAGGTAGGCGACCGTCTCGGCATGGTCGAGCGGCTCGAGATAACTCCGCACGGCGATCCGCTGGGCGAAGCTCTCCATCCGCGGCAGGCCGAGCAGCTCCTCGAGCTTCGTAGAGCCGGCCAGCACGATGTGCACCGCGGGCAGTGGAGTCGGCACGTTGGTCAACAGCCGCAGTTCCTCGATCAGCCGCGTGGGCAGCGTCTGCGCCTCGTCGACGAGCACCACGAGCCCCGCGCCCGTCGCGGCCAGGCCACGGATCCGCTCGACGAGGGCGATCCGCAGCTCGGCCTCGTCGATGCCCCGATAGGGCTCGCCGATCTCGGCGAGGATCGCCTGCCACAGCGCCCGCCGCGTGCAGATCCGCGCGCCCGAGAGGAGGGCGACGTCGAAGTCGTCGCGAACCCGCTCCGCGACCAGCGCCAGCAACAGCGACTTGCCGGTGCCCGGCGGGCCGACGACGAGGGCCACGCCCTCGGCCCGGCGGATCGCCCGCTCCGTGCCGGTGATCGCCGTCTCGATGCCGTGCGCCGGATGGTAGAACTGCGTTCGCGGCGCGGCCATGAAGGGGCGGGTCGAAGGGTGGCGACGGCGAGCGTGCATCGTGGAGTCGGTTCCGAAGGGATGGCGGCCGGACCAGCCGCCGGCACCATGAGGTTTCGGCTCACGCCCCCGGGTTCCTGCACCCTCTGACGGCCGCGTAGACTCTCCGGATCGGGAAGACGGCACCCCGGCGCGCGGTCGCGCCGAATGTGCCGCCGCCGTGTGGCGGTCCGGCGCGAGGTCGGAATGGTCGAGCCCTTGTTCCACGTGAAGATCTGTGGCGTCACGTCGCCGGGCGACGCGCGGCTCGTGGCGGCCGCCGGTGCCGATGCGGTGGGGCTGAACTTCGTCGTCGGCTCGCCGCGGTGCCTCGCGGGCGAAGCGGCGGGGGACGTGGCGGCGGCTGTGCCACGCGGCGTGCTCAAGGTCGGCGTGTTCGCCGGCTCGACGGCCGCCGACATCCGCCGGATCGCGACTGCCGTCGGCCTCGACGCCATCCAACTGCATGGGCACCTCTTCGCGGACGGTGACGATCGGGTGGTCGATGCCCCCGAACTGTGCGCCGCGCTGGCCGGGCTGCCTGTGATCCGCGCGATGCGGCTCGATGATGGACACGCGACCGGCGACCCGTTCGCCGCCGCCCGCCGCTGGATCGACCTGGCCGTCGCCGCCGGGGCGCCGCCCCGCATGGCGATCGTCGATGCCGCCGTGCCGCGTGGCACCGCCGCCGGTCAGCTGGGAGGCACCGGCGCGCGGGCCGACTGGAACGCGGTCGCCCGGGTGGCGCCCCTGCCGGTGCCGCTGGCGCTGGCCGGGGGCCTGACGCCGGAGAACGTGGCGGCCGCCATCACGGCCAGCGGCTGCCGCGCCGTGGATACGGCCAGTGGCGTCGAGTCGGCTCCGGGCATCAAGGATCCAGGGCGCGTGCGGGCCTTCGTGGCGGCTGCCCGTGCGGCCATAGGGTGAACCGTCTGCTCACTGTCCCGAACATGGAGGCCGACCCTTTGCGAAATCGGCCCGCCGGCTAAGATTTGGGCGTTCTCGTCTTCCCCATCTCAAGGAGGTTCTCCGTGGCCCACGTCGAAACCCGTCTGCCTTACAAGGTTGCCGACCTCTCGCTCGCCGACTGGGGACGCAAGGAGATCATGCTGGCCGAGAACGAGATGCCCGGCCTGATGGCCCTGCGGCAGAAGTACGGCCGCTCGAAGCCGCTCACCGGGGCCCGGATCGCCGGCTGCCTCCACATGACGATCCAGACGGCCGTCCTCATCGAGACGCTCAAGGAGCTCGGGGCCGAGGTCACCTGGAGCAGCTGCAACATCTTCTCGACCCAGGACCATGCCGCGGCCGCCATCGCCAAGGCCGGGATCCCGGTCTACGCCTGGAAGGGTCAGAACAACGAGGAGTTCGACTGGTGCATCGAGCAGACGCTGTTCTTCCCGGACGGCCAGCCGCTGAACATGATCCTCGACGACGGCGGCGACCTGACCTCGATGGTGCACAACAAGTTCCCGGAGCTGATCGGCGGCATCCGCGGCCTTTCCGAGGAGACGACCACGGGCGTCCACCGGCTCTACCAGATGCACGAGAACGGCGAGCTCAAGCTCCCGGCGATCAACGTCAACGACTCCTGCACGAAGAGCAAGTTCGACAACCTCTACGGCTGCCGGGAAAGCCTGGCCGACGGCATCAAACGGGCCACTGACGTGATGGTGGCCGGCAAGGTGGTCGTGGTGGCCGGCTACGGTGACGTGGGCAAGGGCTCGGCCCACGCCATGAAGTCGTTGGGCGCCCGCGTGATCGTCACCGAGATCGATCCCATCAACGCCCTCCAGGCGGTGATGGAGGGCTTCGAGGTGACCACCATGGAGGAGGCCGCTTCGCGGGGCCAGATCTTCGTCACGGCCACCGGCTGCCGCGACGTGATTCTCGGCGAGCACATCGCCCGGATGCCCAACGACGCGATCATCTGCAACATCGGGCATTTCGACCTGGAGATCGACGTCGCCTGGCTGGAGAACACCAAGGGCATCAAGAAGGTCGAGATCAAGCCGCAGGTGGACCGCTACACCCTGCCCTCGGGCAGCAGCGTGATCGTGCTGGCCGAAGGCCGGCTCGTGAACCTCGGCTGCGCCACCGGCCACCCGTCGTTCGTGATGAGCACGAGCTTCACCAACCAGGTCCTCGCCCAGATCGCCCTCTGGACGGAGGGTGACAAGTTCGAGATCGGCGTTCACCGGCTTCCGAAGAAGCTCGACGAGGAAGTGGCCCGGCTGCACCTCGACAAGCTGGGCGTGAAGCTCACCAAGCTCACCTCGGAGCAGGCCGAGTACCTGCACGTGCCGGTCGACGGGCCCTTCAAGCCGGAATATTACCGCTACTGAATCGCGGGCCCCTGGCACGCGATTCAGTGCCGCATGAGCCGGCGCCTCATCGGGGCGCCGGCTCGGGGCCGCCCGTGCCCCGTCGCCGGACGCTCCCTCCGCCCCTCATGGGCTCCGGTCGCTCGGAGCTGCCTGCGCTCCGCCATCCTGGCTCCGCTGGTCAGCTACGCCGGCTCTGAGGGCAGCGGGCAGCCCCGAGCCTCCCCGAGCGAAGACGCAAGCGAAGGCGGGGTTCGGCTCGAGACGTGGAGTGGAGCGTGCAGCGACGTTTCACGGGAAACGCCAGCGGCCACGCTGCACCGGGGGTCTCCGACCGCCGTGCCCGGTTGCCGGGAAGCCCGAACCGTGAGGTGAGGGAATACGCGCGGCTTCTCTTGCAACGCACCGTATTCCCTCGGCTCGCGCCTCGGGCTTCCCGGCAACGGGCATCCGCCACCATCGGCAGCGCCGTCCTCCCACGACCGTCCCCGCACGCTGCAACGTCGTCCTCCCACCACCGTCCCCGCACGCTGCAACGCCGTCCTCCCGCGACCGTGCCCGAACTCGAGCGTCGTCCTCTCACGACCGTGCCCGCACGCTGCACCGGGGG
>JBIJCJ010000209.1:0-5719 GCA_044344765.1 Pirellulales bacterium | reverse complement strand
CCACCGGTGGTCCGGGGGGCGTGGCGAGTGACGGTACGATGGTGAAGGAGAACCCTGCGATGAAGAACGTGAGCAATCCGTCGAATGGTCCCGCGAACCGGCTGCCGCAGCCGGCGGCCGAGCAGCGTGCGGCGGCCCACCGGGAAGGCACCGATGGCGACCTCGGCCGGCTGATCGCCGCCGGGAAGCGGCTCGGATACCTGACCTTCGACGAGGTCAACGCCTACCTGCCCGACGAGGCGGTCGATCCGGAGAAGATCGACTCCTTGCTGGTGGCCCTCGAGGAGCAGGGCATCGAGCTCGTGGACGCCCGGCCGCAGCCCGCCGGCGAGCCCGTCGGACCGGCCGTGACCGCGGCCGCGACGCCCGCCAAGCCGCGTCGCGACGAGGCGATCACCACGCCGCCGGCCAACGCGGGCAACGACCCGATCCGCATGTACCTGGCACAGATGGCCGAGATCCCCCTGCTCTCGCGCCGCGAGGAGATCTCGCTGGCGAAGCGGATCGAGGTCACGCGGAAGCGGTTCCGCCGCGCCATCCTCGGCTCCGCCTACTCGCTGCAATCGACGGTCGACACGCTGCGACGCGTGCACGAGGGCGCCCTGCCCTTCGACCGCACGATCAAGGTGTCGCTCACCGAACGGCTGACGAAGGAGCAGATTCAGGCGCGAATGCCGCACAACCTCGCGACGCTCGACCACCTGATGGGGGCCGCGCGGGCCGACTTCCGGCTGCTCATCAGCCGCCGCACCGCGGCCGCGGAGGCCCGTGTCGCCCGGCAGCGGTTCCGCCGCAACCGGGCCAAGTCGCTGGTGCTCGTCGAGGAGCTGAGCCTCCGTACCCGCCGCGTGCAGCCGCTCGTGAAGCTCCTCCGCGGCATGTCGGCGCGGATGGACCAGCTCCAGCATGACCTGCGGGCCATGAAGGAGGGCCGGCTGTCGCGGGACGACCGGGCCGACATGCGGAAGGAACTCCGCGACCTGATGCTCACGACGCTCGAAAGCCCGCGGTCCCTCCGCATCCGGGTGGCGTCACTGGAGAAGCTGCGCGACGAGTACGAGGCGGCCAAGCGCAGCCTTTCCGCGGCCAACCTCCGGCTCGTGGTGTCGATCGCGAAGAAGTACCGCAACCGCGGGCTCTCCTTCCTCGACCTCATCCAGGAGGGCAACACGGGGCTGATGCGAGCCGTGGACAAGTACGAGTATCGCCGCGGCTTCAAGTTCTCCACCTACGCCACCTGGTGGATCCGGCAGGCGATCACGCGGGCCATCGCCGATCAGGCCCGCACGATCCGCATCCCGGTGCACATGATCGACGTGCTCTCCAAGCTCCGGACCACGGCCAAGAAGCTGCTGCACGAGCTCGGCCGCGAGCCGTCGCCGGAGGAGATCGCGCACGCCGCCGGCGTGCCGGTGGAGGAGGCCCGCCGCGTGCTGGAGATGGGCCGGCAGCCGATGAGCCTCGACCGCCCCGTGGGCGAGAGCGAGGACGCCAGCTTCAGCGAGTTCGTCGAGGACGTCGGCGTCGCCAGCCCCACGCAGTCCACGACCCACGGCCTGCTGCGGGACCGGATCGAGTCGCTGCTCAAGACCCTCACCTACCGCGAACGGGAGATCATCCGGCTCCGGTACGGCCTCACCGACGGGTACACGTACACGCTCGAGGAGGTGGGGCGGATCTTCCGCGTCACCCGCGAGCGGGTGCGGCAGATCGAGGCCAAGGCCGTGAAGAAGCTGCAGCACCCCGTCCGGTCGCGGCAGCTCGAGAACTTCATGGAAGGCACGGTCGCGAGCGTCAACTGACGCCCCACGTCCCGCATTCACCGGCCGGGGGGCCGCCCCGCGTGGCGGCCGGCCGGCGCGGCTGTTAGACTGCGGGCATGACCGTCGCCATCGTCACCGCCACGCTCCGCACCCTGCACCGAATCCACCGGCAGCTGGCCGACCTCCAGGACCAGCTGGCGGCCGGTCCGCGGCTCGTGGCCGCCCGGACCCGGCAGCTCGAAACCGCCGACGCGAAGAAGGCCGCCGCCCAGGAAGACGTCAAGAAGGCGCGGATGTCCGCCGACCAGAAGCAGCTCCAGCTCAAGTCGGCCGAGGCCAAGAACCGCGACCTGGAAGGCAAGCTCAACGCCTGCAAGACGAACCGCGAGTATCAGACGCTGACCGAGCAGATCGCGGCCGACAAGATGGCGATCAAGGTGCTGGAGGACGAGATTCTCGAGGCGCTCGAGCGGATCGACGCCCTCAAGCCCGCCGTTCCGGTGGCCGAGGCGGAGGTCGCGGCGGCCAAGAAGCTGCTCGCCGACGCCCAGGCGGCGGTGGCGGCCGAGACGGGCCGGCTCAACGGCGAGGTGGCGCGGGTCCGTGCCGAACTGGAGACGGTCGAGAAGGAGCTCGCCGCCGACGTGCGGGAAAAGTACGAACGGGTCGTCAAGCACAAGGGTGCCGACGGCATGGCGCCGGTCGAGGGGCAGAGCTGCGGCGGATGCTTCCAGCAGATCACGGGCAACATGCTCTCCGATCTGATGCTGGGTCGAGTGGTGATGTGCCGCAGTTGCGGTCGCCTGCTCTACGTACCCGAGTCGTCCGCCTCGGCCTGACCGCCGGCCGCGGCGTCGAGGCCGCGGCTCATGTCTCAGAATCGTTTTGCCTGCCACCGGAGAGACCGAGATGTCCGATCGCATTCCCATGACCCGCGCCGGCTACGAGAAGCTCAAGGCCGAAGTCGATCAATTCGAGAACGTGGAGATGCCCAAGCTCGCCGCCCGCGTCGCCGCGGCCCGCAGCGAGGGGGATCTCAGCGAGAACGCGGAGTATCACGGGGCCCGCGAAAGCCAGGGCATGATGCAGGCCAAGATCAACCTGCTGCGCGACAAGCTGGCCCGCGCGGTGATCGTGGAGCGGGCGAAGGAGGCGAGTGACGAGGTCGTGTTCGGGGCCACGGTGGTGGTCAAGGATCTGAAGTTCGGCGACGAGGAGATCTTCGTGCTCGTCGGCGCCGGCGAGGAAGACTACGACGCCGGGCGGATCAACGTGGCCAGCCCGCTGGCCCAGGGCCTGTTGGGCAAGAAGGTGGGCGAGAAGGTGTCGATCGACGTGCCAGCGGGCACGATGAAGTTCGAGATCCTCGAGGTCCGCTTCGACGACTGACTTTACGCCTGCGGGGCCATCCATGGCCCCCGCAGGCTTGGCCCGGCGTGGTCGCAGCCGAGGTGCGACCAGCCGGGCGTGCGGTCGCACCTCCGGGCGACCGTGGCCGCCGCGGAGCGGCGGCATGAGTCAATGGTGGCACTGCCTCCTACGGTGGCCGCCTGGAGGGCGGCCCTTTGAGAGCCGGCGGAGGCCGGCCAAGCAAAGCGAGGCACGAAGCCGAGGCTTTGCGGGAACACGGCCCCATCCATGGCCCCCGCAGGCTTGGCCCGGCGTGGTCGCAGCCGAGGTGCGACCAGCCGGGCGTGCGGTCGCACCTCCGGGCGACCGTGGCCGCCGCGGAGCGGCGGCGGCTCAGCGGCGTGCCGCGGCGGCGATCCGCTGTGAGCCCGATGCGCGAAGGCACGCGGCGCGGCCGACGGCAGCTGCGGCACGGCGTATGCGGTGGCCGCCTGCCGGGAAGCCCGAACCGTAAGGTGAGGGAATACGCGTCGCTCCACCGGAAACGGATCCGCATTCCCTCGGTTCGCGCCTCGGGCTTCCAGGGCACCGCTGCCCGCACGTCAGCCGGCGATGACCGTCCGCCGCTGATCACTACCGCGGTTGCGTCAGCCCTCGAGCCCCGCGAAGAGCGCCGAGCCGATGCGGATCAAGGTCGCGCCCTCGAGGATCGCCTCCATGAAATCGCCGCTCATGCCCATCGAGAGATCCCGCAGCCGGTCGCCGCCGGGCAGCGTGGCCGCGAAACGGTCGCGCAGCTCCCGCAGCCGGGCGAACTCGCGGCGGGCCGCGCCCGCGTCGCCGTCCGGCACGCTCGCCATCCCCATCAGGCCGCGGACGCGGACCTGCGGCCGGGCCGCCGCGGCGGCGATGACCTGCGCGGCCTCGCCCTCGGCCGCTCCCGTGCGGCCCGGATCGCCCGCCAGGTTCACCTCCACGAGCGCCTCGCAGACCCGGTCGGTCGCGGCGGCCTCGGCCGCGACCGCCTCGAGCAGCCGCAGGCTGTCGAGCGAGTGGATCAGCGGGCCGACCGCCAGCGTGCGGCGGATCTTGTTGCGTTGCAGGTGCCCGACCAGATGCCACCGCGGCGGCGGATCGAGGTCGGCGAGGGCCTCCGCCTTGGCCCACAAGGCCTGGGGCCGGCTCTCGGCGAGCTCGTGACAACCCGCCGCATGCACGAGCCGCGCGGTCGCGACATCGACGTACTTCGTCACGCCGATCAGCGTCACCTCGTTCGCGGCGCGGCCCGCGCGGCGACAGGCGTCCGCGATCTGGTCGCGAATCCGCGCCAGGTTTGCGACGACCCGCACCGTGGCGTCGTCCGCCGGCGGCCGGCCGGTCATTGGATTTCGAGGGTCCGGGCCACCTCGCCCGACCGCTTCACGCGGCCCAGCAGGAACTCGCACGACACGTTGCAGCCGAGGAGCGTGCGGTTCCGCGGCACGTCGAGCGCCCGGTACACCAGCCACTGCTCCAGGCCGGCCTGCACGCGGAACCCGGCCGCCTGGTGCGGTGGCAGGATCGTCCGCGTGTCGGCGACCGTCAGCTGCCGCCAGGTCCGCGGCATCCGGATCCGCGTCGCGTCGCAGTCGATCCACAGGGGGGCGTACAACCGCACCGCGGCCTGCTGCTCGAGCACGAGGCCGTCGGTGGTGGCGTCGAACCCGCCGCGGCCTGCGACCCGCCACTCGGGCAGGGCCAGCGGCAACGCCATGAAGCGGGTCTCGGTGTCGGCCGCGATCACCTCGCGGGTTTCCTCCTCGCGATGGCAGTCGAGCCCGTCGCCGACCGGCACCGTGCCGCGATAGCGGAGATCCTGCACGGTCGCCGCACCGCCGGGCCGCGGCGTGAGAGCGTCCGCCAGCAGCACGAGCTTCTCGCCCGGCAGCACGACCACCTGCCGCTCGATCTGCATGCCGCCGGCCAGCGGGGCGACGATCTCCAGGAACGTCGCCTTGCGATCGGACTCCCAGCAGGAGACGGTCCACGCTCCCTCCGCATCGAGCGGCCGCCCTTCCGCGACTGCCGACCAGCGCCACGGCCCGTCCACGAGCAGGCGGTCGTCGACGGCGATCTCCAGCCGTGGCGTCGCCTCGCGGTATTCGAGCAGCACGCGGACGCCGCCCCGATCCCAGCCGGAGCGGAGCACGGCCACGGCGGCGGTCGGATCATGAAACGCAGGCGGCAGGCAGCGGCCCGTCGCGGTTCCGCGGACCAGCGCCCGGGCTGTGCGGCGGGCCGTCCGCTCGGGCCCGCGGCGAGCAGCCAAGGCTGCGATCAGGGGTGAAGAGAAACTCGCCGGGAGCCGCCCCGGCCCGGCGAGAATGCGGCCGCGTCCGCCGAGCAGCCGCAGGGCGGCGGTGGCAGCGGCGGCCCAGAGTGTCTCCGTGGCCTCGTCCCACGGAAGGCTGCCCGTCGCCAGGCCCGCCTCCCGCACGCCACTCCAACGCACGACGCGGTCGAGGACGGCCGCCGATCCCGACAGCCCGACGGCGCCGGCGGGGGTCGCCAGCCGCCCGATCTCCTCGGCGACAGCCGCCGTCGCC
Organism: Pirellulales bacterium; assembly: GCA_044344765.1. Classification (GTDB taxonomy): domain Bacteria; phylum Planctomycetota; class Planctomycetia; order Pirellulales; family UBA1268; genus QWPN01. Next base: position 21 of record JBIJCJ010000209.1, on the reverse strand, counting down.
GCCCGCTCCAGGCACCGGCAG
>JBIJCJ010000051.1:0-19592 GCA_044344765.1 Pirellulales bacterium | reverse complement strand
CTTGCGGAGTTCGTCACGGAACTTTCCCCGAAACAGGATCGACAACGCCTTGACCGGCAGGAAGAACGCCGGTCCGGAAGGGATCCAGGAGTTGCCGTCGGCGCCGACGGCTCCTCCGGGCACGACGGAGTGGACGTGGGGGTGGTAGCCGAGGGTGCGATCCCAGGTGTGGAGCACGCCGAAGAAGCGGCTGTCGGCGGCGAGGTCACGAATGGCCTGGCTCGAGGCGTGAAAGATCGCGTTGTAGACGGCGCGCTGGTTGCCCTGCGCCAGGCACCTCAGCTCGGAGGGCAGCGTGAACGTGAGCAGAAAGTACGGGCAGGGCAGCAGGCGGGAAGTCTGTTTCTCGAGCCAGGCCCTGGCCTTCTCCTGCTGGCATGTCGGACAGTGCCGATTGCCGCAGGATCGTCCCATGACATGGCTGCCACCGCAGGCGGTGCAGGCGTACTGCACCTTTCCCAGGGCCCCGGTCCGGCAGGCACGGATGGCGACGAGCACCCGGCGATGCAGGGCTGGCATCCGCGTGCCGAACCGGTCGAGATACTCCCCGCCATGCCGCCGCAGCACCTCGGCGACGGTCGGCATGGCGTGGCTGCTACTGCATGATCCGCTCGATGGCTTCGCGGCCGCGTTCCTGAGACGGAGCGTGCTCGTGGGGCGAGGAGCGATCATCGTGAAACCCATTCGCAAAGGAGGAAGAAAACCTCCTTGCGAACGACGATGATTGGGCCACTGGCCCGTCGCAACCGCTGCCGGTCACGCATGCGGGGACGAGGTGTCCGGGCTATACTGACCTGAAAGGAATCAGCCTGCCGCGGAGCGGCTTACTTGAATCGGGTAGGCGGGCGGATCGCTCCGCCCGCCCCCCACACCACGTAGCATGCGGGTCCGCACTACGCGGTTCGACGGAGCGGAGCACGCTTGACCCAGAGTGATTTCAGCGACACCAGTCCCTGATCGTGCAGCCAGGCGTTCGTCATCCCAACCTCCCTGGCAATGGTTTTCGCCATGTGCCACGGTCCTTGGCGACTCTTTGCGTGGCGGAAGTCCTGTCGGCGTGGAACGCCGAGCGCCAAGAGATTCTGAACCCGCGTGCGGACGAACCGCCAGCGTTTCCAGAAGCACATTCGCAGACGACGCCGAATCCACTGGTCGAGTTTCTCGAACAGTCTCATCTGCTTCGGCAGCGCGAAGTACCCTGCCCAGCCCTGCAAGTATCGGCGGAGTTCCCCGAGCCGCTGCGTCATCGAGATGCCTCGACTCCGCCCGGTCAGTTCACGGATCCGCCGCTTGCATTTCTGGACGTTCGTGTCCGAGACGTGAATCATCCCCGTCACGCCCCGGAAGACGAAGCCGAGGAACTCGACTCCATCCGCGAGAACGATCCGGCTCTTCTCCAGGTTCACCACCAGGCGAAGCCCCTTCGTGAGGTAGCGATTCACTCCGTTGAACACCCGCTCCGCCGCTCGCCTTGTCTTCGTGAAGATCACGAAGTCATCGGCATAGCGGACGAACGGCAGACCGCGTCTCTCCAACTCGTTGTCCAGGTCATCCGAGAGGATGTTGGCCAGGAGTGGCGAGAGCGGCCCACCCTGCGGCGTGCCCTCGGGACTCGACTGCAAAACCCCTTCGACCATCACGCCCGCCCGCAGGTAGCGGCCGATCAGCCTCAGCACTCGCTTGTCGCGCACCTTGCGGGCGACGCGACTCATCAAGACGTCATGCTGGACCCTGTCGAAGAACTTCGACAGGTCCATATCCACGACGAAGCGGCGGCCTCGGCGGATCGTCCGTCGCACCTGCTTGGCTGCTCCATGGGCGGAGCGGTTCGGTCGAAAACCGTGGCTCGAATCCGAGAAGCCCGGATCGAACACCGGTGTCAGAACTTGTTGGATGGCTTGTTGAATCAGACGGTCCAGCACGTTTGGGATGCCGAGCTGCCGCTGACCGCCATCCGGTTTGTCGATGGTCTTCCTCCGAACCGGCGAAGGCTCGTAGGTCCCATCGAGAAGCTGCTGCCGAATCGCCGCCCACTGCGGGCGAAACCATTCAGGAAACTGTGTCAGTGTGATGCCGTCAGGGCAGGAGCCCCACGGTTCCCACGGACCTGATCCCAGGCTCGCTGCATGTTCGCGGAATCGACAATCGCCTCCATCATCATCTCTGGAAACAGGCTCGGGGATGGCTGCTCGCTCGGCGCCGCCGCGGTTCGCCCCGATCGGGACAGCGAACCTGTAGTCTCGGCGCTGCCCGTCATGGGACGGTGCGTCGAGGGGTTCCCTCGCGGTGAGTCGGGCGATGGCTCCTCCCCGTTCTTCATCGTTCGGCCCTTCCCGTCCGCATTGGCAGTGCGGCCTCGGTACTACGACCTCTGCTGACTTCTGCCTCCCTCGCCATGGCTTGCACCGTGGCGTTCCAGGCTTTCGGGCAAGCCCTACTCCCTGGGGCGGGGCAGATCTCCCCGGATAAGAACGTGATCTGTCGTCGCGCAGGCTCGTGCTTTACCTGTGAGGCTGTCTGGGAACGGCTTCGTGGTGTGGTGCCCACTCGCCTGGCCTCACCGGCCTTGGAGCACGTTTCTGTTCGTAACCTCGCGACGCTGGTGAAGATGCGACTGACGACGAAGAATCCTGTCAGCTTACCGACGCATCCGCAGGCTTCCTTCCCACCCTGGGTCGCCCCAGAGCAGTTGCCCTCACCGCGTGCTTTGCCAATCGGAGGGATCACTTGGTCTACTGATCTCCTTCAGGCTCCCAATCTCGCACAGGGGACTTGCACCCCATACAATCACGCCCATGACGGGCGTACACCACCCGATGCAATGGACTCGCGATGAAGCCCGGTGGAGTGGATGATCCTTTGGCCGCGAGCCATTGATCGGGGCCGTTCATCCAAGTAACCACGCAATGACTGCCCCAACGGATCAAAATCTGGCCCCGCCCGGCGCCGGCCTACCCAGGCTCGAGCTGCTGGCTGTCCGCACCTTGTTTGGCCTCCGTCGATGGACCGGTAGCCGCCGGTCTTTTGACGGGCGATTTTCCCGCGAACGTGAACTCATTCGCGCACTCCTCCGCTCATGCGATGCCGAAGCGGGGGCACGCCGGGTGCTTATTCGTCGTATCGCAGGGCTTGAGGACAGCAGTCGTTATTGGTCGGTGTGGATGACGCTGGAACACCTGCGGATCGTGAACGAGTCATTAGCACTCCTCATCAGAGAACTGGTGCGTGAAGTCACTCCGGCTGGTGCGGCCAGCACTGCGGCTGTCAAGCCAAGCGCCGACGTAGGGCCGGAGGCTCTGGCGGCGTTTGAAACGTCATGTGATGCGTTCGCTGCGGCCGTAGCCGCATCGCCGAGCCTCAACACACACGCCCGATACCCGCATCCATGGTTCGGGCCCCTTGATGCCGCAGGCTGGCATGCCCTGGCGGGCATGCATATGGGCATTCACCGTGTACAAATCGAGCGTATTCTCAGTGGACTGTGCCGCGAGTGAGATACTTCAGTTGGAACCATGAGTAACGCCAATCCGCCCCCCGCTCTTCTTCGCCTCGCCTTGTGGGCAGGCGTGGCCTATTTCTGCTGCATGGCCGTGGCCCACTTCTTCGGCCTGAAATACCCGCTGCTGTTCGTCTATTACGACGTTCCTTTCTACGCCTATCAGGACAAGATCATCTCCTTCGCGGTAGTCGCCTATGCCTGCCTTTTTGCGAACGCCGCCTGGCATCGCAGCGGGGTGCCCGCCGCGATCGTGGCACTGGGCGTCACCGTGCTCGGGCTGAGCGCCGTGAATGTCTCCGACGCGCTCGACGTGGTGCTGGACGGCAGGTCCACTCTCGCCTATTGGATGCAGACGGGCCTGATTGCCGCCTATTTCGCCTTGCTACTCGGGTTGTATGCGGCCGGAGAGCGGGCGGCGCAGAATCCGCGATAAACTGTTTTCCGCGTGAATCTCTCCCTGGCCCGGATCTGCGGCATCGCTGTTTCGGGTTCGAGTCGGGATTGCCGGCGTCCAAACCTTCCCTCGAGGCTGCATTGATGCAAAACGATCGTTCGACGCTGATTCTGGGCGTACTGCTGGTCGGTGTCGGTGGCGGCTGGCTGCTGAGCAGCCTGGGCTTCATTCCCACCGTCGACTGGGCATGGACTCTCGGCCTCGCTGTCGTCGGCGTCCTGGCGGTGGCGCTCTCCGGGTTCGACAAGGTGTCGTTCGTGGTGAGCGGCTTTTTTGGCCTGGCGAGCTTTTTTTCCATCCTCCGGCAAACTCGCCTGTTGAGCATGGATGTGGAAGTGCCTCTCCTGGTGCTGTCGGCGGGGCTGCTTTTGCTGATGGCCCGCAGCCGGGCGATCCCGATGCCCCGCTGGCTCAACGAGGGCTGACGAGGCCTGGCGGCTCAGGCCGGAAGCCGGTGCCGCGCAGGTTCTATCGGCCGTGTTCGGCAGCGACGGGTGGGCGCGGCGGTTCCGCCGCGCGGCGGGCCTGGGCGTAGATCGACGTCCGGCCCACCGTTGACGCGACCGGTCCGCGCGTTTGCGGGGCCACCGCCGCGGGCTGCACATCCGGGCTCTGGCCCCGGGCGGTGCCGGCCCACGCAGCGGGTGCCGGAGACGACGCCGCGAGCGCGGCCGGGGGCGCCGGGCAGCCCTGCTTCACCCAATCGAGCCACACCGTCTGCATCTGGGCCAGGCCGGGAACGCCATAGTGCTTTTGCAGGGCGCCGGCCCAGTCGTCGCCTGCCAGGCCGTCGGCCACGAAGTTGACATATTTGTGCCGGCCACCGCGCTCGATGAGGTACCGGGCCAGCGAGTAGCCCTGGGAATACAGCGGCAGCACGTCGGCCGGATACTCGCGCATCGCGAACATGTCCGGAAACGCGATGCCGCGGCCGGTGGTCAGAAACTCGATCAGCATGCGGTGCTGCCGGGCCCGCTCCACCGGATGCTCGACGGTCGTGCAGGCGCCCTCGTCGGCCCAGCGGGGCAGCGGCCGACGAAAGTGGCTGGCGAAGATGGTGTGCGTGATCTCGTGGGGCAGCACCGAGTCGATGATCCGCTCCTCGCTTCCCTGGATCGTCATCGTCCAGTTGAAGACTTCCCCCTTGTCGAACACGAAACTCGTGGCGCCGCCGGCCCCGAGGTGCGGGGCCACCTGCGCCTTGATCGGACAGGGGCGGCTCCATCGCGGCAGGGGTCGGCCGAGCCACTCGACCGCCAGCGTGTGGCGGTAGTGTTCGGAGGCTTCGCCGATCTTGCGGGCCAGATCTTCGGTCGGTGCATCGACGAGGAAATTGGCGGTCCGGTAGCCCGCGGCACCGGCCGTCGCAGCCATCCAGCCGCAGGCCAAGGCCATCATCAGGCACCGGCACGCCGCCCGCATCCAGCCCGTGCGCAGGGCGATCCCTCGTCCTCGATTCATGCCGACGTGCCTCCGTGCGTTCGCATCGGGCAGCGACGGCATCCTTGCCATCGTCATGAACCGCAGGCGGGGCCGCCCGTGACGGGCGCTCCGTGCGGCCGTCATGAGGCCCGAGCGGGGGCGGACAGTAGCGGCCTCCCTACGCCCGGGCCAGACCGCTTTTCGCTTGCCCGCTTCGCCCCGTTTTCCACCGCAGCCGCGGTGCCGCCGTCATGAACGGCCCAGCGCACGCGTCGAGGGGGAGTCGGGCGGCGCGTGCCCCGCCGCGGCGAGGGAGGCCGCGCGGCGTGACTGGATCGACGCCGCGAACAGCGTCGCGCCGGCAACGATCATCAACCATCCGGGCAGCGCCGGAGAGAGCATGGCCGCCCATGCGCAGCCACCGACGACGAAAATGGCGGGCACGAACCCCGCGGCCGCGGGCCGCAGCGCCTCCCATGTCAGCCCCCGACGGCGCGACGCCCACCAGCCCCAGGCGGCGACGGCGGCCAGCCCGACGGTGGCCGCCGGCCGCGCCGCGTTCGATGCGTCGGGCCCGCGCACGACCCGCACCGTCACGCCACCGGTCCCCAGGGCCGCCACCCGCACCGGCACCGTGCGGGGAGACAAACCGATCGCGTCTTCCCAGCCGCTCTCCAGGTTGGTCGCCTTTCCGGCGGCACGGGCCGCGGCGAAGGCCCGAAGCCGCTCGGCATCGGGGCCGGCGGCCACCAGGGCGTCAGCGAAGGCGGCGTCGATGCGGTTCCACGCCGCGCCGCATGCGGTTTGGAACGCCCGCTCGTCGAGTTGGCGCGCCGGCTCGGCGACACGCAGCATGCGGCCGGGCGGCGCGTCGATCGTCCACAGCACCTCCCCGCAGGGCAGATTCTCGATCATCGGCGGCAGCAACTGGATCGGCTGCCCGGCCCCGAGCGCCGGATCGAGCTCGGCTGCGAACACGACCATGATGGACCGCGGCCAGCTGGCGTCGTGCAGCTGCACATCCCAGGCATTCGTGGCGACGGGCCGTGCATCCACGTCTTGACCATCGACGAGCACGTCGAAGATCCGGGTGCGGACAGGGAGCCGCAGCCGGATGATGGACCGAGCCGCGATGAGGTCGTAGCGGGCGATCCCGCGCAGCCGACCGCGGTCGTCGATCGCCGCCGTAACCAGGACCCGCTCGACACTATCCACGCGGCCAACCGGGGCCGCAGCCGGCGTGGAAGAGGCTTCAGCAGACGGAACGGCCACGGTCTCCACGCCGAGGTCGTACTCCGGACCGGGGGCGCCGGGCGGCACCTCGTCCCGCTGCGTCACCCCCTGCGGCATGCGGCTCCACACGACGGTCAGCGGCGTTCCTCCGGCAAGCCCGGCCCGCAGCAGCGGAACGCGGCCGCGGGAAGCGGGGCGCAGCGGCAACCGACCATCGACCTCGAGCCGATACCGTCCCGCACTCGGCTGCTGCAGGACGATGGTCATCCGAGTGGCGTCGGTCATCGACCATTGGAGATCGAGCGGCGTGCGAACGCCGGGCATGGCCAGATCGTCTTCCCGCAACGTCACTCGGCCGATGTCGCAGCCGGGGGGCACTTCCACCGGAATCTCGACCAGCGGCGTCGAAGTGGCGTCGATCCGCGACTGCAACCGCAGTCCGATGCCATCGGGCTCCAGGCTCACCGCCAACGTCTGCGCTCCATACACCGCCTGGGGGCGCCGTCTCACCGACAGCCACACCCGGGGGGGCGGGGCCACGCCGCGGCCGGCCTCGTACCGCCACACGTCGCCGCCCACGCCGATGAACTCGTCGCGCTGGTCGGCCGACGGTGCCGCCGACGTTTCGCGGACGGCGACGAGATCGGGGGCTGCCGTCAGCCGCACGGTGCGGGTGTCCGTATCGACATCCTCCAGCCAGACGCCGGGGGCCGCGAACGAGCCGACGGGATCGACGAGCGGCGCGCGAAATGCGAGGCGAATTCGGGCGGGGCCCGGCTCCGGGGCGGTGCGTTCCACGAGGTACCGCCCCCGACCGAGCGGCTGCACGGTCTGCCCTTCGACGGCCGGCTCGTCGAGCGGCTCCAGATGCGGATCGGCGGCGAGGACGACCGCGCGGACGATCGCATCGCCGGCGACGTCGAACCGCGCCCGCACGCGACAGGCTTCGAGGTCCCACTCGATGTCGTTCTCGCTCGTCACCGTCAGGCCGCCCGCGGCCAGTTTGTCGCGGCGATCGATCGGCCGGACGAGCCGCACGCGGGCGGCTCCCGAGAGATCGAATCCCGGCTCGCCGGGCCTTACCTCGGCAGCCCGGACGAAGGGCTGATCCGGCGCGGCGCGATCGCACTGCAAGGCATCGCGGGGCACGAGGATCGGAGTGCCGATGCCGTCGATGATTTCCAGCCGCGACACGGCCGCGGGCGGCAGGCGGATCGAGGCCGTCTCGAGGCGGCCGCGCCGCTCGACGGCCGGCTGCACCTGGACCTCGACCCGTTGCATGCCGGCGACGGGGGCGAAGAGACGCAGCAGACGGCCATCCTGCTGGACCTGGGCCGCGACCGCACCGGCGCCGGGTTCCCAGCGTGCCTCGCCCGGCCCCTGGTCGAGAACGATGGCGCCGCCGGCGTCGGCATCGACGTCGAGCACCAGACGCCAGGCAGCCGGCACCGGCCCATCCTCCACCAACACGCGGCAGCGGACGATGCGGATCGACGCGGTCGCCGCCGGCTGCACGTCGCGCAGCAGGGCGCGAAACAGCGGCTCCGGCACGAGCGCCATGTCGCCATCGTCGCCCGGCGTGAGCAGCACCTTGAGGGGCTGATCGCCGCCGACCGGCTCCGCAGCTGCGACCGGCGCCAGCCCGCACACGCCGACCGCGATCAGGCCTGCCAGTGACGGCCTGGCCCGGGTGCCGAGGCCTCCCAGCGCCCGCAGGCCGCAGCCCGCCAGGCAGCCCCACCAGGACGCCCGCGCGAGCTCGGCGAAAGGTGTTTCGAGCCAGACCGCCAGGGCCGCGCTGGCGGCGGCCAGCAGCAGCGCCACCGCGGGGCCACGTCGCGAGAGCCCGAGCACGGCGAGGAACGACAAAAACCCGAGGACGAGCGCCGTCGATGTCACGAGCGGGCGACGCACGACGACGATGCCGCTTCCGTTGCGGCCCGACACGGGCACGAAGTTCCGGCCGCCGAAGCCGGCGACCCCCAAGGAGAAGGACGGTGTGTGATCGTCCTCCGCGGAGGATGCCGCCCCCGGAACGCGAGCGGCGAACAGCCGCTCCACGAGGCCCGCCGAGTCAGGCACGGCATCCCGGAAAGCGCCCATTCCGGTCGCCACATCGAGATCGGGTGGCAGGAACAGCAGCAGCCGCTGATCGAGCACGGGCACGTCGATCGCACAGCCGACCGGATCCACCCGCCAGCATCCGACGCCCGTGTCGCTCTCCACCAACGTCCGCACGACGAGCCGGAGCCGACGACGTGTCGGAGGCAGGGGCACCCGCGCCGTGCCGCCGCCGTCGAGCGACTCGATCGGCACGACGGCCCCGTCGAGGAGCACGGCATCCACGCGACGTCCCGCCGGCACGGTGAGCGACAGGTGGTCACGTCCGTGGTTCTCGATGTCGTAGGTCGCCTCGCACTCCGACCGCCCGGAATCATGGCAGCAGCAGGCGAGTGATTCGGTCCACGCCCAGGCACGCGCCTCGGCTCCGGCCGGGGGCACCAGTTCGGCCGCGGCCGTCTTTTCCGTGCCGGTTTCCGGCACGGTGAACGAAAACTCGACCAGCGTCGGCTGACTGTCGCCGGTTGCCACCGTGGGCAGCTGCCGCAGCCGGCGATTGACGACGGTCGGCCGCTCCGGTCCCGTGTCGCGGACCAGCACGGTGCCGAGCGACGTCGTGGCGCCCTCGACCCACGCCAGCGGGACCGGCTGCGGCTCGCGGAACGGAACCTCGCGGGCGGCGCGGATGGTCGCCGTGCCAATGAAGGCGGGCGTGATCTCGACGAGCCACGATTCGACGCACCCGGGAATCCGGGCCCCGTCCCCGCGGGCGCTGTCGGCCGCGTCGAGCCGCCGGGCCACGAGCGCACCTCCGGCCGGCTCGACGAGCGACCACTCCAGTTCGTCTCCCATCGGCTCGGAGAAGTGCACCACGACCGAATCCACGGCGCCCGCCTCCGGCCGGCAGGTCAGCCTGAAGGCCTGCGAGAGCCGCTCGTCGCGGGCCGCCAGCCGCACGTCGACCCGCACATCGAGCGGCGGCCGCCGCTGCACGAGTCGGGCACGGCGGTCGGTCGCCCGCTCCCCGCCCAAAATCCGCCCCCGCAGCGGGCCGGGCTCGACGAGCCGCTCCAGTCGCGGTGAGACGGCGAAAATGCCCACCGGCGCGTCATCGATCTCGACGATGGCCTCGGGACCGACTTTGAAATCGACGACGGCCGAGTCGGCGGCTTCGCCGTCGAACCGCACCATGTCCATGTCGGCAGTGCGAAACTCGCCGCCGAGCGGGACGCCCCGCCGATGCCCTGTGACCCGCAGACCAAGGCTGCGCCGGGGTGTCGCCGCCAGCGTCAGCCCGATCCGCATCTCCGCGGCACCGTCGCGGCCGCGGGTGATCCGCCAATCGACCTCCGGGCCGCCGTTTCGGCGCCTTTCCTCTACGCCCGCGGAGACATCGAACGGGTCCACCATCTCCACGGCATCGATGATCCAGCCCGGCGCGATGCGGGCCGTCAGCGAGAAGGTCTCGCCGGTCACCACCCGCAGGTCACAGGCGGCCCGGCCCAGCACCTGCCCCGGCGAAAGTTCGACCGTCGTCACGCGGGCCACGTCCAATTGGGGCTTGCGGGCTCGCAAACCGAGTGTCTGTGTCGCCTCGGCGGCCTGGTTCTCGAAGTGCATGATGGCCGGAAGCACGGCGTCGGCCGCCGCCGGTGCGGTCGCGGGTGCGGCCGGCAGCGGCCACCGCGCGGCGATCTCGGGCGTGACCACCCGGCTCTTCTCCGCCGCCACTTGCACCACGCCGAGGGCGGGGTCGATCTCGACGCGGCTGCCGCCCCCCGCCCATGCGGCGGCTGCGGGCCGCACGAACGGCACCTGCCAAGAGGCCGCCGGGTCGTGCGGCGAAACCGCGTGCACGAGCAACGTCGTGGCGCTGCCTACCAAGTCGCGCGGCAGTTCGATGCGGGCCGTACGGCCGTCGCGGGCCGCGATCCACTCCAGCGTCCGCTGGTCTGCGGCACGGCGCACGGAAAGGAGCCGCAGGCCGGGCGGCTTCTCGACGACCAGCGGCTCACCCGTCCAGCCCACCCTGGGCACCAGAGCCGTCACCACTTCGACTCGGCCGCCGCGCACGATCACATCGCTCCACGCCGCGACACGGGCCGGCTCCACCTCGTCCTTGATGAAGGTGAGCCCGACGGACGCGGCCGGGCCGAACTCGATCCGCCACACGCCGTCACCAGCGCGACCGACGACGGCCTCGCCCAACGGCACTCCGGAGACCGCCGGCCGGGTGCCCGCCGGCAGCCGCACGACGATGGAGGTCGCCAACGCTGGAACGAGCGGCAGCGTGAATGCATCCGCAGCCGACGTCTCCGGCCCCACGCTGACTTCGCAGGCGTACGTGCCGGCCTCGGGAATCTTCACCGCCGCCGTGCCGTCAGGCCGGCCGAAGACGACGGCGTCACCGGCGCCAGCTGACGTGCGCAGGGAACAGCGGCCCGGCCGCACGGCACCGAGTTCGATCTCGCGCAGCGTCGGGCCGACGCTCTCCCCCACGTCGAACTCCACCCGCCCCGCCAGCCGGCCCGTATCGTCGATGGTGAGCGCATAGCGGGACCGGTCCGCGAGCATCCGCGGTGGCGCCAGCCCGGCCTCCGGCTGCGGCCCGAGCCTTGCGACCGCCTGCTCGAACTCCGCGGCCGACATCGGCACGTAGCGACCTTCGCCGAGCGGGACCTCCTCCAGCCGGCCGCGCGGCACGTGCACGCGGAGAAAGTCGAGTGTCGGCGGATCGTCGGCGCCGACCGCGGTCAGCACGGCGGCCAGCACCGCCCCGATCGCGCCGACGATCCCAAACGGCCACGCCGCAGGATGGTTCATGGCGAAGGCCGCCTCGCAGTGGTCACGCTGTCGCCGCGGGCCGCCGAACCGGAGATGATCAAGGACGGCGCGGCGGCCCGCGTCAGGGAACTCGCGGAGGACATGGGAACCGCAGCCGCGTTGCGCCGGCCGGGGGCCGTACCGCCCAACCGCTGCAGCGCCCATGCCAGGGCGAGAAGCAGGGCTCCGGGCACGGCCACGACGGCGGCGAGCGCCGCCGCGTCGGGCGCGGCGGCCGCCGCCAGCACCGCGGCGGCGGCCAGGGCCAGCAGCGGCGCTGGACGCCGCAGTGCGGCGTTCGCCAGGCACGCCATGCCGATCGTCAGCACCGTTCCGGAGCAGACCAACACGAGAAACCACAGCGGCAACAGCCACGGAGCGGCCGATCCGGGCCGACCGACGCCGGCATACACGACGCGACTGCCGAGCGGTTCCGGCTCGACGCTGTCGACCGGTGCTTCGTTCACCGTGGCGGCAGCCTGCACCCACGAGGCAAGGGCCTGCCGCGAGACTACCGCCGTGCGCTCGGGCATCAGGCCACCCCACCGCCACCGCTGCTGCGACGTCCACGAGGCAGGCAGGCCGAAGAGCCATTCGTCGGCACGCGTGTCAACTTCCCAGTAGAAACGGCGTTCGACGACATCCGCCGCGAACCGGGGCGGATCGAGTGGCACGCGCACGGGCAGGCCAAAACGCGCCGCGAGCCGATCCCAGGTGCCCTCCGACCGCGTGAGCCGGCGGATCTCCAGCAGCCGCCTTCCCGCGTCGCTCCGGGGCAGGTCGATGGCCACGCCGCCGTCGGCCCGCGACGCGGCGACAACGGCATGGCCATCGAGCCGGATCTCGGCGTCTCCGGACGGCAGTGTCAGATCAAGCCGCTCCGCCGCACCAGAGAGGACGTATGTGAAGACGTCGTCCCGGCGGTCGCCGAGCACGGTGGTCCGCAGCAGCGCGGCATCGACGACGACGTTCCCCGCGGTCGCCCCGCGCCTGACGGCGATGGCCAACGGCACGGATTCCTGCTGGCGGATCGTCGACCAACTCCGCGAAACGGCGTTCGGCTGCGGGCTCGGGTCGCGGCGCCAGGCGTCACCCCGCACCTCGACGGACCATCGCTCCGGCGCATCCAGCGCCACGGTCTGCCGCGTGACTCGTGCCGCCGTCGGCAACACGAGGGGAAGATCGTGGGCCACGGTCGTCTCCGGCGGCACCGTCGGCGTCGGCAGCGCGTATTGCACCACGACCTCGCCGACGCCGAGGAGCTGGCCGGGAAGGATCGCCCGCAGGCGTCGCATGCCGCCGGGCCCGTCAGCGGCGGGGCCCTCGGACGCGCCAGCCGCGGGGGCCTCGGCCACCTCGACCGGATCGAGCACCCAGTCGCCCTGCCGCACCTCGAGGGCCCCGCCGGCCGCGACCGATGCCGGCACCAGCAGTTCGACCGACTCCAGTGGCACGTGGAGCACGCGCAGCCGGAGGGTTTCGGTGACCACCGTGGCGGCCTCGTCCATCACCGCCTGCACAGCGACCGTGGCGTCGACGCGGCGTGGCAGGTAGCGGCGCGTGGCGGCGAACTCGCCCTGACGGGCGTCGAGCCGGTAGGCCAGCACCACCGCGTCGCTGTCGGTTCCCGACAGCGCAGCGGCGGTCTGGCGGACGAGACCTTTGATGCGTTCATTGTCCGGAAGCAGTTCGATGTCGCTATCGGCTCCCACCACGACGGTCGCCGGGCCGACGAGCCCGGAACTCGGCACGGGCAGCCGCCAGGCGAGTCGTTCGGCGGCCCGCTCGACGGGCCGGCCGCCGCGGATCTCGACGACGGCGTTCCCGACGAGCGGCTGGGTGAACGGGATCCGGATTCGTCCTCCCTCCACCGTCACGCCCGCCGCATCGACGACGGCGGCGGGCCCGACCTCGTCGATCACCCAGGCGGGATCGATGTCGACAACGATCTCGGTCGCCGGCGCGCCGGATGCGGCGACTCCCAGTCGGGCATAGAGCGCCACCCGCTCGGCGGCTACCTCGTAGCGGTATTCCGGCTCGATCACCACGCGGCTGCGCCGCGGCAACACCCGCACCTTGAGCGACGCCGGCTGCGTGTCATACGCGAAGGCTGCCACGAGCCCCGGCCGGCGGCCCGCGGCCGGTGGGTCGACCCGCCGCAGACCTTCGTTCCAGACCGCCTGCCATTCACCCTCGACGACGAGGCTGATCCGTCCCCATTGCCGCCACCGCTCGATGCCTTCGACCGCGAACCCCGCCAATTCGAAGGGCCCCGCCTCCTTCCCGTTGGCGCTCCGTTCCAGGGGCCGCTGACACTCCAGTTCGATGATGGCCTCGCCGTCGGCGCCCCGCACCACCGCCACGTCGACGGTCGGCGCATCGACGGTACCTGCGCGACCGACCACCGCGGATGGCGCACGAACGTTTCGCACCGTCGTGGCCGGCGGCAGGGTAATCCGCACCGTTGGCGCGGCTTCCGCCAGGCCGCCCAGCCTGATCCGTGCCTGTGTCACGGCGTCACGGCCGTCGATCCTGACGACGCTCTCCACAAACGCGTCCGCCACCGGGGCGCGGCCCGCGTCGGCGGCGGTGGAATCACCGACGCTGATGGTCGTGGTGCCGACGACGCCGGAAAGCGTCACCTCCGTCCCCCCCGCATCACGGGGCCGGACCTTGCGCTCGGCCGGAGGCGGCTGCACCACGACCTCAGGATCCGTGCGCGCGGATCGGATTTCCACCGCCGAGGCCGTGGCGGTCGGCATGTGGAGCACGATCGCCTCGCGGCCACCCGGGGCGTCGACGGGAATGCGGCCCTCGAGCGTGACGGTGTGCCGCGGTTCTTGTCCGGGCTCGGGAGTAGCGTCGAGCCAGGCGCGATACCCGCGGCCCTCGGGTGCCGCATCGACGAGCAGTCGCCCAGGGCCGGCATGTCGCGGGGGCCGCGTCAGAATCAGCCCGGCGCAGCCGAGCGGCACCTCCACCCAGCCGCGACGTGCCTGGCGGATGGTGCACACCACGGTGGCCGGACATGTGCGATCGGCGACCGCGGTGAGGTCGGCCTGCACGCGGATCTCCTCGAGCACGACCGCAGGCGGCTGGGCGGGGCCGGGAAGCCCCTCCTTGAGCCGCAGCAATTCGACGAAGTCGCGGTAGCGAAACCCCGGCACCGGCACGAGGCCGCCCGAATCGTTCTCCAAATAGAAGAGTTCGGGCTTGCGCTCCTCGACCCGAGGAGGCGGCGTTGGCCCGGCCGGCTGCTGCGCCTCTGCCGCCACCGCCGCGCAGGCGACGGCAACCAGGCCGCAAGCCGCTGCGATCAGCACGCGGCGCGGTGCGGGCGCATGGGAGGTCTTCATGGGCCGATTCGACCGGGTGAACAGGGGGCCGAAGCATCGTGCTCCGGCGCCACCCCAAGCCTACCCTGCAACTCGCCGCAAAGCGTGCAGGTCACTCATTTCCCGCAGGCGGCATGACCGTCACGACCTGCGCGATCGGAACCCGTGGCGGGCTCGCGGCCGGCGGCGAGCGCGATCCGTAACTCAGCCATCAGCCGCAGCGAACTCGCCACGATGAACGCGGGATCGTCGAGGGGCACGTCCCTTGCGGCTCCAGCGAAGGGCTCGACCGCCGCGCCGGCCTCCCGGGCGATCAGCAGCCCCGCCGCCGCGTCCCAGCAGGCGATCCGCCGCGCCCAAAAGGCGTGCAGCCGACCGCAGGCCACGTAGGCGAGGTTGATCGCCGTGGATCCGGTGCGGCGAATCGAGTGCGCCCGCGGCACGACGGCCAGAAAGTCTGCGACGGCCGCCGATTCGGCCGACACCTGCGGCGGAAAGCTGACCGCCACGATCGCCTCTTCGAGCGTGGCGACGGCCGGCACCCGTAGCCGGCGTCCGTCGAGGAAAGCCCCGCCGCCCCGCCGCGCCGCGAAGCATTCGCCGCGAACCGGATCGAAGATCACACCGACCTCGATCGTGTCGCCGACAGCGAGGGCGATCGAGACGCAGTAGGCGGGAAAACCGTGCACGTAGTTGGTGGTGCCGTCGAGCGGATCGACGATCCACCGCGTGCCACGGCCCGCGTGGCCGGCAACTCCCGACGCCGGCTGGCCCGCGCCCGGCTCGGCCTCCTCACCCACGAAGCCGTGTTCCGGAAACGCCTCGAGTACGATCCGCCGAATCTCCCGCTGTGCCGCGAAGTCGGCCTCGGTGACGAGATCCCGCGGCCCCTTGCTCGACACGCCGAACCGGCCCACCCAGTCCTGCAGCACCCGGCCGCCCGCCCGCGCAGCCGCTTCGCAGACGGTGAGCGGATCGGCGGATGGGAGCGGATTCATGGTCGTGTCGTGGACGCGGGGAGTTGCACCGCCAGGGAGATCGACGGCCCTGACATCGTAGCCGATCCGCGGTCGCTACAATCGTCGGCCCCGTCGTACTCCACGGAGCTCCTCACCATGTCCATCCCCGTCTCTCCGGCCCCCGCATGGACCATCGCGGAGCGGACCGCCGCTGCGACCGACGGCCCGCGGCTCGATCTCGACGCCCCTGCCCGCGGCCTCGTGCTGCCGACGGGCGACGCGTTCCTCGGCATCGACCTGCGGACTCCCTGTCGGGCCGGCGACCATTGGGTGCGTGGCGACGACCTGCTCGCGGTCTACGAACCGGCCGACGCGCGGCGGCTGCGGGCCACGGCGATGTGGCGGCCATTCCCCGTTCCGGCAGCCGCCGACTGCGCGGCCTGGGAGCTCACCCTCTCGGCGCAGACCGCGCTCGTGCAGAGCGACTCGGCACTGGCCGTCACCGCCGATGTCGGCGGCGGGGAGATGCGGTGGAGCCGCGATGCCGACGGCACCACCTGGGCCGCCGATGGCGAGCCGCCGGCGGAAACGACCGCCCTCCTCTTCCGGCCCCGAACCGAAAAGCCCGCCCACGCGATCCTGATCGCGGCGCATCCGGCTGACGCGCGGCGGCTCCTGGTCCGTCGCACCGCAGAGGGCCGCGTGGAAGTCGCCTGCTGGCTATTCTCCTCCGCGATCGAGAAGGGGGTGCTGCTCCGCGGCCGCGTGCTCGCCGCGGTCGGACCCGCCACGGACGCCGAAACCTGGGCTGCCACGGTCGTCACGGCGTTCGCCGCGTCCCCGCCCCCGCTGACGGCATGAGCGTTTCCGGTCGTTCCCGGAAAACGAACGGAAACACGCCTGGTTTCATCCGGGCTTTATTCGGCTGGCGGCCCGCGGCCGCGCGCCGTTACATTGCCCCCATCTTTCCCTGATTCCCGGCCACGGATCGGCACGGGGGCGCCGCGGCGCCCTGCCGGAGTCGGTGCGCGGCCCGCCGGTTTGCCCGGCCACATGGAGGTGTCGCCATGGCCGATCTCGTCTTCGCCTTCGACCCGGCGCTCGACCGACCGCTCCCGGTGCCGGAAGACGCACCGCCGGCCGTGGCCGAGACGATTGCGACAGCGGCTCGGGAGGCGCTCGGCGCCGCGGCGACCTTCGCCCGCACGTCCCGCGCGGCGGCGGTCGTGATCTGCGGCCGGCTGCTCGACCCGACCCGCGCGAGCCCCGCCCAGGCGGCAGCCCTGCGGACGATGGTCACGAGCCTCGCCGCCGCCGGCTGCCGCACGGTATACGTCGCCGACGACATGTCGGCATGCCATGCGATTTCCCGGATGCTCGGCGAGCCGGCGGGGCTCCACTTCGTGACGCCGCTGGCACCGCTCGAGCTCGACGTCCACGGACTGCTCGTGGAGATCGCCTCCGCGCACGGCCCCGTCGCCGGCCCGCTCACGATCGACCACGCAGCACCGGCGCCGCTCCACCGGCGGATCGTCGTCGGCTGGGACACCTCCCTCTGGCAGTCCGAACGCTGGGACGTGCCCGCGGCCGCGGCGTCGGACGAGCCCGTCCATCCCGCCCTCGCGGCGGACGCTTCGCGTCACGCCCCCGCGCCGCTCACGCCGACGGCCTTCGCGGCGGCCGCAGCCGCGTCGCCCGTCTGGTCCCACCCCGGCACGTTCTGGATCTGGGGCTCGCGGCGGCCGCAGCTCTTGCCGGCGGGCATGCATCACCTGCCCGCGCTGCAGTCTCGATCGGGGCACGAAGCGAGCCCCGGCGGCTGCTGCGGCCTCACGCTCGTGCACCGTACTCCCGCAGGCCCGGGATCGCTCGCCGCCCCGCACACCGACTGGCGGGCCAGCTGGCAGGAGACTCCCACGCACCGCGTCGCCTGGCGGACGGTCGCGGTCGACTCGCCCGCCGGCGGCGACGAGGAGCTGGCCACCGCGATCTGGTCGGCCCTCGAGGCCTTGCCGGCCTCGGGCCATGCCGCCCTCGAAATCGTCCGCTGCTCGATCGCGTGCGGCACGAGCGTGGCCCGGCGGGTGCGGGTCGCGGAGATCGCCGCCGAGACGCTGGCCCGCGTGCGGCAGCTCTACGACGCCCAGACCTTTCGCATCTGGTGCCGTGAGCTCGTCGCCGATCCGGGCGAGTCGCTCGCGCCGCTGGGGCACGCTCGTTCCGGCAGCCGGCCCGGCACCACCACCTCGTTCTCGTCGGCGCTCGCCGACATCGTGTCCACGATCGAGCAGTCGCCCACGCCCGCCATCCCGGCCGACATGGCCCGCGAAGCCGGCTGGCTGGCGCTCGAACTCATCGAATCGACCTGACCCTCTCCCGACCTCGTCCCTCGCCGCCGCAGCGGAGGCCCCATGTTCATCGAACGGATCGACGCCGAAAAGTTCGGCGCCCTGACCCGCGTCACCATCGACCGGCTGGGGCCGGGCGTGCAGGTGCTCTACGGCACCAACGAGACCGGCAAGACGACGCTGCTGGAGTTCGTCCGTGCCGTGTTCTTCGGCTTCGAGGGGCTGTTTCGCCGCGGCGTGCTCGATCCGCGGGTCGCCTGCGCCGGCCGGCTCCTGGTTCGCAGTGGGCCGGAGCGCAGCCTGATCTCCATCGAGCGGCGGCACGAGGGGCCGCAGCTCGCCGGCCTCACGCGGGAGAGCTACGCCGACGACATCGTGGGCCTGGGCGGCGATCATGGCGACCTGATCGAGATCGCCGACATCGATCCGCGGAGCGAAGGCAACCGGCACCGCGTCTACCTCCAGGACCTCGTCGGCGGCATCGACGAGACCGCCTTCACGAGCGTCATGGCCTTCGGCCTCGACGAACTGCACGAACTGCGGACGCTCGAGCCCGAGGGGTGCGGCAGCCGGCTCTACGAGCTCGCCAGCGGCCTCGATCGCTCGAAGGTGGCCCGGGTGCTCGGCCACCTCCGCGACGCGATCGGCCGGCTCGACTCGACCGACCCGACGGTGTCGCCGATCCGGGCGCTCGAGGCGCGGCGGCGGGAGGCGCTCGACCGGCTCGCGGCGCTCGACGCACCGGCGGTCACGGCCGGCGGCCTGTGGGCGGAGCTCGCCCATCTCGACGCCGAGATCCGCGCGATCGAGGCGCGGATCACCGCGGCCCTGCACGACGAGGCGGTGGTCCGCGGTGTGCTGCCGCTGGAGGGCCTGCACGCCGCGTGGCGGACCACCGCCGCCCGGCTGACGGCGCTCGAGTCGGCCCCCCTGCTCCACCCCGACCGCGATGCCTGGCGGTACGCGGCCCGGAGGCTGAAGCGTTTCGAGCGCCGCGCAGCCCTCCGCAAGAAACGGCGCGGCAAGCTGGCCCGCCTGCTCCGCGAACTCCCTGGCGAGACCGCCGTCTGGCGGCACCGCACGGCCGTGACCGCGCTGTGCGAGGAGCTCCCGCGGCTCGAGCGGCTCGCCGCCGACGTGGCCCGGGCGGAGGCCCACGCCCGGCTCGCGGCCCGCCGCTTCGGCGAACAGGTCGGCATCGCGGGCCTGACCCGCGTGGTGCCGCTCGCCCCGGCCCTCCACGACGCCGACGCGCTTCCCGACGTGCTCCTGCCCGAGGGCTTCGCGCTCTCCTTCGGCCCGCTGCGGAGCCGGGCCCGAGACTGCGGCCGAGCCTCCCGCGCGGTGGCCGAGGCGAAGCGGGCGCTCGCCGCGGCCCGCCGCGAGCACGACGACACCCGCGGCTCCGTGAAGGGCGCGGGCTCCGCGCTCGGCGGCCTGACGATCGCCGCGGCCATC
>JBIJCJ010000208.1:0-5757 GCA_044344765.1 Pirellulales bacterium | reverse complement strand
CAACCAGCGTTGCACGAGGCTCGTGCTCACGCGTGCGTGACGCCTCGTCCACTCATGTACCGGCGGTCTCCGACCGTCGTGCCCGAGCGGCGCGCTGCGAGCCATCGCATCCGTGCCCTTGAAGCCCGAGGCGCGAGCCCTTGCCTCCGTGCCCTGGAAGCCCGAGGCGCGAGCCGAGGGAATGCGGATCGCTTCAAGAGACGCAACGCGTATTCCCTCACCTTACGGTTCGGGCTTCCTGGCAGCGGGGACGGCGTTGTCCGCTCCCTGGAGCGGCGAGGCGTTTTCGCGCCAGCGCATCCCTGCGGGCCTGCGCCGGCTTACGGTCGGCTCGGCGAAGCCGAGCCTCCAGCCGCCGCTCCGCGGCGGCCACGGTCGCCCGGAGGTGCGACCGCTCCGCCGTCCGGCGAACCCTCGGCGTTCGCCACGACGGCACAAGGCTGTCGGGGCCATGGATGGCCCGACAGCCGTAAAACTAGACGTCGCACAGCGCCACCGCCTGCTTCAGGCCGGCGAGCGGATCGCGGGTGGGAATGAACTCCTGGCCCACCCAGCCCTGGTAGCCGACCTCGAGGAGCTTCCGCATGATCGGCGGGTAGTTGATCTCCTGGTTGTCGTCGAGTTCGCCGCGACCGGGGTTGCCGGCCGTGTGCACGTGGCCGATCACGTCCTTGCACTGCTCGATCCGCCGGATCACGTCGCCGTTCATGATCTGCACGTGGTAGCAGTCGAAGAGCATCTTCACCCGCGGCGAGCCGACGCGGCGGAGGATGCCGGCCACGGAATCGACGTCGTCGCCCTGGTAGCCCGGATGGCCCTTCATGGGGTGCGAGTCGTCGCGGGTGTTGAGGTGCTCCAGGCAGATCGTCACGCCCTGCTTCTCGGCGTGCCCGGCGATCTTCTTCAGCCCGGCGACGCAGTTGTCGGCCCCTTCGGCGGCCGAGATCTCGCCGCTTTGCGGGTCGTCGGCGTCGCGCCACTTGAAGCCCGTGAACGCGATCACGGCGGGAAAGCCGGCCGCCTTGCAGGCGTCGATCGTCGCCGTCGTGCGGGCGATCACCTCCTCGTGATACCGCGGATTGTTGAAGCCCTTCATGAAGGGGGCGCCCGGCATGCCGTTGGGGGCGATGGCGCAGGTCAGGCCGTGCTTCTTGATCGTCGGCCAGGTGTCGGGGTCGGCCAGTTCGATCGAGCCCACGCCCAGATCCTTGGCGACCTGGCACATCTTCTCGATGTCCCACTTGTCGCCGGCGATGTTGAAGCACCAATAGACGAGCGACTGCTTGATCCGGCCTTTCATGGGAGCTCCTGCGCGGGCGAGGGACGGGAGGCCACCGGTGGCCGACACGGCCAGGCCGCCGGCGACCGCGGTCCGAAGAACGAAACGCCGATCGATGCGGTCGGACACGGGCAGCCTCCTGGAAGCGAAGCGTGGTACAGTATCACACCCGGCCCGGATCCCGAAACCAGCCCCGCATCACCGCCCATGCCCTCGATCAAGCGGATCCTCGTCACCGGCGGCGCCGGCTTCCTCGGCAGCCACCTCTGCGAGCGTCTCGTGGCCGACGGCCACGACGTCGTGTGCGTCGACAACTTCTTCACCAGCCAGAAGTCCAACGTCGCCCACCTCCTCGCCCAGCCGAACTTCGAGCTCATCCGACACGACATCGTCCATCCGCTGTGGCTCGAGGTCGACGAGATCTACAACCTCGCCTGCCCCGCGGCGCCCGGCCACTACCAGTTCAATCCGATCAAGACGCTGAAGACGAGCGTCATCGGGGCGATCAACGTCCTGGGCATGGCCCGGCGCTGCCGGGCGAAGGTTTTGCAGGCGTCCACGAGCGAGGTGTACGGCGATCCGGAGGTGCATCCGCAGCCCGAAACGTACCGCGGCGCGGTGAATCCGGTGGGCCCGCGGGCCTGCTACGACGAGGGCAAGCGAGCCGCCGAGACGCTGTTCATGGACTACCACCGGGCCAACAAGGTGAACGTCCGCATCGTGCGGATCTTCAACACCTACGGCCCGCGGATGCATCCCTTCGACGGCCGCGTGGTCTCCAACTTCATCCGCCAGGCGCTCGCCGGCGAGCCGATCACGATCTTCGGCAGCGGCGGGCAGACCCGCAGCTTCTGCTACCGCGACGACCTCGTGGAGGGCATGATCCGGATGATGAACGGGCCCGACGACTTCACCGGACCGGTGAACATCGGCAACCCCGGCGAGTTCACGATCCGGCAGCTCGCCGAGCTCACGCTCGAGCTCACCGGCTCGAAGTCGCCGCTCGTCGAGAAGCCGCTGCCCACCGACGATCCCGAGCGGCGCCGGCCCGACATCACGCTGGCCAAGCAGCGGCTCGGCTGGGAGCCGCGGATCGCCCTCCGCGAAGGGCTCGGGAAAACGATCGACTGGTTCCGCTCGATCGACATCGATTCCTACCGGCCGCCCACGCCCAACTGGACGTAGCGACCGCGCACCATCCGCACCGCGACCACGACCGCGGCCACGACGGCCAGGCCGATGCCGATGCCGACGCAGTCGAAGACCCAGTCGAGCGGCTCGGCGTCCCGCGAGAACAGCGGCTGCGTGATCTCGTCGAGCACGGCGAAGACGGCCAAGAGCCCCGCGAGTCCGGCCGCCCGCGCGACCGACCAGTGTCGGGCCAGCGCGAGCGTGCCGCCGGCGAGCAGGGCGAGCGCCCCGTAAGCCATGAAGTGCAGCGCCTTGTCGGAGGGCGCATTCGCGCCGAGAAACTCCTCCGGCCGCGGGTAATGCGTCGCCAGCACGAGGATCAGCGTGTAGGCGGCCGTGAGCGCCGCTACCAGTCGGGCGAGCCGGCCCCGGATGCGCGGCGACGGGGCGGGCGTGGTCGGCATCGGGAGGTCGTGGGGCGGCGCTGGTGAAAAAACGCCCCGCTACTATACGGTTTTTTGGGCTTCGCCCGTCACCACCCGTCCGCTACTCTCCCGCACCCGCCGCTTCCGCGCCGTCGGGCGTCACGAATCCCAGGAGAGAACGCCGCCATGAACCGTCAGGAATTGTCCGCGATCGTCCTCGAGCTCTTGGAAAAGGAGACGGGCGAGTCGTATCCGGGCGTCACCGAGGCCACCACCCTGCGTGAGGGGCTGAACCTCGACTCCCTCGACATGGCCGGGCTCGTGCTCCACGTCGAGAGTCGCTTCGGCATCCAGATTGAGACGGAACTGCTCGAACGGATCGCCAGCGTCGGCGACATGCTCGACGTCCTCACCGAGAAGCTCGCCGCCAAGGCCGCCAAGAAGGCAGCCTGACGCGGCCGGCGGACCTGCACGAAGGGCATCCGTGATGATCGCGCCCCGCCTCTCGCCCGACGCCCACGGCGACGCCCCCTGCGGCATCGTCGGCCACGCGGCATGCGCGGCCCGGCTCCCGGAGATCGCGGCCCTGCGCGAGGCCGCCTCGCCATCCGGCGCGCCCGCCTTGCCACCGCGGTTCCTCCGCCACTGCGACGAGCAGACCGTCGTCGGCATCCACGCCGTGCTCCGGGCGATCGCCGTGGCGCCACCGGCCGACGGCGGCCTCGCCGCCGACGCGGTCGTCGCCGCCTCGTGCCAGGCCGGCCGGATCATGGCGGCGAAGTCGCTGGCCCTGCTCAAGACGGGCGGCGCCGTGACGGTCTCCACGCACATCGTGCCGCAGGCGTCGTTGCATTCGCTGGCCGGGGCCGTGAGCGTCGCCCTCGGCATGCACGGGCCGCACCTCGGCGTGAGCGGCGGACCGGAAGCGCTCGCCGAGGGGCTGTTGTCGGCGATCACGCTGGCGGTCACCGCCGGGGCCCCGCGGGTCTGGCTGGTGATCACGGAATGGGACGAGGAGCCGACGCTCGACACCACCGGCACCGCGATCGACGACCCGCTCTGCCGGGCGCTGGCGGTCGCGATCGAGCCGGGCTGCGCGGCACCGCTCTCGCTCACCGTCCATTTCCCGCCCGCGGCCCTGCCCGCCTCGTCGTCGGCCGGAAGCCTCGCGGCCTTCGCCCACGCGCTCGACATGTGCGGTCCGGGCGGCGCCCTGCTCTCGTGGATGCTCACCACGCCGTGGGGCGCCGAGGTGCGGATCATGCGCCGCCAGAACGCGGAGCGACTGGTTCGTCATCCGTCTGGCCATCGCCTGCGGGAGGCCGCATGAACGTCCGCCAGGGCCCCCGCGCCGGCCGCGAACCGGTGGTCATCACCGGCGTGGGAGCGGTCTCGCCGCTGGGCAATTCGTTCGCCGAAATCGCCACCGGCCTGCTCGCCGGCCGCTCCGGCATCCGGGCCATCGACCCGGGTGAGTTCGCCCGCGAGCCGCGTCAGTTCGCCGCCCCGGTCACCGACATCCCCGCCCCCCCGACCGATCTCTGCGGCCTCGACGCCGCGGCCTTCGCCGGCCTCGACCGGCTGGAGCGGCTCTGCCTGGCACCGCTGGCCGCGGCGCTGGCCGACGCGGGCCTGCGGCCGGTGGACGGCGGCGCGAGCGGCCCGCGGATCGGGCTCGTGCTCGGCCTGGGCGCCGAGCATCTCAAGCGTTGGGAGGGCGACTTTCTCGCCGGCGGCACCGGGGTCTTCGAGCCGCGCCGCGAGCGCACGCTCGTCCATGCGCTCGCCGCCCGCACGGGGATCCGCGGCCCGGCGGTCACCGTCGCCGCGGCCTGCGCCTCCAGCGGCTACGCGATGGCGATGGGCCGCTCGTGGATCGATGCCGGCTGGGTCGACGCCTGCGTCGTCGGCGGCTGCGACATCCTGAGCCCGACCGCGATCGCGGCCTTCTACAACCTCCGCGCGCTGTCGCGGCGCAGCGACGAGCCCGCCCGGGCGTCGCGGCCTTTCGACAAGGCCCGCGACGGCTTCGTGATGGGCGAGGGGGGCGCGTTCTTCGTGCTCGAGCGGCTCGCCGCGGCGCAGGCCCGCGGTGCCCGCCGCTACGGCGAGCTCGCCGGCGTGGGCATGTCGAGCGATGGCGTCCACATGGTGATCCCGAGCAGCGATCCGGTGCGGGCCGCCGCGGCGATCACGGCCGCGCTCGTCGACGCGGGCACGAGCCCCGCCGAGGTCGACTACGTCAACGCCCACGCCGCCGGCACGCCCGTGGGCGACGTCGCCGAGGCGGGCGCGATCCGCCTGGCACTGGGCACGGCGGCCGACGGTGTGCCCGTGAGCTCCACCAAGAGCATGTCGGGCCACCTGATCAGCGGCGCCGCCGCCTTCGAGGCGGTGGCCTGCCTGGTGGCGCTCGATCGTCAGACCGTGCCGCCCACCGTGAACCTCGACGAGCCCGACCCGCAGTGCCCGCTCGACCACGTGCCGCACGTCGCCCGGCGGCACCGCGTCAGCGTCGCCGCGAGCAACTCGTTCGGCTTCGGCGGCTCGAACCTGTGCCTCGTGCTCCGCGCGGCGGCCTGACATCCCGACCTTTCCCTGCTGGAGAAGCACCCATGAAAACCGCCCCCCGTCATGCCGCCCCCCTGGCGGCGACCACGATCGACGCCCTGCTCACCCACCTCGTGGCCCACTGGCACGACTTCGAGGTCGAGCACTCGGAGGAGGGCCTCCGCGGCCGGATCTGCGAGCTGCACCGCTTCAACTTCCTGCTCTGGCACGAGGAAGACATCGCCCGTTCGCCGCACGTCACCGACGGCCGCATCGCTCAGGTGAAGCGGGCGATCGACCGCTACAACCAGGCCCGCAACGACGCCATCGAGAAGGTCGACGACTGCCTGATCGCGGAACTCGCCGCGCGGG
>JBIJCJ010000207.1:0-5772 GCA_044344765.1 Pirellulales bacterium | reverse complement strand
CGCGATCCGCGCTGAGCGCATAAAAAACTCGAAATCCCCGACGAATCGCTTGATTTCGGTTGGCGCCACTTCAAGCGACTCGCCACTTTGTGAGGAGTTTCGAGTGAACGCCAAGGTACGACGGCAGCTGAAGGCACGCAAGCGGAGAATCGCTCGGCGATTGCAGTGTGCGGAGCGGTGCGGCACGGACCGCCCCGAAATGGCCGCGTCCAACATCCGGTACGAGATTGCGGATCGCACCAGGGCGATCAACGCCGGCGGCATCGGCGCGGCCCATCTGCTGGTGAAGCGGCTGGGGCTCGACCAGGCGATCAACGAGCGGCTCGATCTGCTCAAGGTCCACCTTCCGTATCACGAATCGGATCATGTCCTGAACATCGCCTACAACCTGCTGGCGGGGAACTCGCGGCTGGAGCACCTGGAACTTCTGCGGAATGATGAGGGGTATCTGGACGCACTCGGGGCCAGCCGGATTCCCGACCCGACGACCGCGGGTGACTTCTGCCGCCGTTTCAATGCCCTTGCCATCGACACGCTACAAGAGGTGTTCAACGACGCCCGCCTGAAGGTCTGGAGTGAGCAGCCCGCCGACTTTTTCGACGTCGCGACGATCGATGTCGATGGCACGACGGTCGAGACGACCGGCGAGTGCAAGCAGGGCATGGACATCAACTACAAGAACCAGTGGGGCTACATGGTTCAGGCCGTGTCGCTGGCCAACACGGGCGAACCGCTCTACGTCGTGAATCGTCCGGGCAACCGCCCCAGCCACGAGCAGGCGGCCGCCTACCTGGATCGGGCGATCGACGTGTGCCGCCGGGCGGGATTCCAGCAGGTCCGCCTTCGTGGCGATACCGACTTCTCCCAGACTGAGCATCTCGACCGGTGGACGACCGACGGGGTGAAGTTCGTGTTCGGGATTCAGGCGATGCAGGGCCTGTACGTTCATGCCGAGAATCTGCCGCAAAATGCCTGGAAAGAGCTTTCCCGGCCGGCCAAGTACGACGTCAAGACCGAACCGCGGCAGCGGCCGACAAATGTGAAACAGCAGGTCGTTGAGGAGCGGAGGTTCACCGACATTCGGCTGGCCAAGGAGCACGTGGCCGAGTTCCGATATCGACCCGGCAAGTGCGACCGGGACTACCGCATCGTCGTGGTTTGGAAAGATCTCGAGGTCCACAAGGGCCAGCGGAAACTGTTCGATGACGCCCGGTGCTTCTTCTACATCACCAACGACTTCCGCAAGTCGCCCGAAGCGATCGTCTTCGAGGCCAATCACCGCTGCAATCAGGAGAACCTGTTCGCACAGCTCAAGGGCGACGCGCACTCGCTCTCGGCGCCCGTCGACACGCTGCTGAGCAACTGGGCCTACATGGTGATCGCATCGCTGGCGTGGAGCCTGAAGGCCTGGATGGCGCTCGCGCTCCCGGAGGGCGGTCATGATGCGGAAGAACGACGCGTTGAGAAGCACAAGCTGTTGCGGATGGAGTTCA
Source organism: Pirellulales bacterium (assembly GCA_044344765.1). Taxonomy (GTDB): domain Bacteria; phylum Planctomycetota; class Planctomycetia; order Pirellulales; family UBA1268; genus QWPN01. The sequence goes on along the minus strand of JBIJCJ010000207.1, from coordinate 4,279 downwards.
CGACCTTCCGCCGCGCGTTCATGGCGGTGCCGGCTCAGATCATCTCGACGGGCAGGCGGATCGTGTTCCGCCTCTTGTCGTGGAATCCCTGGCAGCACGTCTTCTTCCGGCTGCTCGATCAGCTACGCACGCCGCTGCACTGCTGACGACGCACCATGAAGCCGGGGTATGGATGCTCCGGTCCCTAATCACGCCTGACCGCACGACGTGCAACCGAGATCGACATGAAACTTCTGACAACCCGAGCCACACTAGCGGCCCTCACGGCGCCAGCGGCGGAAGGTCTGCGCACGCTCTGCATGCCGAAATGGCAGTGCAGCCCGCTTCGCATTCGCTTGTTTGAGGGCTAGGCGGTGGCGGCTTTGCGGTCCCATGCGCGACGGCGGGGTCGGGAGATATGATGGAGGGGGCTCCGTCCGCGATGCATCCCCCGTCCGAGGTCTCCATGCCAGCGTCATCACGCCCTGCCGCCGCCGTCGCGGCCCTCGCCTACTGTCTGTGCCTGTCGTCCTTCGCCGCCGGCGAATCGTCGGGCCGCGACGAACAAGGTCTCCGCGCCGCCGCAGCGCGGTATCGCGAGGCGCTCGACCGCGGTGACGGAAAAGCACTGGCGGCGCTCTGGACCGCCGATGGCGACATCGTCGACGAGCAGGGCAACGTGCTCGCCGGCCGCACGACGGTCGCCGCGACGGTGCAGCCTGCGGCCGGCGCTCCGCGGCCGTCGTTCCGCATCAACGACACCAAGCTGCGGTTCCTCACCGACGCCGTCGCCGTCGAGGACGGGACCGTGGAGGTTTCCATCGCCGGCCTTTCGCGACCGCTCAAGGGTCGCTTCACCGCCACGTGGGTGCGGGAAGCCGACGGCTGGAAGATCGCCGCGCTCCGCGAAGACCGCCTCGACGCCCCCACCGGGGCCGAGACACTCGAGGATCTCGACTGGATGGTGGGCGATTGGGTGGTCCTCGACGACCGCGCCGGCAAGCCGGCGGCCGGAGCCCCCGAGAAGCCCGCCATCGAAATGACGGTCCGCTGGAACGCCAACCGCACCTTCCTCCTCCGGGACGTGAAGATCGCGGCCCCCGGCAACGCGGGCGACGCCGCGGCGCTCAACGTCACCCAGCGGATCGGCTGGGACCCACTCTCCCGCCAGCTCCGCTCCTGGGTCTTCAGCTCCGACGGCGGCCATGGCGAGGCCACCTGGTCCCGCGACGGGGATTCGTGGGTCGCCCGCACCACGGCCGTTCTCCCCGACGGCAGCCAGACGTCGTCGCTCAACATCTACACGTTCGACGGCAAGGACCGCTGCGCCTGGCGATCCCTGCCCACCCACGTCGGCGGCGAGCACACGCCGCCGCTGAACCTGACGATGATCCGCAAGGGAGGAAAGCCGTGATCGCCCGTTACTCGTTCCGCATGCCGCTCATCATGCCGTTCGCAGCCGCCGTCATCACGGCATGCACCGCCGGCGCCGCGGAGCCTGCCCAACCGGCAGCCCCCGCCGACGCACAGACCGCGGCCGCCGACCCGGGCGACATCGCCCGCAAGGCGGAGATCATGAACAGCGAACGTTGGCGTCGGGCGATCTTCGAACTGGGAGAGTGGCTCTCCGCGCAGCAGATCTACACGCCGGAGGAGGTGCGGCGCATCAAGTCGAACTTCAACCGCCGCGTGGCCGGGATGTCGTCGTACGAACTCGACTATCTGCTCGACGATCTCGACGCCAAGTTCAAGATCCTCGACACGCCTGAGGCCAAGGACGCCCGCAACTGGGTGGGCCAGTATCTGTCGGTGATGTCGGACCAGAAGCGGGCCGAGGTGCTCAAGGACGTGCCTGACGTGGTCACGATGTCATCGGGGCAGTTGCAGCAGGAAATCCAGCGGATCGAGCAGCGTCGCGCCGCGTTGCAGCAGCAGCAGGCGGCATTCGACCAGGGCCGACGGCAGCTGGTCGACCAGGCCGCCGCCGCCCGGCAGGCCACGGCCGCCGCCTCGAACGCGGCCGCGGCACGGATGCAATCCGGCGGCGTGTCGATGTCGCCCTACCGCGGTCAGGGCGGAGGCAAACCGCCGTTTTCGGACGTGAAGGGCTCGGGAATGAGCGTTAGCGCCGGCCCCTTCGGCGCGTGGGTCAACTTCAACGTCGGCAATTTCTGACTTTACGGCTGTCGGGCCATCCATGGCCCCGACAGCCTTGGGCCGTCGCGGCGAACGCCAAGGGTTCGCCGGACGGCCAGGCGGTCGCACCTCCGGGCGACCGTGGCCGCCGCGCACGCGGCGGCTGGAGGCTCGGCTTCGCCGAGCCGACCGAAAGCCGAAGCAGGCCCGAAGGGATGCGCCGGCGCGAAAACCAGCCCATCCATGGCCCCGACAGCCTTGGGCCGTCGCGGCGAACGCCAAGGGTTCGCCGGACGGCCGGGCGGTCGCACCTCCGGGCGACCGTGGCCGCCGCGCACGCGGCGGCACGCGGCGCGGCCTCAGGCCGCTGCGTGCGACTGCACGCCGGGATGGCGGGCCATCGAAAGCCGGCGGAGGCCGGCAACGCAACCGCGAGGCACGATGCCGAGGCGCTGCGGGATCGCGGCTTCGCCGGACGGCCGGGCGGTCGCACCTCCGGGCGACCGTGGCCGCCGCGTTCGACCGACAAAAGCGGGGCTCGCCGGCTGCCTGGAAGCCCGAAGCGCAAGCTGAGGGAATACGCGTCGCCACAGCGAAAGCGATCCGCATCTCCTCGGCTCACGCCTCGGGCTTCAAGGGCACGGGGGGACCACGAATAAAATCGTCCTCTCAACCGACGACCACGACCACCGGCCGGTCGCACCTCCGGGCGACCGCGGCCCCCTGAAGCGGCGGTCTCTGACCGTCGATCGATCCTGGAACCTCCGGGTGGAATCGCCTCCCCGTCGCTACACTTCGTCCATGGCGCTGCTGGCGATCGAAACGACGTGCGACGAGACGGCGGCCGCGGTCATCGACCGCGGCCGCGAAGTGCTCTCCAGTGTCGTCGCCAGCCAAGAGCGGCTGCACGCCCGCTGGCGCGGCGTGGTGCCCGAGGTCGCATCGCGGGCGCACGTCGAACGCATCATTCCCGTGATCGACGAGGCCTTCGGCCGGGCGGGCATCACCCGGGCCGAAATCGAGGCGGTGGCCGTCGCCGTTCGCCCGGGCCTCGTCGGCTCGCTGCTCGTCGGACTGGCCGCCGGCAAGGCGATCGCCGGGGCCCTCGACGTGCCGCTCGTGGGCTATGACCACGTCGCCGCGCATCTCTATGCCTGCCGGCTCGCCCAAGGCACAGCCATGCGCTACCCATGCGTGGGCCTCGTCGCCAGCGGCGGCCACACGTCGCTGTTTCACGTCCGCGGTCCGCTCGACCTCGACCGGCTCGGCGGCACCATCGACGACGCGGCCGGCGAAGCGTTCGACAAGGCGGCCGCCTTGCTGGGTCTCGGCTACCCCGGCGGTCCCGAGATCGAACGGGCGGCGGCCGGAGGCGACCCGCGGAGCCACCGGCTGCCGCGGCCCCTCGCCAACGACCGCGATCGGCTCGACATGAGCTTCAGCGGCCTGAAGACCGCGCTCCGCTACCTCGTGCGGCCTCCGCACGGCCCGCCGGATCAGCCGCCGCCGACCGGCCGCCAACTGGCCGACCTCGCGGCGTCGTTCCAACAGGCCGCCATCGACACGATCCTCGCGAAGGTGGAGCTCGCCGTGGACCGCACCCGCTGCCAGGCCGTGGCGATCGGCGGCGGCGTGGCGGCCAACACGCTGCTGCGTGAGTCGATCGAGGCCCTGGGACGGAAACGCGGCCTGCAGATCTTCGTGCCACCCCGGTCGCTGTGCACCGACAACGCCGCCATGGGAGCGATCGCGTGGGAGCGTCTCGAGCGCGGCGAGAGCGACGGACTGACTCTCGACGTGACGCCTGGCACGGACCGCGCCGCCGCCAACCGCCGGGGGTGAAGTTGCGGCCGCCGCCCGGAGGCGGCACGACGGCCGGAGGCCGCCGCTCCAAGTAGGCCTCGCCGAGGCGGTTCCGCTGGCGGCACACGACGGACGGAAACACCGCTCCAGTGCGACAGGCCGACCGTAGTGGTCGGCGGTTCAGGAGCCGATTTTGTTCGTGGTTTCCGGCCCGTGCCCTTGAAGCCCGAGGCGTGAGCCGAGGGAATGCGGATCGCTTTCGCTGTGGCGACGCGTATTCCCTCAGCTTGCGCTTCGGGCTTCCAGGCAGCCGGCGTGCCCCGCGTTTGTCGGTCGCACGCAGCGGCCGCAGGCCGCGGTC
>JBIJCJ010000050.1:0-19870 GCA_044344765.1 Pirellulales bacterium | reverse complement strand
GCAGTCTCACCGACGCCCAGAGGGAGAGGGAGGGTTGGAGAAAAAGCCCACGCGGCGAGGTGGGGCTGGCCGGCGAACAGCAGCGCGGCCGTGAGGATCAGCCACGGCACGAGGGCGTCGAACCAGGCCGGGGGCAGCACGAGCACGAGCGCCGTGCCGGCGACCGCGCCGAGAACGCTCGGCACGATGAGCCAGCGGGCCCAGGCGGGCACGTCGTCGCGCTCGCCGCGGTAGGCCCAGGCGGCCGTCGCCGCGCCCGGCCAGAGGCCGATCGTGCTCGTGGCGTTGGCGACGACGAGCCGGCCCGGCAGGTCGGGCAGGATCGCGCCCAGGACCGGGAAGGTGAGGATCGTGCCGCCACCGGCGAACGAGTTCACGGCGCCGGCCAGAAGCGAGGCCACCGCGAGCAGGGCGTGGCCCTGCAGGGCGTCGAGTTGGGCGACGAGCGGCATGGGGACGGCGCGGGCGGCCTCACCTTTTATTCAGCCGTGAATAGTGCCACGCGTCACCCCCTCGCTTCCGCGAGGGGCTTTTGGGAAGCTGCACGGGAGGGGCTTTTGGGATGCTGCATATGAACGGGTTTTCAATCACCTCGCAGGCTGCACGGCGGGTGCGGCGGCGTGCGTGCCGGGGCCGCAGTCGATGAGCATGTAGCTCGCCCACAGAAACGGATGCGAGGCGTCGGGCAACATCGCCTTCGCCACCGGCTTGAGCCGCGGCTCGCGATCCGGGTCGGGCTCCTCCGCCATGACCACGTCCACCGCCCGCTGCCAACTCGCCGACGCCGCGGGCAACGCCCCGTCGGGGCCCGGCACGGTCACCTCGCGCATGAACTCCGTCATCAGGTCGGCGGCCACCTTGCCCCCCATCCGCCAGCGGCTCATCACGGCCGTCTCGCTGCCGGCCGCCAGGAGGTTGGTGGCGGCGAAGAACACGTCTTCGCCGGCGCGGGCGGGCAGTTTCTCGAGGCCGCCGGCCATCGCCGTCTGCAATCCGGGCAGGAGGATGCACCGCGTGCGCTTCAGCGGCGGGGCGAGCCAGTCGGCGAACGTCATGCCGGCGGAGCCGGACGCGGGCTGGATCAGCGGCCGCCCGGCGATCGGCCCTTCGCCGCCGATCTCATCGAAGATGGCGACGTCGTCGAACAGCGCGCCCACCAGCGCCGGCGGCGGGCCCGGGAGCGGCAGCACGAGCGGCTGGCTCCGCTCCACGGCCGCCGTGATCCGCTCCCGCAACGCGGCTATGTCGTCGGCCTTCTCGCCGCGAAACATCCGTCCGGCGTGGATGCCGATCGGGCCGCCGGGGCGGCGCGGCGCGAACCGCATCACGCCCAGGCTGCGGGTGGCCGCATAGCGGATCCGACAGGCCTCGCGGAGGAGCCTGGTCGCGCCGGCCCCCGCATCGCCGGGCCGGTTCGACGCCACCGGCAACAGCTCGAAGGGCAGATACCAGAGCAGCCCGTCGGGCACGATCACCAGTTCATCGATCCCCTCGGCGAGCGTGACCTTCGAGTTCTCGAAGAGGATCCGCTCGACCTGGGCGGCGGCGTCGCGCCAGCCGCTCTCTCGCAGCCGATCGGTCGGCACCGGCGTGATCGGGTCGAACAGGCACAGGGCCTTGGCGAGCTCCTGGAGCGCCCGTGGCAGGGCGGCGATCTGCCGCACCTCCCAGAAGGCGGTGCGGTCGCGGGATTCGAGCACGCCGAAGAGCCCGGCCTGCGTCCAGTGGAACGACAGCATCAGCTGCCGGGGCGCCAGCCGGCGGCGGATCTCGGCCGTGGCTGTGCGCGGCGGGAAGTCGAACGGTGTGGCGTCGCGGCCCGCGGCGATCCGGGCGACGAACTGCTCCAGCCGGGAGGCGAGCGTGCGGTAGGTCTCCCAGTCGGCCGCCGCGCCCGGCAGGGCGGGCTTGCCGGCTGCCGCCACCGGCTGCCGGGCGGCGGCGTTCACGGCGGCGGTGAGCGCGGTGCGCACCTGCGTGAGCTTGTCGAGCACGGCGGCGAGCTCCGGATAACGGGCCAGCAGCGCGGCGCGGCTGGCGGCCTCGGCCGGCGGCAGGTCTTCTGGAGCGGTGCCGAGCAGCCGCTGGACGGCGATCGGGCGGCCGCCGAGTCGCTGCGCCGAAAGCCAGCGATCGCGGGCCATGGCCTCGGCCGCCTCGAGCCCCGCGTCGTTGCTTCGCCGCGCGGCGATCCCGATCCAGGTTTCGAAGGCGGCGATGCGCGGCGTGGAGACGACCGCCAGCGTGCCGAGCGGATCAGCAGCCAGCTCGCGGGCCGTCGGATCGCCCAGCAGCCGCGCGAGCAGCCCGTCGGCCTCACGGTCGGAGAGGATGCTCGAACCGCCGAGGGTCAGCTCCACCAGCCGGGTCGTCTGAAAGAGACGCGGCGACCGCGCCCGCTCGATGGCGATCGCGCGGTCGAGGTCGGCTTCGGCCGCAGCCGTGTCGCCGGCGGCATGCTTCACCATGGCCGCCGCGTAGGCAGCCAGTGCGCCCGGGCGGCCGTGGCCCGGATCGGCCCGCAGCAATCGGCCGTCGATCTCCTTGAGCGCCGCCACCGCCGCCCGCGTCTCGCCCGCGGTGGCGAGGCATTCGGCCTGCATCGCCAGGAGGTTCATCCGCAGCACCGGCAGGTTGCCCTCGGCCCAGTCGCAGCCCACGCGGATCGACGGCGGCACGCCACGGGTGCCGGCGACCGTGTGCGCGGTGAAGGCGAAGCGAAACGCCTCCTCGAGTGCCCGGGCGTCGCCGTGGTCGGCGGCCGCGTAGGTGGCCTCCTCGAAGAGCTTCGCGGCGACGGCAGCCTGGTCGGAATCCAGCGCGATCCGGCCGAGGACGATCAGGCCCCAGGCCGTGAGCGGATGGTCGAGACCCTCGCCGACGAGCAGGCCGCGATTGAGCAGCGGCAGCGCGAGGTCGGACTTGCCCTGCACCCAATAGGCGGTGCCGAGGGTGACGTCGATCCACGACTGCGAGTAGTGGTTTTGCGGTGCGGAGCGGCGGGCGAGCGTTTTCAGCACGGTTTCGATGGCCGGGCTCTCGCGGCCGAGTTCGCCGAGGATCTCGGCGTGGCGGTAGATCGCGATCTCGAGAGACCGGAAGATCTCCTGCGGCCGGATCGGATAGTCGGCCGGCGCTTCCAGCACGCCGCCGCGTTGCAGCACCTTCTCCGGGTCGGCGGTGCCGCGGCGGATGGAGAGCGTTTCCGGGAGCAGTGCGGGATGCGTGCGGCGCTGGCTGCGGCCCCATGTGGCGACCCGCCGCCCGGGCCGCGGCTGCGGCGGCTGCGGCAGCCACTGCACCGAGATCAGCCAGTCGGGGTGAGTCGCGGCCAGGAGCAGCGCCTCCTCGTAGGCCGCGATCGCCTCGCGGTAACCACCGAGCTCGTAGCGGCACTCACCGACGACCGCGGCTGCCGCGATCGAGTCGATCCACCGCTGCCCGCCAATCTTGACGCCCCCTTGGTATTCGCGGGCCGCGATCTCGAGGCCGCCGGAGTAGTTGCCCTCGGCCAGCGCCTGAAGCGCGAGATCGTATGCCGGCGTGGGCATCGTCTGGGCGACGGGGAGCTGGCCGAGCCCCGGCGGCAGCACCACCTGGGCGGTGCTCGCCACGGCGAACAGGCAGGCGAGAGCCAGGGCGAGGGGCAGGCCGCGATGGACGGCGAAAGGCGGGAGCATGGAGGAATGTTGTACACGCGCCGGCGGTGCTGCGGCTCCTAGGCGGCGGCTGGTGGTTTGGGAAGGATGGGCGAGAGGGCGGCGGGCGGTGCCGCGGCTTTGTGGCCGGTCGTAGGGGTGGTTCAAAGTTTGCGGGTTGCAGCGGTCGATACCAGGAGAGCGTTCGACCCCGCACCCGCTTCCGGATGAGAGCCATGACAGCATCCCGCCAGACTCGACGCTTCGATCGCCGCGGCATCTCCCGCGGGCTGCTCGCCATGGCCGCCATCGGCGGACTTTCGCTGACGGGATGCCAGGTGGATGTGGGCGGCCAGACGCTGCCGAGCGCCTATTACCTGCAGGACGACATCCAATACTTCCCCGCCGGCCCCGAGTTCAAACTCTCGAAGGAGGCCGCGGCCCAGAAGGCCTACAAGAAAGAGCTCGGCGACGCCGGTGCCTGCCGCGGCAACTGTGCCGGCGGCTGCCAAGGCTGCGGCCGCTGATCGCGACCCGGGATTCAGCGTGGTCATCCGGCGAGACGGCTCTGCCGTTGCTGGGAAGCCCGAGGCGCGAGCCGAGGGAACACGCCTGGCCGCATGGGAGGCGATCCGCAAACCCTCGGCTCGCGCCTCGGGCTTCAAGGGCACCGGGCGGCGACGCGTTTCCGTAAAGCGGTCGCACGATGCGACGATCTTCGATCCGGCAAACCCTCGGCGTTTGCCGCGATCGACCCAGTGGGCAGTCAATATGAAAGGCCATGCCCGGAGGAGGTCCCGCGGCAGCATCCGTGCTGATGGGGCCCGTTCCGTGGCTATCGTGTTTCTTGGCCGGATGAGACCGACAGGCAGAAACCGTTTCCTCTCATCCGGGCATGGCCAAAGAATCGTTCAGGCAGTGAGGTCGTCGATCCGCTGCCGGAAGCCGGGCATTTCGCTCGTCACGAAGGCCGACCAGGCGGCGGGCTGCCAGAGTTCCACGCAGACCGCGGCTCCCACCACGATCAGGTCGGCCCCCGGCTCGACCGCGAGAAACTCGCGGAAGCCCTCCGGCACGACCAGGCGGCCCCGGGCGGCGAGCGACACGACCGTGTGCCGCGTCGACAGCAGCCGCCCGAGATCCTGAAGCTGACCGACCCGCTGCGTCAGGAGGCCAGCCTGCATCTTGCTGCGGACCACATCGACGGCCGCGTCCAGACGGGGCTTCCAAACCGCAGCAGGCCAGAGCGAAAGGCAGCCGGCCCGCTCCTTGGCGAGCACCAGCCGCGGCCCGGCGGCAAGCAGCGGATCGAGCAGTTCCGGCGGAATCGCCAGTCGGTATCGCTCGTCGAGCGTGCGAACGAACTCGCCGATCAGCAATTCGGCAGCGTTCATGCCAGCGTTCGTTCGAGTCACGCACGTTCACCCGCTCCGCGGGGCATTCCGCACGGCCCACGATGGGCAGGGCGGTCAATCCGTTTAGGGCCGTAAACCCACAAATTAGCTGCTGATGGCAACTAAAAAGGGCTCTGAACCCACGGGGCTTAGTTTAGCGGCGTCCCGCGGAATGGCAAGCAGCCGGAAACGGGCCGGAAACGGGGGGCCAGGCCAAAGGCCAGGCCAAAGGACAGGCACAATGCGGGAGTGGGCCAGGCCAAAGGACAGGCACAATGCGGGAGGGCATGGGGCGGAAACGTGGGGCGGAAACGGTTGTTCCGGGGCGAAACGCGGGATGCGGATCGAATCTCCGTGCCGTGAAGCCCGAGGCATGAGCCGATGGAATACGGTTCGTTTCACGGGAGGCAGGGCGTATTCCCTCAGCTCGCGATTCGAGCTTCCCGGCAGGCGGCACGACGGGCGGAGGCCCGCCGGGCAAAAATCGCACGATGCGATGTTTTGACTGTATCCAACTGTTTTGCCTGAGGTCAGAGTTCGCCGCACCGTGGCTATGATCGTGTCCCGATGCTGCACCACGGACACGGCCACGGGCACGGCGACGAATGTGGGCACGGCCATGCGCACGTGCTTACGGCCGCCGGCCTCGATCGGGCGATGCTCGTAGGCGTGGGGCTCAACGTGGCGTTCGCAGCGGCCGAGTTCGGGGCCGGGCTGTGGGCGTCGTCGCTGGCCCTCCTCGCCGACGCCGGGCACAACGCCGGTGACGTCGTCGGCCTGCTCCTGGCCTGGGGGGCGAACTGGCTGGCGCGGCGGCCGCCGTCGCGGAAGTTCACCTGGGGCCTGCGGCGGGCTACGATCTACGCCGCCCTCGGCAACGCCGTGCTGCTCCTCGCCGCCTGCGGGGCGATCTGCTGGGAGGCGGTGCACCGGCTGCGGAACCCGGAGGCCGTGGTCGGCCCGACGGTGATCGCCGTCGCCGCAATCGGCGTCGTGATCAATACACTCACGGCCCTGCTCTTCCTTCGCGGCCAACGCGACGCCAACGTCCGCGGCGCGTTTCTGCACATGGCGGCCGACGCGGCGGTTTCGGCCGGCGTGGCGGCCGCGGGCATCGCCATTCTGGTCACCGGGCTGTCGTGGATCGATCCGGTGGTCAGCATGGTGGTGGCCCTGGTGATCGTCGCCGGCACGTGGGGTCTGTTTCGGGAGGCCGTCGAGCTGGCGCTCGACGCAGTGCCTCGCGGCCTCGATCCCGCGGCGCTCACCGCGGCCCTGGCCGCGATCCCGGGCGTGGCCGAGGTGCACGACCTGCACATCTGGGGCGCGAGCACCTCGGAGACGTCGCTCACCGCGCACCTCGTGGTGCCCGAAGCCGCGGCGCACGGCCGCGTGCTCGCCGCGGCGGGCGACCTCGCACGGGCGCGGTTTCACGTCGCCCACGCCACGCTCCAGATCGAAGACGCGGCCGCGGCCGCCGTCTGCCCGCAGCGCCCCGCCGCCACCCTGTGAGACGGCCGAAGCGTAGCGTGCCGGTGGACATCCTGTAGCGGCGGTTTCTGACTTCAGGCACAACATCGCATCGTGCGATTTTTGCCTGGCGGGCCTCCGCCCGCTGCAATTGACCCGGCCCTCCAGGCCTCGTGCCTGAGTCGAATCCGGGACGATCGAAGCGAAGAGGCACGGCCGTGCCGTGAAGCCCGAGGCGCGAGCCGAGGGAATGCGGCCAAGCTGCACGTGAGATGACGCGTATTCCCTCAGCTCACGCTTCGGGCTTCCCAGCAGGCGGCACGGCGGTCGGAGGGCGGTGCGTGTGGCACGAGGGCGCGGCGGTCGGAGGGGGGCGGTGCAGCAGGCGGCACGACGGCCAATCGGCGGGCGGTACGACGGTACGACGGTACGACGGTACGACGGTACGACGGTACGACGGTACGACGGTACGACGGCGCGACGGTACGACGGCGCGACGGTACGACGGCGCGACGGCGCGACGGTCGGAGACCGCCGCTAAAGGAGGCGGGAAAGTCGGCTCACGCCCGGATGGCGTGGCGCACGATGCCGGCGAGCATCCGCCGGAACACGAGTTCGTGGAGCGGCCAGATCGCGTACCAATAGGCGAGGCCGCCGAGCCCCTTGGGATCGAAGACGGCCGTCTGGTGGATCGTGACGTCGCCGTCGCGCGGCACGACCTCGAACTCCAGCCAGCCGCGGCCGGGGAGCTTCATCTCGGCCGCCAGCCGCAGACGCCGGGGCGGCTCGCAGGCCTCGACCCGCCAGCAGTCGAGCGTGTCGCCCGTGACGAGCCGCTCGGGATCGCGGCGGCCGCGGGACATGCCGGGCCCGCCGATCATCCGGTCCATCCAGCCGCGCAGCTGCCAGAGCCAGTCGCAGGCATACCAGCCATTCGGACCGCCGATCCGCTCGATCGCCGCGAAGGCCCGCTCCGGGGCGACCGACACGACCGCGTGCCGATGATCCACCAGCCGCGTTCCCTCGGCCTTGCCGCCGTAACGGTGCGGCAGATCCTCGACGTCGGCGAGATCGGCCCAGCGCTGGCCGGCGAACTCCGTGTCTTCGTTGGTGATCGCGTCCTGGACGGCGGCCCGCAGATCGCGAGGCCGGATCGCGAACTCGCGGCGGGCCGTGTCGCTGGTCACGACGGTCGGGTTTTTCAGTCCGTCGATCAACTTCCGACCTACCTTCGAATACCGCGGCGTCACGAGCTTGAGCCACAAACTCGAGAGCCGCGGCGTGAGCACCGGCACCGGAATCATCAGCCGTCGCAGGCCGCGCTGCCGGGCGTACTCCTGCATGATAGCGCCGTACGACACCCTGTCCGGCCCGCCGATCTCGAAGATCCGCGGCGGTCCCGCGGGAAGGTCGATCGCGGCCGCAAGGTAGGCCACGACGTCGCCGATGGCGATCGGCTGTGTGGGAGTGGCGAGCCAGGCGGGGCAGATCATCACCGGCAGCCGCTCGACGAGCGTGCGGACGAGGTCGAAGGAGAAACTTCCCGCGCCGACGATGATCGACGCCCGGAACTCGACGACGTCGCCGCCGCCGGCGCGGAGGATCGCGCCCACCTCGTGGCGGCTGCGGAGGTGGGCCGAGAGCCGGTCGTCGTCGGCGCCGAGGCCGCCCAGATAGACCAGCCGCTTCACGCCCGCCGCCCGGGCGGCCGCGGCGAACCGCTCCGCCGCCAGCCGGTCGGCCCGCTCGAAGTCAACGCCGCCCTCCATGGAGTGGACGAGCCAGTAGGCGACGTCCACGTCCGCACAGGCCCGCGCCAGGTCTTCCGGGTCGGAGGCGTCGCCGGCGAGGATTTCGGTCGTGGCCGTGGTGCGGCCCGCGAGCTTCGCTGGCCGGCGGGCCAGGCAACGCACGATGTGGCCCCGGCGCTGAAGCTCACCCAGCAGCACGCCGCCAACGTAGCCCGTCGCCCCGGTGAGAAGGATTCGCATGCCTCAAGTGTAGGCGGGCGGCGCCGGAATCCGCACGCCCGTTCCCGGAGCGGCGGGCGGGGGACACGACGGGCGGGGGCACGACGGGCGGGGGCACGACGGGCGGAGAGCGGAGAGTGGGGCATGAGGAACGTGCGATGTGTTTCCGTGCCGTGAAGCCCGAGGCGCGAGCCGAGGGAATACGGCCCGGCTTCCGGTGAGATGACGCGTATTCCCTCAGCTCGCGCTTCGGGCTTCCCGGCAACCGGGCACGACGGTCGGAGCGGCGGCGGTGCTGCACGCGGCACGACGGTCGCCGACCGCCGGCCGACGGACGGCGGCTCATGCCGGGAAGATGAACACGTTGCCGCCATTGATCTGGCGGCGGACGTTGCGGAACCAGTTCGTGTAGGTCACGCCCGTGCCGGTGTTGACGCCGGTCGTGAACAGGCCGACCTGGTTGTATTGCACGAGGTTGCCCACCGCCGGGTTGTAGAGGAAGCCCACGAACAGGTTGCGGGCGCTGTCGAGCACGATGCCGTACTGGCTGGCGGTGATGTTGTTGCGATACACGCGGGTGCCGTTGCACAGGCCGTTGGCATACAGGCCGTTGCCCAGGCCCGCCGTGAGGATGTTGCCGTCGCCGGCGTTGAATCCGCCGAGCGTGAGCGACGCGGCGTTGACCAGCGCCGCACCGTTGCCGCCCGCCGCGGTGGCCCTGAAGAGGTTGCCGGCGACGAACGTGTTGACGAGGTTGCCACGGGCGTGGAGGCCGAGCGTCGTGGCCGTGACGTTGTTGCCCACGCCGGTACCGGCGGTCGTGGTCGTGGTGCCGACCCGGAACGGCGCGGTCGCGGACGAGCCGCGGGCGTCCACGAGCACGATGCCGGTGCCGACGCCGCTCACCGTGTTGCCCAGCACCTGGCTGTTGTCGAGCACGCCGCGGGCCACGATGCCCTGTGAGCCGCCGGTCACCTTGTTGCCCACGCCCGTGTTGCCGAACGTGAAGCCGGTGGCATCTTGCAGCTCGGCCCCGGTGGCGTTGTTCGTGAACGTGTTGAACGAGGCGGTGGCCTTCGTGAGCGTGCCCGTGGCGAACAGGCCCTGCTTCGTGCCGCCGGTGACGGTGTTGCCGAGGTCGGAGGCGGCCCCACCCACCGTGATCTCCTGGGCGCCGGTGAGCGAGACGCCCACGGTGCCGCCGCTGATCTGGTTGCCCTGGACGAGCGTGCCGGTGTAGGTGCCGGCCTCGGCCACCACGCCGCCGGCCGGGTTGCCGGCGATCGTGTTGCCCAGCGAACTCTTCGTGGTGCCGCCGACGGCCAGGCCCACCAGGCTGCCACCGCCCGGCGCCAGCCGGACGCCCGCGGCCCCGTTCGACGAGATCGTGTTGCCCTGCAGGGCCGTCGAGGTGAACGTGCCCGCGGCCGCGTTCACGCCGTCGCCGGTGTTGCCGGTGATCGTGTTGGCGGCCGACTTGCCGCCGCCGATCGTCAGTGACGCGATCGTGCCGGCCGCGGGCACCAGGCTCACTCCGTGGCTGCCGTTGGACTGGATCGTGTTGCCCTGCACGAGCGTGTTCGTGTAGGTGCCGGGGCCGACGAGCAGGCCGACGGCGTCGTTGGCCTCGATCTCGTTGCCGGTGCCGGCGGCCGTGCCGCCGATCGTCAGGCCGGTGACGCTGCCCGCGGCCGCGGGCGCCAGCGAAATGCCGGCGGTCGTGTTGCCCGTGATCGAATTGCCCTGCACGACCGTGTCGGTGTAGGTGCCGGCGGAGACGAGCAGGCCGGCGGTGCCGTTGCCGCTGATCTCATTGCCGGCTCCCGCGGCCGTGCCGCCGATCGTCAGCCCGGTGGCCGAGCCGCCGGCCACGGCGAAGGTGATGCCGGCCGCCTCGTTGAGCGAGATCGTGTTGCCCTGGATCGTGGTGCCGGCGTAGCTGCCCGGGCCGAGCTGGATGCCGCTGGCGGTATTGATGGCGACCGTGTTGGCGGCGGTCGCCGTGGTGCCGCCGAGCGTGAGGCTCGAGACGCCACCGGCGGTGGCGATGCCGCACTGGTCGTTGTCGACGATCCGGTTGCCGACGATCGACGAGCCGGTGTAGGCGCCGCCCGCGAGCTCGATGCCGTGCGTGCCGTTGCCGTAGATGTTGTTGCCCTGGCCGGCGAGCGTGCCGCCGATGGTCAGGCCGGTGGCGGCCGCCGCGGTGATGATGCCAGCCTTGCCGTTGTCGCTGATCTGCGTGTTGCGGATGGTCGTGCCGGTGTAGGAGCCGCCGGCGAACTGGATGCCGTTGGAACCGTTGAGCCGCAGCGACAGGCCGTCGATCGTGGTGCCCGTCGAACCGCCGGCGAACGACAGGCCGTTGCCGGCGAAGTTCTGCACGGTGAGCACGATGCCGCTCAGGCCGATCGTGTTCACGCCCGAGCCGATGATCAGGCCGTCGCCGCTGGCGCCCGCGCCGGTGCCGTCGAGCGTGATCGCCGTCGTGGTGCCCGAGAACTGGAAGGTGGTGCCGGAGACGGCGAGAGAGGGGAACGTCGAGAGCGCATAGATCGTTCCCGCCGAGAGGTTCTTGAAGACGATCGTCTCGGCCTTGCCGCCGGAGTTCACCGCCGCGATCGCGGCGCGGAGCGAGCCCTCCCCGGAGTCGGCGAGGGTGGTGACGTCGAAGGCGAGGAGTTGCCGGGCCTCGAGCCGCTCCAGGCCCACGGCGAGACGGGGACGCGAAACGGATGCCCGACGGCGGGCGGTCGGACGGGCGGTGCGGAAGATGCGGAGCATGGGCGAACTTCTCCGGTGAGTTGGTTTGGGGGGATGTATGGTGCCGGCACGGTAGGCGAACGACCGGCGGGTTGTAAACGCGAGTTTTTCCGGACCAAAAGCCCTGGCCGCCGCGGACTGCGGGCCGTTTCCCATTCCCGGCGGGCTGGTAGACTGTCCGGCTTCGTTTTTCCGCAGTCTCCCCGCCGGAGCACCGTCCCAAACGTGCCCAGTTCGCCCTCCGTCACGAAGGCCCAGCAGAAGGCCATCCAAAAAGCCGACACGCTCATCGAAGCCCTCGGCTGGATCCGAAAGTTTCGCGACACGACCACCGTCATCAAGCTGGGCGGGAGCGTCGTCGAGCATCCCGACTCGCTCCGCCACCTGCTGCTCGACATCGTCTTCCTGTCCACGCTCGGCATGCGGATCGTCGTCGTGCACGGCGGCGGCAAGGCGATCAGCCGGGCCATGGACGCCGCCGGCATCGTGCCGCGGTTCGTGCAGGGCCGGCGGTACACCGACGCGGCGACGCTCGCGATCGTCGAGCAGGTGCTCGCCACCGAACTCAACCACGAGCTCGTGGCCCGGATCGAGGAGTACGGCGGGCGGGCGATGTCGCTTAACTTCCTCTCCACCAACGTGCTGTTCGGCGAGAAGCTCGTGCTCGACGGCCCCGACGGCCCTGTCGATCTCGGCAACGTCGGCGAGGTGACCCGCGTCGACCGGCTCACGATCGACAACCTCACCTACGCCGGCCAGGTGCCCGTGATTCCCTCGATGGCCCTCACCGATGCGGGCGAGAAGCTCAACGTCAACGCCGACACGGCCGCCACCGCCGTGGCCGCCGCGATCGGCGCGGAGAAGTTGGTGGTGCTCAGCGACATCCCCGGCGTGCTTCGCGACGTCAACGACCCCGAGAGCCTGGTCCATTCGCTGACCGCCGCCGAGGCCCGGCGGCTGATCGCCGACGGCACGATCTCGGCCGGCATGATCCCCAAGATCGAGGGCTGCCTGGCGACGCTCGAGCAGGGCGTGAAGAAGATCCACATCATCGACGGGCGGCTGCGGCACTCGCTCCTCCTCGAGATCTACACGACCAGCGGCGTGGGCACGGAACTCGTGCGCGACGACGCCGTCTCCTCCTCCGCCCGGGCCGTCGCCCCGGCGACCGCCGGCCGCTGATCCGCCGGCGGCGCACGTTCCCTGGGAGTCTCGTTCATGGCCACGATCGCTTCCGCACCGCCCGTCCTCGGCGCCAAGACGCAGGCCGTCGTGGACACCTTCAACCGCTACGTCGTGCCCAACTACCGGCGGTTTCCGGTCTGCCTGGTGCGCGGGGCCGGCTCGAAGGTCTGGGACGCCGAGGGCAACGAATACCTCGACCTCTTTCCCGGCTGGGGCTGCAACCTCCTCGGCCACTGCCCCGAGCCCGTGGTCCGGGCCGTGCAGGAGCAGGTGGCGAAGCTGATCCACGTGCCCAACACCTGGTACACCGAGCCCCAGGGAGAATGGGCCCGGCTGCTCGCGGAGCGGTCGTTCGGCGGCCAGGCCTTCTTCTGCAACTCCGGCACCGAGGCCAACGAGGCGGCGATCAAGCTCGTGCGGCTGCGGACCGACGGGCGGAAGTACAAGATCGTCACCTTCCGCGGAGGTTTCCACGGCCGCACGATGGGGAGCGTGACGGCCACCGCCCAGCCGAAGTACCACGAGGGGCTGGGCCCGATGCTGGCGGGCTTCCAGTACGCGCCGCACGGCGACCTCGAGGCGGTGGAGAAGATCATCGACGACCAGACCGGCGGCATCCTCGTGGAGCCGATCCTCGGCGAGGGGGGCGTGGTGCCGGCGCCGCCGGGCTTCCTCGAGGGGCTGCGGCGGATCTGCGACGACCGCGACCTGCTGCTGGTGTTCGACGAGGTGCAGTGCGGCTGCGGCCGGACCGGCAAGTGGTTCGGCTACCAGCACTTCGGCGTCGTGCCCGACGTGATCACGCTCGCCAAGAGCCTGTGCGCCGGTGTCGCCGGCGGGGCGATGCTCACGACCGTGGACCTGGCCAAGCACCTCCGCCCGGGCATGCATGCCGCCACCTTCGGCGGCAATCCGCTCGCCGCGGCGGCCGGCATCGCCGCCATCGAGATGATCGAGTCGCAGGGGCTCCTGGCCCATGTCGAGGCGGTGGCGGCCCGGTTCCGGGAGCGGCTCACCGCGTTCCAGGCGGCCTCCGACGTGGTCCGCGACGTGCGGGTGATCGGAATGATGATCGGCCTGGAGCTGACGCTCGACGGGGCGGCGGTCGTGCAGGCGGCGCTGGAGCGAAACCTGCTGGTCAACGCCACGCAGGGCCGGGTGATCCGCCTCCTGCCGGCGATGAACATCTCCGCGGCCGAGGTCGACGACGGCTGCGACCGGCTGTGCGCGGCGATCACCGAGGTGGCGGGACGGAGCTGAACACCATGCGGCACGTGATCGTTCCCGAGGACCTGACGGCGTCGGAAGTCGAGGCGGTGTTCGCGATCTCGCGCGACCTCCAGGAGAAGCACGAGGCGGGCCGCCGCGACGCCCTGCTGCCCGGGCGGGTGCTGGCGCTGGTGTTCGAGAAGCAGAGCCTGCGGACGCGGGTCAGCTTCCAGGCGGCGATGGCTCACCTCGGCGGCACGAGCCTGTTCATGGGGGCCGACACGGGCTTCGCCTCGTCACGCGAGGGGATCGCCGACTTCGGCCGCGTGCTCAGCGAATACGTCGATGCGATCGTCTGCCGCTCGAAGGCCCACGCCACGATCGTGCAACTGGCCGCGGTGTCGAGCGTGCCGGTGATCAACGGCCTCTCCGACTACTGCCATCCCTGCCAGGCGCTGGCCGACATCTACACGCTCCGGCAGCGGGTGGGCCGGGTGGCGGGGCTGACGCTGGCATTCGTAGGCGACGGCAACAACGTGGCCCGTTCGCTGGCGGTCTTGTGCGGGCAGCTCGGGATGCGGTTCGTGCTCGCGGCGCCGCGGGCCTATCAGTTCGACGACGCCTTCCGCACGCATCTCCGCACGCTGCTTCCCGAGGCCGACGTGGTGGAGACCGAAGACCCGGTGGCCGCCGTCAAGGACGCCGCGGTGGTCTACACGGACGTCTGGGCGAGCATGGGGCAGGAGCAGGAACGGGCGGACCGGCTGCGGGCGTTCGCCCCGTATCAGGTGAATCCGGCGCTCATGCGGCACTGCCCGAACGCGCTGTTCATGCACTGCCTGCCGGCCCGCCGCGGCGAGGAGGTCACCGACGAGGTGATCGACGGCCCGCAGAGCGTGGTCGTGGAGGAGGCCGCCAACCGGATGCACGTGCAGAAGGGCCTGCTGGCCTGGCTCCTGGCGCACCGCTGAAGCCCCGGCAGGCGTAAGAAAAAGGGGACATTCACCATTTGTCTGGAGACCCCGGCCTTTGGCCGGGGCCGTGTCGCCTGCGGCGACCGGCAAATGGAGAATGTCCCCTTTTTCGGCCTGGATCGTCCTCGCGCGTTCCGCCCAAAAGCCCCGGGCGGAAGCCCGGGGGTGACGCGATCCATTCCGTGGGATGTTTGCACGACGGTCAGAGACCGCCGCTCCAGCCCTGGGGGCCACTTGGGATGCTCTCGAAAAACGACGGAAGTCGTTGCTTGTCAAGCATTTGCGATGTCCTCGGGTCCTGTTTTTGCGGGGTCTTCGGGCGGGCCGTGGTAGAATGTGGTCCTGGCGCTCGAGCATGGCTGCTCGGGGCCGAACGCCCTTTCGCATGCACGTGAACGCTCCGGCTGGACACGCCTTCGATCAGGTCACGGCGACGTTGGAGTCCCACGGCCCCGTGGTGCTGCCCGCACTGCTGCTGTGCGATTTCGGGCATCTGGCCCGCGAGGTGGAGCGGCTGGAGGCGGCCGGCGCCGCCGCCCTGCATCTCGACGTCATGGACGGCCGGTTCGTGCCCCAGCTCACCTACGGCCAGGTGGTCGTCGAGGCCGTTCGGCGGGCCGCCAAGGTGCCGATCGAAGTGCACCTCATGGTCGAGGAGCCGGAGCGGTCGCTGGCCGACTACGTGAAGCTCGGGGCCGACATCGTGACCGTGCACGTGGAAGGTCTGACCGAACCGCGGCGGGCCCTGGAGGCGATCTCGTCGCTCGGTGCCCGGGCGCACCTCGCCATCAGCCCCGACACGCCCGTCGCGCGGATCGAGCCCTATCTCGACGCCTGCGACGGCGTACTCGTGATGAGCGTCGAGCCCGGCTACGGCGGGCAGCGGTTCAATCCCGTGGCCATCGAGAAGCTGGCCCGTCTGGCCGAGATTCGCAGCCGCACCGGAGCCGCCTTCCGCCTCGGCGTCGACGGGGGTATCGCGGCCGACACCATCGGGCCGGTGGCCGCCGCCGGTGCCGAACTGATCGTCGCCGGCAGTGCCGTGATTCGTTCTCGTGACTACTCCCGCGCCATCGCCGAACTCGAGGCGATCGCGCGGAACGCGGCCTGACAGGGCCGTGCCGATTCCTCCTGGAGACCTCCACTTCCCGTGCCCGACCACCTGATCGTGATCCGTTCCGGTGCCACCGACTACGACCGGCAGGGCCGGATTCGCGGCACCCTCGACATTCCGCTGTGCGACGTCGGCCGTGCCGATGCGGCGCGGGCCGGGGAGCTGCTCGCGGCCGACCTGCCCGACGCCCTTTACACGTCGGGGAGCGCCTGCGCCATCGAGACTAGCCGGATCGTCGGCGCCGCCTGCGGTCTGCGGCCGCGCCGGATCGCCGCCCTGCACAACCTCGACCAAGGCCTGTGGCAGGGGATGCTCGTGGACGAGATCCGCCGGAAGCAGCCGCGGCTGCATCGGCAGTGGCAGGACAACCCCTGGGCGGTGGCGCCGCCGGAGGGCGAACTGCTCGAGGAGGCCTGCGAGCGGGTGGAGGCGGCGCTCGAGAAGCTGGTGCGGCGGCACCCCTCAGGGCGGGTGGCCCTGGTCGTGCCGCAGCCGCTCGACCGGATCGTCGGCTGGCTCGTGTCGGGGAAGTCGATGGGCGATCTGTGGCACATCGACGGCGAGCGGCCGCCGGTCGACGTCCTTCCCGTCGCGGCCCAGTGGCAGCCATCCCTCCGCCGCCGGATGCAGACGACCGCGGGCTGACGGACTCGGAAGCCGTTTCCCCGCGGTGGGATGCGGCGGGTGCTGACCGTGGAAAACCCGCGTTTTTCGGCGTTCGACCAAAGCCGGGAAGTGTCAGGGACGATTTTGTCGGCGGGCAGCCCGTATCGGCGCAGCAGCGGCGGCCGCCTGCGGGCTACACTGCGGCCAGAAGCCGGGGCGGTCGCCGCCCTGACACGGAAGAACGAGCATGGAACGCCGCAGCACGACAGCCAGCCCTGCCGAAGTGATCGGCCCCGCCGCCCGCGAGAAGGCCCCCGGCCCGGAGCGCGACGCCGGCGCGGACCGCGGCCCGGTTCGCGGACCGCGTGAAAAGCGCGGCGTGCCCGAAGGTTTGTGGCTCAAGTGCGGCGGCTGCGGGGCGACGATCTACCGCAAGGAGGCGGAGGAACTGCTCAACGTCTGCCCGCAGTGCGGGTTCCATTGGTACGTCTCGGCCAACGAGCGGATCGCGCAGCTCCTCGACGCCGGCACCTTCGAGGAGTGGGACGCGAACCTGCGGCCGACCGACCCGCTCGGCTTCCGTGACAAGAAGCCCTACGCCGAACGAATCGTGGCCGAGCAGAAGCGGACGGGTCTCTCCGACGCGGCCATCACCGGCAGCGGCATGATCCGCGCCCGCCGCGTGGCCTGCGGCGTGACCGACTCGTCGTTCATCATGGGAAGCATGGGGAGCGTCGTGGGCGAGCGGCTGGCGCGGCTCGTCGAGCGGGCCACGGTGGAGAAGCTCCCGCTGATCATCATCAGTGCCTCCGGCGGCGGCGCCCGCATGCACGAGGGCATCCTCTCGCTGATGCAGATGGCGAAGGTGTCGGCGGCGCTCGCCCGCTACTCGCAGGCCGGCGGCCTGTTCATTTCCGTGCTCACCAATCCGACGATGGGCGGTGTCGCGGCGAGCTTCGCCTCGCTCGGCGACCTGTGCTTCGCGGAGCCCCGGGCCCTGATCGGCTTCGCCGGCCCGCGGACCATCAAGGCGACGATTCGCGTGGAGCTGCCCAAGGGCTTCCAGACGAGCGAGTTCCTCCTCGAGCACGGGTTCATCGACCGGATCGTGGCCCGCAAGGATCTCAAGAGCGAGATCGCCCGGGCCATCGACTACTGCGGCGGCTGAAGGCCGCTTTCGAGCGGCGGTCGCCGTTGTTCTTGTAGCGGCGGTCTCTGACCGCCGAAATCCGGGTGGCGGCAACGACGGTCGGAGACCGCCGCTACAAGGGGGAAGGCAACGACGGTCGGAGACTGTCGCCCCAGTCGTCAGAGGCCGCCGTTCACGCCTTCGCTCGATCGTTTGATGTGGTCGAGTACGCGGCCGTGGATGCGATGGATGAGGAGGTCGGACCAGAGCGTCCAATAGGCCTGCGGGTAGATCTCGTACTCATACCATGTGCTGCCCTCGAGCCGCGTGCGGCCGTCGGCCAGCGGCAGCAAACGGAACTCGCCGCGGCGGCACCGCAGGTAGCCGTCGAGATGCGGAGGGTGGACGTGTCGATAGGGGCTGAGTTCGTGCATCGGGGGCGGCTGGGAGGCGACGTCGAAGGCCAGCCGCCGGGGCGGATCCCAGGCTGTGATCGGCTCGACGAACGCACCGGTCGAGAACTCGCAGTGCCGAACGGCACCCACGCCGGCGCCGTCGATCGTGGCCCGCTTCGGGTAGGCGATCCCGAGGCGGAAGTACCAGGCCGGTGGGGCGGGGAGTTCGGAAAAGCCGACGACGTGCGGCCAGACCGCCTCCGGCGGGGCGTCGATCTCCACGGAGGTGCGGACCTCGTAGGTCGGCACCTGCCGATACAGTTGCTCGGCCCCCATCATCAGCGGCAGGAGGATCAGTGGCACGCCGAGCGAAGCCGGCCGACCCGGTGCGAGGGTGGCGATCGTGTAGCCCACCAGGCCGCCGACGAGGGCCATGACGGCCGCGAGCGGATAGAGCATCACCAGGCAGACGAGACCCTCGAGGGCGAAGAGCATCAGAAAGGCGCCGCAGAGGAGAATCGCCAGTTGGGCGACAAGGAGGCTGCCACCGATGCCGCGGCGGACGGGGCGGTTGTAGAGCCAGGCCGCGATCGCGCCGACGAGCAGGGGCGAGCCCATGAACAGGCCGAATCCGTAGTCGCGCAGCATGTAGACGCTGAAGGCGAGCATCACGAGGCCGACGCCCGCCCCCGCCACAGCACCGAGCAGGCTGCTGCGGATCGAGTGGGCGGCGCGAACCTCGGCCGCGCGGATCACGGCCATGGGACGCGGGGCAGACGGCATCAGGCAGAGCACGAGCATGAGCGCGAAGTTGATGCCGGGCACGAAGATCCACAACCCCATCCACGGCCCGACTCCCGCGTCGAGTGCGCGGCGAACGCTCATCGTGGTGGCGATACATAGGAACGGGATCGACCAGATCACGATCGTCCATCCCAGCCAATCGGGCGCGGGCGGCTGAAAGTATTTCTCCCGGACGCCGAGCAGCGGGTTGAGGAAGTCGAGCGGCTGATAGAGACGGGCCGTGAAGGCCCAGACCAGCCCGGCCTCGACGAGGTATTTGACGGCCATGAGGCCGAAGCCGATGGCCGCATATGGCCCGCGACGAAGCGGCTCTTCGAGGCGGAGGGCGGAGGCGAGCATCGCGACCGTGCCGGACGACTCGGGCGCCGTGTTCATGTGCGGGCGTCCCGGAAAGCGGCGTTCATGCCGGCGCTAATTGATCGATCTTGGCCGCGAGGATGAAGTCGTTCTCGGAGAGGCCGCCGATCGCGTGCGTGAAGATCTCGATCCACACGTTGCGGTAGCCCTCGACGTGGAGGTCGGGATGGTGCTGCTCGCGCTCGGCGAGCGCGGCAACGTTGTTGACCAGCTTCACGGCCTCGCGGAAGTGCTTGAGCTTCACGTCACGGCGGATCCGGGTGCCGTCGTGGGTCAGCCGCCAGGCGGGAAGGGCGGCGATCTGTGCCTCGGCCTCGGCGGTCGAGTAGCGGGGCACGCCCCCTTCGCAGGGCACGCACTTCTTGGCGGTCAGATCGCAGGCTGGCTGGGGAGTGTTCATGACGGAATCGTAGCCGCTGGGCCGTGTCGGGAAAGGGGGGCCGCACCCGGAGGCGGTCGCAGTCGGGGCGTTGCACCGGTGCCGGGGTGGTGTGTCGGTGCCGTGAAGCCCGAGGCGCGAGCCGAGGGAATGCGGGTGGTTTTTCGAGAGGCGGAGCGTATTCCCTCAGCTTGCGCTTCGGGCTTCCCAGCAACGGAAGGATGCCCGGGGTTGAGGTGGAAAGCCGGTGTATGTGGGGCGAGGGCGTTGCACCGGTGCCGGTGTGAAACGCCGGTGCCGGTGGGGCGAGGGCGTTGCACCGGTGCCGGTGTGAAACGCCGGTGCCGGTGGGGCGAGGGCGTTGCACCGGTGTCGGGGCGGTGTGTCGGTGCCGTGAAGCCCGAGGCGCGAGCCGAGGGAATGCGGGTGGTTTTTCGAGAGGCGGAGCGTATTCCCTCAGCTTGCGCTTCGGGCTTCCCAGCA